>JAZOSU010000035.1:0-131507 GCA_045657265.1 Eubacteriales bacterium | reverse complement strand
TTCCGAACAAAGCGTACAGATTTTGTGAATTTCCGTACAAAACGAAAAAATGCTCTGAAAAATCAGAGCATTTTTTCTTTATTTTAATGTTTTAAGTTTGTCGAGGGCGGAGCGGATGACTTTATCCATATCATAATATTTATATTCTCCAAGTCTGCCGCCGAACACCACGTTTTGTTCTTTCTTTGCAAGTGCCTCATATTTTTCGTAAAGCTGTGCGTTTTTACTGTCATTAACAGGATAGTAGGGTTCCATACCAAGTTCCCACGCAGTTGAGTATTCTTTTGAGATAACGGTTTTTGGAGTATCGGCATACTCAAAATGTTTATGTTCGATAATTCTCGTATAAGGTGTTTCTTTATCGGTATAATTCATAACTGCAACACCCTGATAGTTATCATTGTCAACCGTTTCTGTTTCAAATTTTACCGTTCTGTATTCAAGCTCACCGTAGCAATAGCCAAAATACTCGTCAATACATCCTGTAAACAACACGTTTTTGGCAAGTGCATCAAGCTCTTGTTTATTTTCAAGATAGTTACAGTCAAGACGGATATCGGAGCCTTCGAGCATTTTTTCTATAATACCTGTATAACCGCCGATAGGTATACCCTGATATCTGTCATTAAAATAGTTATTATCAAAACGCATACGGACAGGAAGACGTTTGATTATAAAGCTTGGAAGCTGGTTACAGGGTCTTCCCCACTGTTTTTCTGTATAGTCTTTAACAAGTATCTCGTATATATCCTTGCCGACAAGGGAAATTGCCTGCTGCTCAAGGTTTTGCGGATTTGTTATACCGCTTTCTTTTCTCTGTCGCTCAATAATATCCTGCGCCTGTTTCGGTGTTACAACGCCCCACATCTGCGAAAAAGTATTCATATTGAACGGCAGATTGTAAAGTTTTCCTTTATAGTTTGCAACAGGTGAATTGATATAGTTATTGAATTCACAGAATCGGTTTACATAGTCCCACACTTCTTTGTCTGAAGTATGGAAAATATGCGCACCGTATTTATGAACGTTTATTCCTTCGATTTGTTCTGTATATATATTACCGCCTATATGGCTACGTTTATCAATAACGAGACATTTTTTACCCGCGTCTGTCATTTCTCTTGCAAAAACAGCGCCGTAAAGTCCTGCGCCGACAATTAACCAATCATACATAATTCTATCCTCCTGTATTTAGATTAGTATATCACTATTTATCACAAAATACAATAGTGTATACATTGACATGAATATTAAAAAATGATATACTTTTGAAAAATAAATCTCAGGAGAAAAACAAAATGAAAGCTGTTATAACCGTTGTTGGTAAAGACTGCGTAGGCATACTTGCAAAAGTCAGTACAAAATGCGCGCAGTACAATGTTAACATAATAGAAGTAAGCCAGAGCGTACTTCAGGATATGTTTTGTATGATTATGCTTACAGACATATCGGGTATGGAAAAAGCTCTCGGCGAGTTTGGTGACGATATTGCTAAAATGGGCAAGGAAATGGGTATGGAAATTCACGTAATGCACGAGGACATTTTCAACTCAATGCACAGGGTATAATAATATGATTAACACAAAAGATATTTTAGAAACGATAGATATGATTCAGCACGAGCATCTTGATATCCGTACTGTTACCGTCGGTATATCTTTGCTTGACTGTATCGACCCTGACATAGACAAAGCCTGTAAAAAGGTTTACGACAAAATCACAAGAGTCTGTGAAAAACAGGTTGATACCTGTAACGTAATTGAAAAAGAACTTGGTATACCGATTATAAACAAGCGTGTGAGCGTAACTCCAATTTCAATGCTTGCCGCCGCTTGTCCCGACAAAAGTCCTGTCGCTTTTGCAAAGGCTCTTGAAAGAGCCGCATCAACCATAGGCGTTAACTTTATCGGCGGATATTCCGCTCTTGTTCAAAAGGGTTTCGGACCCGGTGACAAAGCTCTTATTGAGAGCATTCCCGAAGCGCTCTCTGAGACAAATCACATTTGTTCAAGCGTAAACATAGGTTCAACCAGAGCAGGAATCAATATGGATGCAGTTCGCACTATGGGCGAGATTGTCAGAAAAACTGCCGAAATCACAGCTGACAGAGGTTGTATAGGCGCGGCAAAGCTTGTTGTTTTCTGCAATGCCGTTGAAGACAATCCATTTATGGCAGGTGCCTTTCACGGTGTTGGCGAGCCTGACTGCGCAATTAACGTAGGCGTTTCAGGACCGGGTGTTGTCCGTTCAGTTCTTTCAAAAGCTAAAACCGAAGATTTATCTGAAATTGCAGAGCTTATCAAACGCACTGCGTTTAAAATAACAAGAGTAGGTCAGCTTGTTGCAAACAAAGCATCTGAAAGACTTAATATTCCTTTCGGTATTGTTGACCTTTCACTTGCTCCCACCCCTGCAGTAGGTGACAGCGTTGCTTACATACTTGAGGAAATGGGCCTTGAAACATGCGGTTGTCACGGAACAACTGCCGCTCTTGCCCTTCTTAACGATGCTGTAAAAAAAGGCGGAGTTATGGCATCAAGTCACGTAGGCGGTCTTTCAGGCGCATTTATTCCTGTAACTGAAGATGCAGGTATGATAGCTGCCGCAACAGACGGAACACTTACACTTGAAAAGCTTGAAGCTATGACTGCAGTATGCAGTGTAGGTCTTGATATGATAAACATTCCCGGTGATACTCCTGCGGAAGTTATTTCTGCAATAATTGCAGACGAGGCGGCAATTGGTATGGTCAACTCCAAAACAACTGCTGTCCGCGTAATTCCCGCTATCGGTAAAAAAGTCGGTGACGTACTTGATTTCGGCGGACTTTTAGGCTACGGTCCCGTAATGAACATCAATATGAAATCACCCGAAAAATTCATTCACAGAGGCGGAAGAATACCCGCACCACTTCAGAGTCTTAAAAACTAAACCAAAATGAGCTGAAAAAACGCAAGTTTTTCAGCTCATTTTTTAGGGGATAGGAAAATTTTTTCAAAAGTTTCAAACCGAGCCGTAGGCTTACCCGACCGCGACGTCAGAATAAACTTCGCAAAGTTTCGTTTTTACTATTCGCAAAAACTCCACAAGCTTCGTTATTCTTCCTTTAAAGCCGAAAACTTTTTTCGGCTTTTGATACTTGCAAAGATGCTTTGCAAGTATGGAGGAAAAGCAGGCAATAATTTGCAGTTTTGTCGACAGACAAAACGGAGAATATGAAGCCTTGCTTTGACGATGACGAGTGGCGAGGTTTGGAAGTAGCAAAAAGCATATAAAATAGAAAAGTGTTGCATATAAAAAGCAACACTTTTCTTTCATTTTGTCATTTATAAGAGATTTTTAATTTTATTTCTCCTTGATTTTCCCGCTTTTTGCGTTTTGGAGAAATTTTACATTCCCCTTTTTTTATTTGTTTTTATTATAGATTATCATTAACCCTTTAAGAAGCAGTTTGTCATCAACTATTATATCTCTTTTGCAAAGAGGTGCTATAACAGAAGCAAGTCCGCCTGTTGCAACAACTGTGCATTTCTGACCAAGTTCCTGTTCCATACGTTCAACTGCGCCTTCAATAGAACAAGCTGTTCCGTATATGACACCGCTTGACATACAATCCACCGTATTTGTACCTATTACTTTTTTAGGCGGTTCAAGGCTGATATTGGGAAGCTGAGAAGTGCTTCCTGTCAGCGCTTCCAAAGATGCGCGAAGTCCCGGCATTATCATACCGCCGATAAAGTTTTTATCTTTATCAATAACTGTTATAGTAGTAGCCGTACCCATATCCACAACAACAAGGGGACAAGGATATTCATCTGCGGCGGCAACTGCGCCTGCCACAAGGTCAGCCCCTGCCTGAGCAGGATTATCAATAGCTATTTTAAGACCAGTTTTAAGTCCCGGTCCCAAAACCATAACGGGTTTACCCGTAAGTTTTGTAACCGCATCGCGTACAAGCGAAGTAACTGACGGAACAACCGATGAAATAATACCGCCGTCAAGCTGAGTCTGACTGTACCCGCTCAGCTCAAGTACCGTTTTTATAAGCACGGTATATTCAAGAGCGGTAGAGCGTTTATTGGTAGAAATACGTTCTATAAAACAGATTTTATCATCTTCAAATCCGCCTATTACTATATTAGTATTTCCGATATCTATAGCTAAAACCATAATCTACAGTCCTTTCTTTTTTTATCAGTCTTTTGCCACTGCTTTCATTATACGCACAATTACGGGAGAAAAAAAGGCGTTTACTAAAAACTCAAACAAGAAATTTCCTCCTGCAAGACCTAAAAACATATAAGCCGCCACGTTGTCGCCAAAACCGAAAGCGGTTGCCCACTGTGACACAGGCTCCATAAAAAAGAGAAGACATCCCAGCAAGAATATACCTGTATTAACAACAGGGCATACTATTGCCGAAACCAGAGTGGATAAATAGATTTTGCCTTTTGAAAGTTTATGTGTCAGTTCATATGCAAGTCCTGAAACGTATCCGCAGGCGGTACCTTTTACCAGAACGGTTATTACAGTACCAATAGGATTCACCGCAATAAATGCGGCGGCATCACCACTTGCAAGAACAATAACACCAAACACAAAACCAAGAAACGCACCTATTGTTTTACCGCAGGTTGCTGTTCCGATTACAATGGGAATGAGCACCAAAGAAATAGAGAACGGTCCCAGTTTGATAAAAGAACCCATATACTGCAACAAAATTACAAGCGCAGTAAGTACAGAGCCGATTGCCAGTTTACGAACCGGCATTTTTTTTGATTTTTCCATATTTAATTCCTCCTGTTACTGTTTCTCCTTAGACAAGAATACAGTACAATAAATATTTTACACTAAAACGGTTTATTTTGCAAGTTCTATTGCAGCATCTGCAATTATATCCCCTGCATTTCTCTCAAGCTGACTGCCGTGGCAGAGCTTGATTTCATATATTTTGTTATAAATACGGTTGTTTTACCCTATCCCTTTACTTTAAGAGGATTTGATACTACACCTTTTGTAATTTCGCCAAACGGAATTTCCATATCGTACAGGTTTTCACCCAAACGCAGCTGCGATCCGCAGTTATTTAATAGTTTTAACAGGTTCTTTTCCTATTTTAATTTTTATCTGTTCAACTTTTCCGCCTTTTGCGATAAATACAGTTGTTTCACCCTCGCCCTGTACTTTTACGGGATTTACTGAAACTACGTCAAAATCAGAATCGGCGCACCATACTGCAACGGAATCTTTAACAGTAATTTTTGTTATTTCACCAAATGTAAGCTTAAGATCATAAAGCTCTTCGCCCACTTTGAGCGTTGCTCTTCTTGTAGAATCTGGGCTATTATACCAGTCAACAGGAGTGATATATATATGCATACTTCCGTCGTCCTGAATATATCTTGTAAACTGTACGTCTTCACCGCAAAGCACGTTTGCAAAGTCTTTTTCGTGAACTTCGTTGTTGAGCTTGATAATAAGCTGTTTGTAAAGAGGCATAATTTCGGGGTTTCCGGGGTATCTGAGTTTGTTTACAAGAACAACTTTACCCTCGCCTACGGGGATTTCAACTATAAGAGGCAGTCCGTTTTCTGATTTTTCTATGATTTTTGCTTTTGGTGAAAGATTAACGCACATATTATTTACAAATACAGGCTGACCTTCAAATATAGCATTTGTAAGAGTGCAATCTATGATGTTTACTTTGTTTGCAATAATGTCAGGACGGTATGTTATATCTGAAAAATGCATAGGTGTCGCAACAAGTGTGCCTCCCTTTGCAACGAAATCAAACATTCTGTCCATATCGGTATTCTCAGCACAGTTATAGCTTGTAAATATTACAAGTTTATATTCTGAGAAATCACTCTTTTCTATCGGCACAACGTCAACGTTACCTCTTGGAGTACCTGAAACAAGACCGATTGGTTTGCCGTGACCTTCAGGATAATAACCTGTAACTCCGCCTTTATTAATTGCACAAAGCGGATAGAAAACATTAAGAAGCTCCCAACCGTTTTCAGGGTCTGCTCTTTTGATGTTTTCCATACCGAAAATGTTATTGCTCGAACCGAAACCGAACCAACCGTCATAACGTCCGTGAACAAAAGCGGTAGGTGTATAGTATCTGCCTGTTCTTGAGTGACTCTGTATAAACTCAAACAGTTTTCTTTGCATATCAGAATGGTTTACGCAAGCAGGTGAAAATCTGTTATGGAAGGTGTACTGACATTCAAGGAACCATAAACCTTCTTCGGTATTGATTTCTGTAGCGCCCTGCAGATATGAAACAAAGTTCGCAAGCATAAATCTGCGGTAACGTTCCTCGGTATCGTGAGGTCTTGTTGACCACTGTACTGCGTGATGAACGCCTGTTCTGTCCTTACCGTAAGCCTTTGCTGCACCGCGCATAAACGCAAGAAGAGTTTCTGTTGCGCTGTCCATTGTCTCAGCGCCTGCCCAATCCCAGCCTGCTTCATACAAATATTTGAACATAACGGAAGGACCTGTATGTCTTGTATCTATTCTTTTAATGTTTTTAAGCGTTCTGATAGCATTTGTATGAGCATCTTTCATATCAGGTCTGCAATTAATATATTTTGTCAGCATATAACCCTTAACTTTATCGTATGATATGACATGTCCGCCGCTGCAATAATAGGTAGTAAGGGGATTTTCACGGTAAAGTCTTGCTGTTATGTCAAACCATGATTCTGCAATAGGATGTGCTACCTGCGGTCTGTATCCCCAATAGAATGCGTGTCCGTCACGTTCGTGCTGCTGAATACCAAGAAATCTCTCGCCCGTTAGCATATCAGGGTGAGGATTACAGTGAATACCCGGAAGGTCGCGTCCATCTGTCATATGCACGAAGTTAATGCCCATATCATTACAGATTTCGCAGAATTTTTCCCATACTTTAGGATTTATTGTTCTCTGACCGCCCCAACGGTATGCAGGACGGATAGTGATAAGGTTATGGGTTTTGTTTGTAATTGCCCATTCAATGTAATCACACACTGCCTGAAGGTCAGAGTTGTCTACGTAAATGAGGTCGCCCGAACCTACCGTTACGTTATCTTCGGGTCTTATTATAGCTTTGCGGATAACTTTTTTAACTTCATATCCGTCTGATATGAGAGTAAATTCCATATTGTTATGGTATACGTCTGCTGTAAGACTTACAACATGAAGTCCTTTGTTTTCAAAACTGTAATCTTTTACAAGAGCAAGAGTTTCACTCTTTATTGAAAAAGCCATATTGTCCTTTTCAGTTTCAACAAGAAGATGTATTTCCTTGCCGATAACTGCATTTTCAGGCGCGTAGTGAATATGGAAAGGAGCTTTTTCTTTTTCAAGTATCTTAACTTCCCTGATAGCAACAGGTACTGTATCGTGGTAATCTGAAATGTATTTTACTTTTATTACGTTGCTGTCTTCTATATAGTCGTCGGGAATCTGAATTTCAACAGGCGAATAGCGGTGAATACGAAGGAAAGTTTCGTCTTGGAAAAACACCTTGCCGTTTATTTCCATACGGAACACAGGCCATTCTTTTTTTGCAAGGTTCATTCCCAGCCAGTTAGGTTCGCGGTATCTTTCGTGTTTGCTGGGTACAGCTACGTCAAATTTCGGTATAACGTTAACGCCGTTTGATGCGCTCAGTGACGGTCTTTCAAGATATACGTTTCCGCTGTAGTTTTCACCTTCAACATACATAACAACACAAGCTGTACTATTGCAGTCTATCTCAATATCTTTTCCGAATTTGGTATAAGGATACGAGCCTTGCGCAATATCTACAAGTACGGTATGGTCAGGCTGGGCAGCTGTAATATGCGGATCAACGCCTTTTTTGATATCCCAGCTTTCAAATCTGATACGAAGGTATCCGCCCTCTTCTATTTTAAGGTTTTCTGCTTTTGCAAAAATGCTGAAATCCCATATATTGTTTATGGCTTTTTTAAACCCGTAAAGTCCGTCTGCAGGGTTTCCGTTCCAAAGTCTTTTTACAACGGCGCACTTCATAAACGGGCGCGGTTTTTTCTCTGACATATCAAGACAGTATCTGTCAAGTTCTGCTTCATCGGGATTAAGAGAGTCTTCAATCATCTGATAAATCTTATCTCCGTAAGGCTCGTCTTTAAATATAGGAGACATTCTGTCTTCTATGGTCATATAAAGTCTGTGATGAGCTGATTTATCAAGGTTTTGTGCATCAAACTCAAAAGTACATTCTTTGTTTTTGCGAAGTATAATATCGCAAAGATCTTTGTTTAAATCTTTTTTAATTGAATACGGCATTTTCAGTCACCTACTTTTTAAGATAATTTTCTATAATGCAAAGAACAGCTCTCGCTATTCTGTCCATACCTTTGTTATTCGGCAGTCCATTTTCACATAATTCTTCATAACTGCCGATGTTGCCAAGATAAATGCAGGGACATTTAAGATATTCTGCCATATCCTGCACGGCACCGTCTGACACGTTTTTAGAAAAAGACGTGAGCAGAACTTTTTTACTTTTACCAAGCGGATCGATACGGCAAATAAATTTTTCAAATCTATCCTTGAACAGTTTTTCATCAAACCCGATTTTATCAATATGGTCTCCTATCTGTAAAACCATAATGTCAGGTCTGAATTTTTCACCATCAACGTAAAGCTTGGAAATATCATCAGAATTTTTATAGTTTTGTTCCCATGATTTAGACTGCATAATACAAAATCCGAAATCATGCACCGATTGCTGAGAAAATCTGCAGATTATATGAACATAATCGTTTTTCTCCTGTTTTACGCCTTTTGCAAAGCCATTTTCACAAACGGTAATATCTCCGCCCAAAATAAGCATTCTTTTACCCTTTGCCTCAGGGTTGTGAATATGTATAAAATGTTTATTTTTCATAACAAATTCCTATATATATTTATATCTATGTTCAATATAAAATAAAAAATATAATAAGTCAATAGTAAATAAAAAAAATACGCTTGTGATTCCACAAGCGTATTTTTCAGACTGTGCGGGTAAGTATTTATCAGTTGTTTTATCTTAATAAGATAACAGCCAAAGTTATTTACAGACTGTTCGATTACAATGCGATTGCCAAAAACGGTGGTTTTCTGAATAAGTTTCGGTCCGTTTTCGCCTTCAAGCACATATATTTCAATATGTTTGTTATAATTACCTAAAAAATACCGTTTGGGGTGATTATTTGTAAAAAGAAAAGAGACAAATATACTTTCAGGCTCTGTTTTTAAACGGCAACGCAGACACCAAAAGCGGCTTCCTCTATACCTGTAGCGACAAAAGGTGATGAGTAAAACGTTATTTAATAAAAAATGACCGATTTTTCAATCGGCCATTTTTTATTATTTCATCAGATACGAGGACATAATAAATTTCTTTATGCTTTTTTGGGGGGTGGGGGTATGAGTCCTTTTTCTTTCAGGTGATTGTTCTGTGAGATTTTTACGGCATAAAGTCTGCCGTTTTCATAGTCAAATTCCGAAACTGATGCGTTTGTAACCCAAGGTATATTCTTCAAGTATTCTAAGCCTCTGGCTGAAATATGTAGTTCAAGCGTACGTATAACCATTCCGTGAGTTGCAATAACTACAGTTTTTCCGACATTCTCTTCTGCGATTTTGCATATCATGTTGTAAACACGCTCGTAAAGCTCGGCTACGCTTTCGCCATTTGTGGGTCTTGCGGTGCCGACGTCTTCGCGCCAATGCTGAAAATCCTTGTTATTTTCAAGTACTCCGGCGTATGGTTGTCCTTCCCAGTCTCCTCCGTATATCTCGCGCAAACCTTCGTCGGTAATTACCTCAAGGTCGAATAAATCCGCAACTGCTTTACCCGTTTTGAAAGCGCGGGTAAGGTCGCTTGAATAAACTGTGTCAACTTTATAGTTATCCAGAATAAACTGCGCGGTACATTCAGCCTGTTTTTGTCCCAGGTCTGTCAGTTCTGCGTTAAAGTGACCTGCAAAAAACAAATTTGCGTTTGCCTCACTCTGTCCGTGACGGATAATTAAAAGTTTTGTCATTTTATAATCTCCTTACCATCCGCAACGTTGAAATTACGGGATTTAAAAATTCATCATTAGTTGTAATTTTACTTATTTACACCTTCGACCGCTTTTCTTATATTCCAGTCTCCTTTTTCAAGAAGTTCTTCAGCTTTTTCGGCAGATTGTCCTGTGATTTCCATAACAATACTTATCATTCTGTTTTTCAATTTGATATTGCTGGGTTTGAGATTTATCATAAGGTTTTCGTAAACGTGTCCGCATCTTATCATAGAAACAGTAGAGATCATATTAAGAATTATTTTCTGGCTTGTTCCAGCCTTCATTCTCGTAGATCCTGTTATGACTTCTGCACCCGTGTCGGCAAAAATGGTAATCTTTGCGATTTTACTTATTATGGTGTCAGGATTGTTGGTTATGGCGACTGTTTTGGCACCGATGTCGTTTGCATATTCAAGCGCTCCTGCAACATAAGCCGCGCCGCCTGCTGCCGATATACCGATAACGATATCTTTACCGCATACGCCTTGTGCTTTAAGGTCGGAAATTCCGGACTCTGCGCTGTCCTCGGCATTTTCACCGGCTTTAAAAACACAATTGTTTCCGCCGGCGATAATTCCGTTGAATAAATCGTCTGCAACGCCGTAAGTAGGCGGACACTCCACCGCATCCAAAATGCCGAGTCTTCCGGAAGTACCCGCGCCTATATAAAAAACTCTGCCACCATTTTTTATAGCCTCTGTTACTGCCGTACAAGCAAGTTCAATTTCGCAGAGCGCACCGTTTATCGCTTTTATAACGGTGTAATTTTCATCATTGATAATTTCAAGCATTTCGCGTACAGACATTTTATCGATGTTTTTCGTACGCTCATTTCTCATTTCTGTTCTGTTCATTTTGATAATTCCTTTTTCGCAAGTTCTGTTGCGCCGTTAACGATCGGCGTATCGCAGTAGGTGATATTTATATCCGGCATTACTTTTTCAAAAAACGGCTGTAAATATCTCTTTTGTTTCGCAATGCCCCCGCATATAACAACGGGAACGTTTTGCCCCGTATGGCACAGTCCCACTCTGATTATCTCAGCGGTTGCCGTGAGATTTTTATTTAATATTTCAAGAGCAGTGTCGTCACCCATATCTATCGCTTTAAATACCAAACGAGCAAACTGCGCTATAAACGGCTTACCTCTGACGTAAATTTCAGGAATGGCATCGGGAAGCGGTTTATCAAGTTTTTTTTCTATAAGTGAAAGCAAAACCGTTTCTTTGCCTCTGCCGTCAAGAAATTTAAGGGAAGCTTCCAACGCATCTCTGCCAAGGTTATATCCGCTTCCGCCGCTGTCAAGTAAGTATCCCCAGCCGCCTATCCGTCTGCGGATTCCTGATTTTTGAGAAAATCCGATAATTCCAGTACCCATGATAACGGCAATTCCATCTTTTTCTTGCAGAGCTGTTTCAATTGCATTTTCGGTATCGCTTCCGTTTGCGATACGTCCGAATCCCATGCGGGAAAGAAAAGCGTTTATATTCTGTCTGTAATTTCCGCTGTTTCCTCCTGCAAGACCTGCAAAAAGAGAAATTTCACTTTTAGAAATACCGCCGCACACATCGTTTATCCCTTTTTCTAAAATCTTATAACAGTTTTCGATTCCTATATCAACAGGGTTTGACGGACCGAGTACCAAGTGATTTATAGCTTTTCCGTTTGTATCTATAATTAAAAATTCGGTTTTTGTTCCCCCGCCGTCAATGCCTAAATAATATTTTATAATTCCACTGTCAAAAAGCGTATTTATGCTGACACCTAAAGCACTTGATAAATCGGGAAGAAGTATACTTGGGGGAAGGCTCAGACCGAGTTCCCATTTACTTATTGATTTTTCTGAGATTCCGAGTATTTCCGCAAGTTTCTTCTGTGTAAGACCGTTCTTCTTACGAAGCATTTTGAGATTGATCGCAACCCGTTCGGTTACTTTTTGCATACAATATCACCTTCTTAAGTTTATTTTATTAAGATATACTCTTTTTTTCAATAACTTTATAATAGATAAATTTCAAAAGCTCTATAAATGGTGGAGTTGCCGAAAAAATTAAAAGGTGTTCTTATAAAATCTTCTTTATTCAAGTGTAAAAACGTATTCTTTCATAAAATCACTGCCGACTTTTTTAAAAAGAGCCGTATGTGAGTTATCTACGTTGTAAATGAAAAGCCTTACCTTTGTTATTTTAATTCATTATATAACATAAACCCCTTGTTTCAACATATGTATAATAAAATTCTCTAAAAATAAATCAGATTGATTTATAACAACTGTTTTGTTAAGAAAATCAATGTTGACTTGTATATACTAACGTAATATAATGTTATAAATCAAGAATTAAAGGAGGATTTTATGAAAGTCTATCTTCTGCCACCAAAAGGAAAATTTTATAAAGCTAATCTGCACAGTCACTCAACCATTTCAGACGGGAAATGGTCTCCTGAGCAAATGAAAGAAAATTACAAAGCTCAAGGGTATTCGATAGTCGCCTATACAGACCATCAGGTTTTTGTAACACACAACGATCTTACTGACGAAAATTTTGTTGCGCTCAATGGCTATGAAGTTGATGTTTCGGAGGATACACCTTTGGGTGTAGGCACAAAAACCTGCCATTTTTGCCTTATAGCATTGGATAAAGATAGAACTGTTCAGAAAATCTATCATGACAGTAAATATATTGACAGTAACGCCGACAAAGTTGAACTTGACAAAAACTGTAATCCGATTGAGCGCAAATACGACTCCGAGTTTATTTCTTCGCTTATGGAACAGGCACGTGCGGATGGATTTTTCGTCACCTACAACCATCCGGTCTGGTCGCAAGAATCTAAGGGTGAATATCTCAAATATCACGGAATGCACGCAGTTGAAATTGTCAATTACAGTTCTTACGTTACCGGTCACGATGAACGCAATAGCATACTGTATGATAATATGCTTCATAACGGTCAGAACGTTTACTGCGTAGCTGCTGATGATAACCATAATTGGTTTTCGATTGAAAACCCCCGCTCCGATTCATTCGGAGGATTCACTATGATAAAAGCCGAAAAACTTGAGTACGGCGCTATTACAAAAGCTCTGACAGACGGCCACTTTTACGCATCCGAGGGGCCTGAAATATATGAACTTTACTACGATACCGAAGATTGTATGTTTCATATTCATACAAGCGAAGCTGTCCGAATTGTCAGAACTATGGGTCAGAGATTCAATACGGTATGCACCCCCACCAAAAAAGGAGAAACCATTACCCAAGCTACTCTGGGGCTGGGCAGAACAAACGATGGCTACGTACGTTTTATTGTGCGCGATAAAGAAGGAAAAGAAGCATATACTCACGCGTATAATATGTCCGATATTCTTTCTAAAACAGGAAACGAAGACGTATTGCTCTGATTTAAAATGATATAAAGACATAATTATTGCATTATATAAAAAAATTGGACACATCAAACGATGTGTCCAATTATTTTTAATTGATTTAATTCTGCTTGAGATGTCAAAAAGTCTTATTTATTAAGTGCTTCCTGAACAGCAACTGCGCAAGCAACTGTCATACCACCGGGGCACCCCGAAAAAGCATACGCTTTTTTGGGGAAAGGAGGAGTAAGCGGCAAAGCGAAGATTTTACCGAATAGGTGAAATCGGTGCCAAAACGCTTTACGACGACGCGGGGTTGTTACCTGCATAGATCAAGTCCCATCATCGGGGCGTGAGCAGGAACTGAAGATGAACCTGCAAACTGAGCGTTTTAATACCATGCAACTGTACCTGTCTTCTGCAGTGGATTAATTCCGCATATCGCATGGTAAGCATATCTTTTTCCAAAGTCTTCAGAAGATTCTTCTATTACTCTTCCTTCGCCTTGTTTGATAAGCGCAATTTTGCCGGGGGCATTTTTGTCATCATCAGGATAGTAAGCAAATATCATCTCACCGTTTTGAGTTTCTATGTATTCATAAGTCAACAATGTTTGTCCCTCATAAAAAAATATCACCGCTTTAACGGCGGTGATATTTTTGATTTACTTATTTATTAAGTGCTTCCTGTACAGCAACTGCGCAAGCAACAGTCATACCAACCATTGGGTTGTTACCTGCACCGATAAGACCCATCATCTCAACGTGAGCAGGAACTGAAGATGAACCTGCAAACTGAGCGTCACCGTGCATACGTCCCATTGTATCTGTAAGACCGTATGAAGCGGGGCCTGCAGCCATATTATCAGGATGGAGTGTACGTCCTGTACCGCCGCCTGATGCAACTGAGAAGTAAGCTTTACCGTTTTCGATAGCCCATTTCTTATATGTACCTGCAACAGGATGCTGGAATCTTGTGGGGTTAGTTGAGTTACCTGTGATAGAAACGTCAACTGATTCATGACGCATAATAGCAACGCCTTCGTTAACGTCGTTAGCGCCGTAGCAACGAACTTTAGCTTTGTCGCCGTTTGAGTAAGCAGTTTCGCTAACTACTTTAAGTTCGCCTGTATAGAAATCGTAATCTGTCTGAACGTATGTAAAACCGTTAATTCTTGAGATAATATAAGCTGCGTCTTTACCAAGACCGTTAAGAATTACCTGAAGAGGAGTTTTTCTTACTTTGTTAGCAGTTCTTGCGATACCGATAGCACCTTCAGCAGCAGCAAAAGATTCGTGACCTGCAAGGAATGCAAAGCATTTTGTTTCTTCCTGAAGAAGCATTGAAGCAAGATTACCGTGGCCAAGACCAACCTGTCTTGTATCTGCAACTGAACCGGGGATACAGAAAGCCTGAAGACCTTTACCGATTTCAACGGCAGCGTCTGCTGCAGCTTTTGCATTTTCTTTAAGTGCGATAGCACAACCAAGAGTATAAGCCCATACAGCGTTTTCAAAAGCGATAGGCTGAACACCGCGAACGATAGACTCAGCATCTACGCCTAATGAAAGACAGTAGTCTTTTGCTTCATCAAGGTCTTTAAAACCGTATTTTGCGAGGATAGGCTCTATCTGGCCTATTCTTCTTTCATAACTTTCAAAAGTAGCCATTATATTGTCCTCCTCCTCTTATTCTTCTCTCGGATCTATGTACTTAACAGCTTCATCATATCTGCCGTACTGTCCGATGTTCTTTTCGTAAGCTTCCTTAGGATCTGCGCCCTTACGAATCATAGCCATCATTTTGCCAAGATGAACGAATTTGTAACCGATACATTCGTTGTTAGCATCAAGAGCAACGCTGAGGATATAACCTTCAGCCATTTCAAGATAACGTACACCTTTTGCGTTTGTAGCAAAGATAGTACCTACCTGTGAACGAAGTCCTTTACCAAGGTCTTCAAGACCTGCACCGATAGGAAGACCGTTTTCTGAGAAAGCAGTCTGAGTTCTACCGTAAGCGAGCTGTTTGAAGATTTCTCTCATAGCAACGTTGATAGCGTCACAAACGAGGTCAGTGTTAAGAGCTTCAAGAAGAGTTTTGCCCTGAAGAATCTCTGCAGCCATAGCAGCTGAGTGAGTCATACCTGAGCAACCGAGTGTTTCAACGAGAGCTTCCTCGATGATACCTTCTTTAACGTTAAGGGTGAGTTTGCAGCAACCCTGCTGCGGTGCACACCAGCCTATACCGTGTGAAAGACCGCTGATATCAGAAATCTGAGTAGCCTTTACCCACTTACCCTCTTCGGGGATAGGAGCCGGACCGTGATGGGGGCCTTTAGCAACTGTGCACATTTTTTCTACTTCATGTGAATAGTTCATTGGGATTACTCCTTTCAATATTTGAAATTACCACAGATTATATTATCACAAAAAATGACAATAATCAATAGTTATTTTATCTTTATAAGCAGTAGTCTGCCTTGTTTTAAAGTAATTTTCGCCTTATCTTCCAAAATTTCGTTACTTGTAGCGTACTGATAATCGGGCAAAATCTCTGCGTTTTCAAGATTATATTTTGCGCCTTCAATAGTTACGCCCTTAGCACTGCCGTCAATATTGAGCAGTGAAAAATAACAATATTCTTTGTCAACAAAAACAGGATTCTGACCAACGAGCAACATTTCGCCAAAATCATCCACAAGCGTTGCAGTTTTGCCTTGTTTTTCCAAAAAAACAAGAAGATACACATTAACAAGAGTATGGTCAAGTCTCGCGCCGACGGCACCGATAATCAAAAAATCGTCAAATCCTCTTTTTATGGCTTCTTTTGCGGCAAACACCGTATCAGTATCGTCTTTAACGGTAGGCAAAACGATAGTTTCAACATCTGTTTCGGGCATTGGATGAGAATCAAAATCCCCGATAATCAGAGACGGTTTCACGCCCAGAGGCTCCATATGATACAGTCCGCTGTCACAAAAAATATAAAAATCGTCGGGTTTCAAATACTCTTTACAGTTTTCGTAGTCCGATATAGGTGCGCCGCCTATTATTACTGCTCTCATTTTACACTCCAGTCCATACTTTGTCCGTTGTTTTCAAGAAAAGCTTTAGCTTTTGAAAAATGTTTACATCCGAAAAATCCGTTATATGCCGAAAGAGGTGACGGATGCGCCGATTCTAAAATAAGGTGATTTTTGTTGGTGATAAAAGTTTTTTTCTCTCTTGCAGGTCTGCCCCAGAGCATAAACACCATAGGTTTTTCTCTCTCGTTTAAAAGTTCTATTATACGGTCGGTGAGAATTTCCCAGCCTTTGCCTCTGTGACTTGCGGCGGCTCCCGCTCTTACAGTCAAAACTGTATTAAGAAGCAAAACTCCCTGATCTGCCCAGCTTTGCAGACATCCGTGGCTTGGAATTTCAAACCCGATATCAGATTTTAATTCTTTATAGATATTTTTAAGTGACGGAGGCGGCTCAACACCTTTTTTAACCGAAAAACACATTCCGTGTGCCTGACCTTCTCCGTGGTAGGGGTCCTGTCCTAAAATAACAATTTTAACGTCACTGTAGCTTACCGATTTGAGAGCATTCCATATATCGTTCATAGGGGGATATATTACTCTGCTTTTATATTCCGATTTTAAAAACTCCCGAAGATTTTTATAATAATCAGCTTCAAACTGGTCTGCAAGAAGACTGTCCCATTCGTTACCGATGTTTACCATTTTATCACCTCTTTATAAATTATATCTTTTTGTACTTGTTTTGTAAACAATATGTTGATATAATATTTTTTAAAGAAAATGATATGATAGACAATTTACGGAGTTTTGTTTTTAATAAACTTTCTGCACGTGCTTTTGCATAGCTCCTGAGATGCCTCAAAATCACTATAACAGCGGTTGCTTTTGCAGACGTTGAAACTGTGACAAATACGCGTCAATACTACCCGTACATATACTTACAGGGTATTGGTCATATAGAAAACACAATATATAAGGAGTAATATTTATGGTAACTGTAAAAAAACTTGAAAATTTTAACGAATTTATTATTTCAGAAGGTGAGCTCTCTGTTGGCATTTTAGAATACGGCGCGACAATACATAACATTTTATTTAAAGGTATTGACTGCGTCGCGGGATATAAAAACCCTGAGGATTTTACAACAGGCGATTCTTTTCAGGGCGCAACCGTCGGCAGATACGCAAACAGAATCGGCGGCGGTAAATTTTCTATCGGAGATACAGAATATAAGCTTGATATAAACGACCGCGACTATAGCTGTCTCCACGGAGGAAATGCAACTTTTGCAAGACAGATTTTAAAAAGCGAAATACTTTCAGAGAGTTCTGTTAAATTTACTCATTTTTCAAAAGACGGCGAGAGCGGTTTCCCAGGAAACGTTGAGTTTTCCGTTATATTTACAGTTAAGGACAACACTCTTTCTATCGAGTATGATGCAGTATCAGACAAAGATACCATTCTTAACTTTACAAACCACTCATATTTCACTTTAGGAGCAGAAACAAACAAAGACATCGTACTTGAAATAAAAGCAGATTATATGGTGCCTGTTGACAAAAACCTTGTTCCTATAGGTGTTCTTCGTGACGTTACAGGCACAGTATTTGATTTCAGAACTCCTAAAAAAATCGGCAAAGACCTTTTTGACAGCGACGAGCTTATAGTTTCTGCAAGAGGCTACGACCACTGTTTTGTTCTTGGTGACAAAATGGAGTATAAGAAAGACGTTGCAGTTGCGAAAAACCTTGAAAACGGAATTACAATGAAATGCCATACCGATATGCCCGGAATTCAGCTTTATACAGGTAACTGGCTTGATGAAAAAGCAGGAAAAACCGAAAAAGGACTTACCCAATACTGCGCATTCTGTCTTGAAACCGAGCTTTTCCCCGACACACCAAATCAGCCCTCTTTCCCCACCGCTCTTGTCAAAGCAGGTGAGCATTTCAGAACAATAACCCAATATGAATTTGAATAAACAAAAAACCACTCGTGTTTGTATAATACGAGTGATTTTTATTTTTCTGTAAATTTCACAATGTCATTTGGCTCACATCCAATGATAGTACACAGTTTTTCAAGCGTTAACATAGTGATATTTTTATTGTTTTTAAGCGAATCGAGTGTTTTATTATCAATTCCCGATTTAAGCAGCTTATACTGTGTTATGCCATTTTTCTCCATAGTTTTCCATAACGGACTGTAGTCTATAATAATATCACCTTCTTTTTGTTTATGATATTATAATAGGCAGAAAAATCAAAAAATCATATTGTGAATATAATCACAATATGATACAATTTAAAATAACTTAAATTTTCACTTAAAAACAAGGAGAAAAATATGGAATTATATAAACAAATATTGATTAATGTTTTAAAAAAAGAAAAAGCAGAAGTATACTTTCCTGATTTGAAAATTGATGCAAATGAAATAATCGAATTAAATTGCTACAATGCATTGAGTCAAATCAAAGCAGTTTTAGAAGATAGCACTCTTGCTGATAATGATTGTTTTGAAAAAATTGAAAAAATAGTTTGTATTTTTGAAAAAAACTGCGGAAATATTTCTTTTCGGCACGATTTTTAAAACAAAAAAATCACTCGTGTTTGTATAATACGAGTGATTTTATTTTCAGGGCTCAGCAGTCTATATCCACAACTGTGCCTGTATGTCTTGAATGTTCTGCTGCAAAAACAAGCATATGGTTTTTACAAGAAACTTCTATCTCGCTGACCTCTTCTTTTGTAAGTTTATCTGTAAGATAATCATAAAGGGCGGTTATAATTCCGTTGTCTCCGCCACCGTGACCGCTTACAATGCTATCGCCTTTTATAGCAATCTGAGAACTGTTTCATATTATTTCCCTTTCTTTGCAGTATTCAAGCACAGCGAGGGCAGTATTTTTTATATGTATTTTTATATCTTCCGCCAAAAGCTCGTCTGTCAAAACCCATTTAAAACCACCTCTTGACTCATTGTAAAATAGAGGTATTTATTTATCAATGGTTGACTTTTATAATTTTTACATATATCCTATAATATAAATAATAATAAAGGAAGAGGTTTTGAAATGCTTAAAAATAAAAAACTGATAATTATTATATGTATTGCTCTGGCATCGGTTGTTGCCATTGCAGGAATTATACTGGGGTTTATTGCTCTTAACAAATTCCACATAGAAATAAAACCCCAAGGAGACACCGAAATAACTCTTGAATACGGTGAGAGCTATACCGACCCCGGTGCAAGTGCCGCAGTATACGGAAAATGGATATACAAAAACGGCAAACCCGTAGAAGTTGTAACTGAAAACACGATTGACACTTCAAAGGTGGGCGAGTATACAGTAAAATACACAGCAAACTACAAAAAACTGTCTGCCGAGTTTATAAGAAAAGTTTCCGTCAAGGACACAGCCCCTCCCGTCATTACTTTAAACGGTGATGCTGAGGTTTCCATAACCAAAGGCAAGAAGTTTGAAGATGCAGGAATTGTAGCTCAGGATAACTACGACGGAGATATTTCGTCAAATGTTACTGTATCGGGCAGTGTTGATGCCGAAAAAACAGGAGAGTATGTTATCACATACGAAATCAAAGACTCAAGCGGAAACACAGCAACTGCAACAAGAAAAGTTACTGTTAAAGAACCGCCCAAAAAAGTAACCGTTACTGTACAGGAACAGCCCTCCGTAAACCCCGGTCAGAAAGTTGTATACCTGACATTTGATGACGGTCCCGGACCTTATACAGCAAAGCTTCTTGACGTTCTTAAAAAATATAATGTTCCCGCAACGTTTTTTGTAACAAACAACAATCCGTCATACAACCATCTGTTTTCACGTATGACAAGCGAGGGTCACGCAATAGCAATTCACACCGCAACCCACAACTACAAACAGATTTATGCAAGTGAAGACGCATTTTTTGCCGACCTTTACAAAATGCAAAACATAATAAAAGCGCAGACAGGTGTCACCACAACCCTTACCCGTTTCCCCGGTGGAAGTTCAAATATGGTAAGCTCATTCAACCCCGGAATTATGTCTTCTCTTGTAAACTCAGTTACCGCAAAAGGGTTCAGATACTTTGACTGGAATGTAACAAGCGGTGATGCAGGCGAGACTACCTCGACTTCACAGGTTGCCAAAAACGTCATAAACGGAATGGCAACTCACAGCGTATCTGTTGTACTGCAACACGACATCAAAAGCTTCAGCGTAAATGCAGTTGAACAGATTATACAGTGGGGTCTTGCAAACGGATATACCTTCAAAGCTTGTGATATGACAAGTCCTACTTGCCACCATGGCGTAAATAATTAACGCGGGATGTAAAAATCACTTAGAACGCAAAAGGCAAAAAATAACTACACAAAAAATAAAATGTTAAAAAACCATCGCAAATTGCGATGGTTTTCTAATTATACGCCTTTTACTGTTACAGTTTGTCTGCTATATCATATATAAGTTTTTCGGTTTTTTCCCAGCCGAGACAGGGGTCGGTGATGGATTTTCCGTAAATGTGTTCGCCTATCTTCTGTGCGCCGTCTTCAATATAGCTTTCTATCATAAGACCTTTAACCATTTTACGAAGTTCGGGATTTATACCAACGCTATGAACGATATCTTTTGCAATTCTGATTTGTTCCTGCCATTTTTTGCCTGAGTTTGCGTGGTTTGTATCAATTATAACTGCAGGATTTTCAAGAGCATAATCGTTATACAGTTGTCTTAGGTTCATAAGGTCTTCGTAGTGGTAGTTTGAAATGTTTTTACCTGCAAAATCAATATACCCTCTGAGAATCGAGTGGGTATACGGATTACCCTCTGAACGCACTTCCCAACCTCTGTAAAGGAAAGTATGCTTATGCTGACCTGCTGTGATAGCGTTCATCATAATGGAAAGGTCACCGCCTGTAGGGTTTTTCATACCAACCGGTATATCAAGCCCTGATGCTGTCAGTCTATGTTGCTGGTTTTCAACAGAACGGGCGCCTATTGCAACATATGACAAAAGATCGGAAAGATATCTGTAGTTTTCAGGGTAGAGCATTTCGTCGGCACAGGAAAAATCGCAGTCACGAAGAGCCGACAGGTGCAAGTCTCTGATAGAAATGATGCCCTTTAGCATATCTGTATGCTCTTCGGGGTTTGGCTGATGAAGCATACCCTTATAACCGTCACCTGTTGTTCTCGGTTTGTTTGTATAAATTCTGGGAATTATGATAATTTTATCACAAACCTTATCCTGAACAAGACGAAGACGTGATATATAGTCCATTACAGGCTCTTTTGAGTCGGCAGAGCAAGGACCTATAACCAGAATAAATTTATCTGATTTTCCCTCGAACACCTCACGTATTTCTTTATCTCTTTTTTCTTTTACCAAAACCATTTTATCCGATAAAGGATACTGGGTTTTTATATCCATAGGAATGGGAAGTTTTCTTAAAAATTCCATAATAGTTCTCCTTAATGTAACAAGAATAATCCGAACTTGTTTTTAAAAGGCGGATTTTTGCTGATGTTTAGGCGAAGTAAGGCAAGGCGCCTTACGAGAATAAAATCGGTGAAAAGACCCGAAATCTGCATCTTTACGGCAGGTTCGTATTACTCTTGTCACCTTAATCTTTTTTGTCAAACCGTTTTCTGCGCATAGTAGATACTTTCATCATTTCGCGCATACCGTCTTCGTCACAATTTAAAAGTTTATCGTACATATCATTGAACGAACGTCTGAATTTATCCATTTCACGAAGGAGTGTATCTCTGTTTAAAACAAACAGTTCACTCCACATATCGTCGTTTATTTTCGCAATTCTTGTAAGGTCACGGAACGAGTCACCCGTATAGTTTTCAAGACCTCGAAAATCATTACAGCACATAAGCGAAACCGCTATACAATGAGTCAGCTGAGACAGATAAGCTATCATCTCGTCGTGCATTTCGGGGGAAAGCTCGGAAACGTCTTTAAAACCGAGCTTCCAACCAAGGTCACGGCAAAGCTCCATTGCCGCCGCTGTATTTTGGGAAGTGGGAACAACTATATAATTGGCTTTATGGAATATACTGTCGTCGGCATTTTCTACACCGTACACTTCTTTACCTGCCATAGGATGCGCCGCAATAAATTCCACATCCTGTCTTAACATATCCTGAATTTCATATACGATACAGGCTTTAACACCCGTAACATCAGTAATAACCGCGCCTTTTTTAAAATATTGCTGATTTTCTTTTATCCAGTTTTTAAACACGTTGGGATAAAGAGCAAAAATCACAAGATCGGCAGAACCTATAAGCTCCTCATCTATCTCGGTTGTTCCACCGTCTATCATATTATGTTCAAGCGCGTAATCAATAGAAGACTGTGAGCGGGTTATTGCATACACGGGATAACCCTGTCTTTTAAGACTCATAGCGTAGCTTCCGCCAAGTAGTCCAAGGCCTATTATAAGCGTCTTCATATTTTTTTCAAGTTTCATTTACATTCGCCTCTATTCCAAGTGTTTTTATTTTTTCAAAAAAGTCGGGGTAGCTTTTACTTACCGCCTCTGCTCCCTCAATAGTACCGCCTGTCACAGAACAAAGTACCGAAAGAGCCATTACTATTCTATGGTCATTGTGACCGTAAAGGGTTTCTTTTGGAGTACAAACCTTTCCCGTAACTACAATGTCATTATCGTTTACCGTAACCGAAACTCCCATTTTGGCAAGTTCCGTTTTCATAGCAACTCCTCTGTCGCTTTCTTTGATTTTAAGTCTGCGTGTTCCTGTGAGTTTACAACCGTTTTTTGCCGCCGCAAGCGCCATAAGCACAGGCGCAAGGTCAGGGCAGTCACTCACGTCAAGAGTAGGTGTACCCTTTTCAAGACTTTCAAAATACTCTTTATATATTTTATCTCCCTGACAGGAGTTTTCATCAAGTCCCGAAACCTTAACGTCTCCGCCAAGATAATTAAAAGCATCTAAAAATGCGCTGTTTGAATAATCTCCCGTAACCTTTACAGTTTGGGGCATATATTTCTGATTTCCTTTTATTGTGATTATATTGCCCTCAAACTTTTCGCAAATACCGAAAGTTTCAAGGGCTTCTAAAGTCATATCAATATAAGGTCTGCTTTCAATTTTACCCGATATTTCAATTACGCTCTCACCCTCCAAAGAAGGCAAAACAAACATAAGACCGCTTATAAACTGACTTGAAATATCGCCTCTGACTTTGAAATATCCGCTTTTTAATTTTCCTTTGACAGTAACGCTGTTTTCAGTCTGTTTAAAATACAGGTTTTGCTTGTTGCATATATCCTCGTACACTTCAAGACAACGGGAAAACAGCCTGTCTGTACCTTTAAGGGTTATTTCTCTGTCTTGCAAAAGACAGATGGGAATGATAAACCGAAGAGTGCTTCCGCTTTCATTACAATATAGCTCGTCTCCTGTTTCCAGAGCTTCAAGACACTCTTTTGTAGCTTTTATATCCTCTGAATATTCAACACCCGAAACAACCGAGCCACCCGCAAAATGACTGCAGATAAGCAGTCTGTGAGCCATACTTTTAGAAGGGGGAGCTTTTATTTCTCCTTTTGCTATGCTTTTAGTTATTACTACATTCATTTATAATTCTCCGAACGTTTTCGTCTATAGTTCCGTCTGTTTTAATTCTTATGTCAGCAGATCCTATATAGATGGGCAGTCTTTCATTATAAAGAGCTTTCAGTTTCTCATAATTGTCAGAAAGGGGTCTGTCATCTGTGGGGTTTATTCTTTCAATGTCTCTGTCAATAAAGATTACCTTGCCGTTTTGTTTAAGAGACTGAACGTTTTGTTCATTCAAAACCGCTCCGCCCCCTGTTGCAATGACAATTGCCGTTTGCCCCGAAATTTCCGCAATTACCTGACTTTCAATTCTGCGAAACTCAGCCTCGCCACTCTCTTTAAATATTTCAGGTATGGCTTTGCCCTGTTTTTTCACAATTTCTTCGTCGGTATCAACAAAATCCATACCGAGTTTTTTGGCAATTTCCCTGCCGAGAGTGGTTTTTCCGCATCCCGCCATTCCTGTTAGCACTATGTTTTCTTTTTGTTTTAAAATACTACTGTATATTCTGTCAATTTCACTTTTGTCAAACTCTCTGCCTGTAAAATGCTCCGATGCAAAAACCGCCTGAGACACAAGCATATACAGTCCGCCCTCTGCTTTTATACCTTTTTGTTTTGCAGACATAACAAGCTTTGAACGAAGGGGATTATACACAGCGTCAACAACTCCCGAAAGATTTGTAAATATATCAATATCCACAGGCACATTATCAATTTCGGGATACATTCCGCAGGGAGTAGTATTTATCAGAATATCTGTATCTTTATGAAATTCATAAAGAGTCTCATAAGTAATAGCGCCGTCTTTTCCGCTTCTTGATACCCTGAAAACCTCTTTTGCCTTTAAAAATTTTGCAACTTCATACGCAGTTTTGGACGTACCGCCTGAACCTAAAATTACAACCTTTTTGTTTTCAAGGCATAAACCGATTTTATTTATAAGAGCTATCATTCCTGAAAAATCGGTATTATATCCATAAAGTTTTCCATCTTTATTTACGATAGTATTAACCGCGCCTATGTTTTTGGCTATACTATCTGTATAATCGAGGTATTTTATTACATCCTGTTTATAAGGAATGGTAACGTTTATTGCTTTAAAGGGTTTATTTATCATAAAACTTTCAAGCTGAGTTTCAGAAAGTTCCATATACTGATAATCGTAATCGCACAGCATATTATGGATTGTTTTTGAAAAACTGTGTGAAAGTTTTTTTGCTATGCATCCGTATTCCATAAATTATTCTCCGAGAAAATCCGTTCCGAATCTTGTAATAAGCATATCGGCAATTACAATAGCGCACATACAGTCCTGAACAACTCTTGCTCTGTGAACTATGCAAGGGTCGTGTCTTCCGTTTATTTCTAAAGTTGCATCTTCGCCTTTTATAAAGTCAACGGTATGCTGAGGTTTGGAAATTGACGGGGTAGGTTTTATCGCCGTTCTGAAAACAATGGGCATACCGTTTGTAATTCCGGCGTTTATTCCGCCGCCGTTGTTAGTTGCAGTAACGGGCATACCATCTGTCATATAAAACTCGTCGTTTGCCAAAGACCCGCGCATTTTGGTAATTTCAAATCCCGCTCCGAATTCAACCCCTTTTACTGCAGGGATAGAAAACATAGCGTGAGATATCATACTTTCCATACTGTCAAAAAACGGTTCGCCTACACCTGATGGCATTCCCCATACTGCAGTTTCGAGAACTCCGCCTACACTGTCACCGTCTTTTTTTGCGTTTAAAATACAGTCTGTCATTTTGTCTTTTGCAGATTCGTCCAAAACCGCAAACTCTTTATCAGACAGGGTTTTTATATCGCAAAGAATATTATCAAAATCTCTGTCACATACGTTTTGTATGCTTTTTATATGAGTGCCGATATAAATGCCTTTGTTTTGAAGTGCGCTCATACATATTGCCCCGACTACAACTATCGGCGCGGTCAGTCTTCCGCTGAAATGTCCGCCTCCTCTGTAGTCTTCAAATCCGTGGTATTTTGCAAAAGCGGTATAGTCTGCATGTGAAGGACGTGCTTTGGAGCGTATCTCGCTATAGTCTTTTGATTTTGTATTTTCGTTAGGTATCATAATAGCTATGGGTGTACCTGTTGTTTTTCCCTCAAATACTCCCGATGCTATTACGTAGTTGTCAGCTTCCTGTCTTGATGTGGAAATTTCTCCTACAGGTCTTCTCAGGGCAAGTTTTGCATCTATAAAATCTCTGTCAACCGTAATTCCGGGAGATATACCGTCAATTACTGCTCCTATATATTGTCCGTGGCTTTCGCCGAAAAGAGTTACTGTCAAGTTGTTTCCGAATATGTTTTTCAAGGTTATTCTCCTATCAGTTGATTTATATCTACAGTTTTCATAACGTACTGTCCTACAGTTTCTACGTATATAACCGTAATCTTATCACCACTGCATTTTTTATCGTGTTTTACAGCTTCGATTATTTTTTCTCTGTCACACTGCACCGATACGGGAAGATTAAGAGATTCAAGCACTTTTTCAAGTCTTTTTCTCACACTGTCCGAGCACATTGCTATCATTCCTATTGCCACACATTCGCCGTGATACAGTTCTTTCATTCCGCTTTGGGATTCAATAGCATGTGCCAGAGTATGTCCGAAATTGAGAATTTTGCGAACACCCGATTCTTTCTCGTCTTTCTCAACTACCTGTTTTTTAATAAGAAGACTTCTTCGGATTACAGTTTCTATATCCTGTTTTGCGATGCCTTTTTCAAACAGTTCAAACAGCTCACTGTCACAGGTAAGTGACATTTTAACAGCTTCTGCAAGTCCGTTTGATATCTGTCTTTCATCAAGAGTTGCAAGAGTATCGGCATCTATGATAACTGCTTTTGGCGGGTAAAAAGCGCCTACTATGTTTTTAATACCCTCAAAGTTTATTGCAACCTTTCCGCCGATAGAGGAATCCACCTGCGACAAGACTGTTGTAGGTACGTTATAAAAATCAATGCCACGCATAAAACTACTTGAGGCAAACCCTGCAAGGTCTCCCATAACTCCGCCGCCTACCGCAACAATACAGTCTGTTCTTGTAAAGCCGTAGCTTACAAGCTTTGAAAGAAGCAGTTTATAGTTTTCAAAGCTTTTGGTGTTCTCGCCTTTGGGCAGAGTTACAATATAAGGCAGTTTGCATTTATCTGCCAATGTTTTGGCATAATCTTGCGGAACTCCGTCATCTGTTACAATAAGAACCCGTCTTTCAAGATTAAAATATTTGTCTGCTTTTGAAATGGCGCCTCTTTCCAGAATAATATCATATCCGCCGCCGGATGTTTTTACAGGTATTATCATAAAATCAACCCCTTTTATTCTCTGTATGAACCTACAATTTTTACCGAAAGACAGTTAGGTTCAAGCTGTGATAACATTCTTCTTCCCTCAAAAGAGTTTACTATGCCCTCGCCCTCAACATAAAAATAATAACACCAGCTTGAGTCTTTTGTGGGTCTGCTTTTAAGGGCTTTCAGGTTAAAACCGTTCTCACCGATAGCCGAAACCGCTTTTGCAAGACTTCCCGGCTCGTTTTTAACGGTAAACATCATTATAAATCTGTTATCGTCACGAACATCGGTTTTGCGTACTCTTGAAAATACCGCAAACCTTGTAGAGTTTGTACCGCTTTCGTTTATTGCAACGGCAAGTTTTTTAAGTCCGTACTCTTTTGCCGCCTGTTCACTTGCTATTGCCGCAATATCCGTTCTTCCGCTTTCCGATACCATTTTTGCGGCGGTTGCGGTATTTACCTCTTCTTTAGTTTCATACCCGTGTGAGCGCAGATATTTTGCGCACTGACCGAGCGCCTGAGGATGACTTATAACGGTTTTGATACTGTCAAGAGTTGCGTTTTGCGATGCAACAAGATTTTGCACAATTTCCGCTTCGTACACGTCGTTTATATAAAGTGAGCCGAAAAATGCAAGGTCCATTACCTGTCCCACGTCACCGTTAAAGCTATTTTCCAAAGGAAGAAGAACACAGTCACATTCCCCTTTTTCACAGGCTTCATATGCAGTCTTGAAATCTGAATATCCTACCGCCTGACAGTCAGGAAACAGTTTTAATGCAGCAACGTTGGCAAACGCTCCCACGTCACCGCTGTAGGCTATCTTATGTCCGTCTATCAGAGTGTGCTGATAATTTTTTGAAAGGTCCATAACATACTGAAGATAGTTTACGTACAAAGAACGGATTTCGCTATCATCCACGTACTGAGAGTTTCTTTCAATGACCTGAGCTTCTCTTTTTTTATCTTCTATCTGCAAACCTCTTTCTCTTTTATATTCAGCCACTTCTTTTACGGCGGTCATACGTTTTTCAAAGAGATTTGCCATCTGTTTGTCAATTTCATTTATCTGCTTTCTTGCATTTTCAATATCTGCCATTAAATCACCTCAAAATTAAAAGCCCGCCATCAAGATACCTAAAAAATGGTATGACTGATTGCGGGCTATCTATACTGTATAAAACTCTGAAAGGTTTATTTTACACACAGACAGTCCGTATATTCAAAATAATAAAATCGATTATTTGTTATCAACATATGTCTGCATTTACCTTTCTTAAGATTTTTTCTAACTATACACCTTTTTTTTCAAGTTGTCAAGTATTAAATTGACGGAAGCGCAAATACAATATTTTCAGATTCTGTAAGATTTGCAATTACACTTCTTCCGCTTTGTTCGTCTTTAACGTGAAGTGTGGCTTCAATTCCTGCATTGCCTGAAATTCCGCTTCTGGGTACGGTTACCTGAATACCGCTTCCCTCAAAGTCTGAAATCAACATATCAATAACGTTGTTCATACGGTTTACGTCATTAATTTCAATATAAACTCTGAATTTTTGTGAGTTTTTGATGATTTTAGCATCAAACTTTGTAAGAAGTGACATTGTAAGTACAACTAAAAGTGCGCCGAGAAGTGCAGCTTCGTAAAAGCCTATACCTGTTGCAAGACCTATAGATGCTGTTGCCCAGAGACCTGCCGCAGTTGTAAGACCTGTAACCTGAAATCTACCTTTTGAAATAATAGTACCTGCACCAAGAAAACCGATTCCCGAAAGAACCTGAGCGCCTATTCTCATAGGGTCTCCCAATGTGTGCAAAACTGCAAAGTTGTAATGTCCGATAAGTGTTGCAACCGCAGAACCAAGACAAACAAGAATATGTGTACGAAGTCCTGCCGCTCTGCCGTGACGTTCACGTTCAAAACCTATTATACCCCCAAGAACTGTTGCAAGAATTATTCTTACCGCAACTGAAACTACGGAATACTCCTGAAGATAATCCAAAATAATTTTCATCTGGTTAATAAACTGGTCCATTTTAATAGTCCCCCTAAAAAATATTAAATATCACGACTTAAAGTAAGGTTATAAGACAGCGGAGTCATTTCTCCTGACTCTACCATAGAATGACACTTATTTTTATAAAAAATGTAATGGTCGCAAAGCTCAATTCCCATATGGGCAAAAAGCCACACCAGCTTTGACGTAAAAATAACGTCGTGAGCTGACGGCGCCGGTCCCGTAGTATGATTATGAGCAACAACTGCCTTTGATGCATTATATTTACACGCAAGTTCAATTATGTACTTTGTATCAATATTGAGATGATCCAGCTTTCCTTTAGCTACCAGTTTAACACAAAGTATATTGCATGAACTGTCAAGAAGCATAAGATACATTTCTTCTACCGTTTTTCCAAGAAAATGCGGTTTGAATAAATCTCTGCCTGTTTCTTTTGTAAAAACTGTAAGCTTTTTAGTTGGCATATTGGCATCTAAAAGATTAAATGCCGTCACATGTACTGCTTTCAACATACACACAGCTTCTTCCGTCATTCCCTCAACCGACATTAGCAGTTCAGGGTCTGCCGTATATACGCCCTCTAAAGTTATAAACTTTTTGAGCAGATTAAAAGCTACCGTTTCATAATCCGCAACGAAGGGCTTTAAAATAAGTTGTAAAAGTTCATTGTTTGACAGTTGTGACGGGTCTGTTGACAATATTTGCATAATTTTTTGTGCATCAAAGCCCATTTATATGCTACCGCCTTTTTATAATATTTGTCTATTATACCAAAGAATTATATTTTGTCAAGTTTTACATATTTACCTATATTATAAGAAAGGTAATAACTCCACAGCGACATTACCATAAAAACTACAGCTACTGCTAAAAACACCCATCTGAGCGGCGTAATTATTTTTATAAGAGCCGCGCACAGTGCGCAGACACCTATATAAAGAGCGGCCGTACTGTTCAGTGCCGCTTTTTTCTTTGCGGCATTGAGTTTTTTCTCATCAAGGGTCTGAAAAACCGTAACTTTGCCTTTTGATTTCGGTTTTTTCAAAAGAAACATATCTGCGTTTCCGTAAATAGCTTTTGCATCGGTGTCTTTTGATTTGTAATCAAACTCGCAGTACGAACGCTTTCCGTTTTTTAAAAACACGTACTCGTACAAAACCTCTGTGTCTGTTTTTTCAAACATATATACAAAGCCTGAACGTTTTTTAAGTTCATAGCCTTTTTTGTTCATCTGCTCAAGCCAGTTTTTCTCTTTAATAAACGATATAAAAAATTTTGTAATTACCACGTGTCAAATTGTCCCTCCATCCAAATAAATCTGTTGGTAAGCCAGGTTTTGAGATATTCAACGTGCATTTTATAGGTGGTAAGCGCCGTTATTTCAGGAATCGCTCTCCATTTTTCGCCGTCACCGAAAGTATTATAAACATAATTACTCATTGCAAAATCAAAGCTGTTTTGTTTTATTTTGATATCAATACTGTCAATTATATCTTTTATCTGAGCTTTTTTACTGTTATATCTTTCTTTGACAAGTTTCTGGAACTGGGGCATTTTTACAAGTGTCGTGTACCATTTATGCTCTGTACCTGCATACCAGCCTTCAAACGTAGGTCCGCCGTGCTGTGAACCGCCGCAACTCTGGTCGTAATCCCACATAGGTCCAAGGTACAGTTTGCCTCCTGCTTTTTTATACATATAAAAGCTGTAACCCATATCGTTATTGAGCATAACCTGATCCACAATAAACATATTTACAAAAGAATCCACGTCACAAAGCTTTTCTATCTCCTGCCAATTTTTTGTAAATATTGCTTCGTTTGCTCTCGTTACGTAATCGTCAATAAAATCTATCTGTTCCTGCGTCACCTCTTTAGGTCCGGGAGATTTTATGACAAACTGATGTTTGCCTTTAAACTCATTAACGTGCAATCCGTTTACTTCGGGAATGGTAAATGATTTATCTTTAAGCGCAGTAAGTTCGCTGAAAGATTCCACAAGATATCCTGTGTCAACCTCACCTGTTTTGGAAGAGTTTATATCAACTCTCGTCTGACCTTCTTCAAGCTGTTCGCAAAGCTGATAAAGACCCTGATATTCTCCGTTAAGAAACAGGTTTACAAACTGATAGTCGGTTGTATATTCAAGCTCCAACACTTTTGCAAGGTCCATTGCAAGAGCATTTCTGAGCATTGTTTCGTCAAATGCATTTGCAAGAAGCACCCATTTTTTTGCGCCACCCATTCCAAACAGGTCGGTTTTTATTGAAAATCTGAGTTTGTATGCTTTTTTGTCATATCTTAACCATGTAGAGTTGCCTCTGCCTCTTATTTCAACTGCGCTTTTGGTTTTTGTAAACTCTTTTGAGGTATTATTTATTTCGATGGTTGCATTTTTATATTCGGTTTTTGAAACTATTCCGCTTTTATCAAAGGTTTCTATATGTACGCTTGGGAAAGTCAGCTTATCTTCGTTATAACTGTCCTCTGTTATAACAGTATCTCCGATAGAAGATACAACGTTTTTTACATATCCCGACTCTTCTTTACTATCGTCAGTGTGAGGAACATCAACCTTTCCGCTGTCTTCGGGTCTTGTATCTTCGACCTCGTCAGAATCGGCATCCTCAGGCACTTTATTCTCTTCTGTCTTTTCAGGTTCTTTCTCCGGCTTACTCTCAGATTCGGGTTTGACCTCAGGTTTTGCCTCAGGCTCTTTCTCGATACCGTTCATATCAAGCCCTGACAGACCTCCGCTGTTTTTATAGTCATTGATATTATAATCAGGGTCGTCTGCAGGTTTTGAACAACCTGCAACCGAAATTATTAAAAAAACCAGTATTAACAGAGTCGAAACGAGTCTTTTCATAGTATTTTCTCCTAATTTTACACATTTTCAACAAGGTTTTGAACATTATTTGGCTATTTTTAACGAAATTTCACCCGAATTTAATATTTCTTCCGTACCATTTGACAAACGTATTTTCAAGCCTCCGTCATCGTCAACCGATATTGCCGTTGCATATCTCGTACCGGATTTTGAAATTACAGTTATCTCTTTGCCTAAAACCATCGACTTTTGTCTGTAATATTCCATAAACTTGCGGTCAGTGGGGTTATCTGCAATTTCATCAAAGCCTGAAATTATTGCGTCTATAATTTTTTGTTTGTCAACGTCACCGAGACTTGATGCAATGTCTTTTATGTCATCTGGAAACTCAGAAGTCGTAACGTTGACCCCGACGCCGATTATGACGTACTCAACGTTTTTCGATTTACTGTCCATAACGCTTTCGGCAAGAATACCGCATATTTTTTTGCCCTCAAGGTAAATGTCGTTTACCCATTTTATCTGTAAATCCTTTGCCGATACTGTTTCAAGAGCTTTACAAACTGCCGCCGCCGCATAAGTCGTGACCGAAACAGCGGAATAAAGAGGCATATCTGCTCTGAAAACATAGGTCATATATATGCCTGTGTTTTCGGGGGAATAGAAACTTTTTCCCTGTCTTCCCCTGCCCTGACTCTGAGCATTTGCAATAAATACCGCCCTGTCGATTTTATTTTGTTTTACGTATTCCTTTGCCCGAAGGTTTGTAGAATCACATATGTCGTATCTGATTATTTCCATTTAGTTTTCCTTGAAATATAAATATTTCTATGGTTTATTAACGTATGTTCCTCCCCACTCTACTACCGTAAAGCCTTGTCTTGAAAATTCATCAAAGGTCTGAGGCTGAATATCAACCTTTGAATCGGTTCCGTAATATGCCATAAATACGCGTAACAGGTTGTCGGGATCAGGCTCAACATCCAAAACCGCACTATCTGTATATGTTTCTTTTTGGAATGAAATGACGTTATAGGGGTTGTTTTGCATAAGAGGTAACCAGTAAACAATAAATTCATTTGCCTCTCTTTCGTTCAGGCCTTGTTTTGCAAGTGCCCATTCAAGAAAATCGGCTGTATCCTCTCCTCGAACACACCATCCACGCGAAAAATCCCACTCAGTTTTTTGTATTCCTTCCCAGTACAAAGCATAATATTGTCTGCCATCCTGAAATACTAACGAACCGTCAGGGTTGGCAGTGAAATTCTGCCATCCGTCGTTGCCGTGTTTGGGATATGTACAAGTCAGTTGACCGTTTAACGTCACCTTGGCAGAACATACTGTCGGCATTTGCGGATAAAAATAAATAATAGGTTTGGCAACATAACTTAGATGATCCACTTCTTGCGCATATATTCTCACATATTTGTCAGAATCAAACGGTTTTTGATATTTTACATATTCTATATAAATTTCGTCACCTATACAAAATTGTTCAGTATTATCTGTGATGACGTAAACTTTTTCGCCCCATTTTTCAATTTCGTACGGTGCTTCTAATCCCATTACCAAAACATTGTCAGAAACTATTTTAACCACATCTCCAACCAGTTGTTCGGAACGTTCCAATTCGATAGTTTCAGCCTGTTTTGAAGATAAATGAGGCAATTTATTCCAGTGACACCCACATATTCCTAAACAAAACAATACCGTAAGTAAAATACAAAATAATTTTTTCATAGAAATAAACTCCTTTCGCTAATAGCTTTTTATATCGCTGCGAAGCTGAGCTGACACACAGCTTAACAAAACTATGATTTTTTCGCTGTAGTAACAGAAGCAATAAGTTTTCTTCGTATTGTTCCGCATTTGTTTGTTAGATTTTTGTATGTAGAATCAGTGATTTTATTTTTACGAAACAACAATTCTAACCAATACTCAGTTTCAAAACTTTCTTTTAATGCAATTTCTAATTTATTTATAAAATCTGCCTTACTTTAAGCATATTTTGCTTCGTGAAGATTTGCACCAATTGACGAAGAACATCTTAAAAGTTGATTAATATATACCGAACAACCTTTTATATTATCGCAAATATCAGATATTTCTATTGCAAAGTTAATTGTTTCTTCTCTTAATATATTTTTGCTACTTTCCATAGTATAGTCTCCTTTGTCGATATACACGCTATGCGTGTTCGATATATTTCACTTCGTGAAATTCGATATAAACTCGCTTCGCTCATTTTCGATATGATATAAATCTCGTTGTCGCAAGGCAACATATCGAGTGCGTCAGCACATATCGAATCCGTCAGGATATATAGTAAATCTCGCAAGAGATTTATATCGATGAGTGCTTGTTGCGACATAGTCGCACGACGCACTCAACATGGCTCGTTCTCGGGAACATATCAACGGGAGTTACCTGATTAATTTCAAATCCGTTTTCGCAAAGATATTTTAAATCCCTTGCAAGAGTTGCGCTGTCACAAGATACATATACAAGTTTTTCGGGGCGTTTTTGCACAAGATACTCAAGTGTTTTTTTATCGCATCCTTTTCTCGGTGGGTCAACTATTATAGTATCGTAATATTCATCTGCAAAATCTCCTGCCTGCGATGCATCCATTGCCGCAAATTTACAGTTTTCCACTTTGTTTATCTTTGCGTTACGCACTGCATTTTCTATCGCTTTTTGTACTATTTCTATTCCTGTCAGACTTTCGACGCCGTCTGAAACGCACAGACCTATAGTGCCTATTCCGCAATACAAATCAAGCAGATTTTTTGCTCCTTTTGTATACTCTTTTACAAGTCCGTACAGCTTTTCACATCCGTCGTGGTTTACCTGATAAAAGCTCTCGGGAGATATTTCAAATTCATATCCCAAAAGCTTATCGGTGATATATCCGTCGCCCAGAACCGTCTCAAATCTTTTTCCAAGCACTACGTTGGTATTTTTATCATTATAATTAATACAGACTGTACAAATTTCGGGGAATTTTGCTTTGAGAGTTTTTGCAAAGCGGAATTTCTGTTCAAATTTGCCCTTTACCACAAGACAGACCATAACACTTTTAAGGTCACCAGAACATCTGAGATAAAGATGTCGTACCTTACCTGAAAAATCAGATTCATTATACGCTTTTATCCCGTTTTCCTTCATAAAGTCAAGGGTAAACCTAAGAATTCTGCCGAAAACTTCAGGCTGAATAGCGCAGGGACATTCTATAACCGAATGACTGTTTTTTCTGTAAAAACCGCCGACGGTTTGACCGCCTTGCTCTCTTATGGGATACTGCGCCTTATTTCTGTACTGCGTTATTTTCGGTGAGGGAACGATATCATTCATTTTGCAGTCAATACCGCTTTTTCTCAGATTATCATAAACTTTCTGCCACTTGAATCTGAGTTCTTCCTCATATGTCATATGCCACATACTGCAACCGCCGCAGGCAACACTTTTTTCACAAAGCGGGTCTATCCTGTGCTTTGACGGAGTGATTATCTCCATAGCCTTTGCATAGCCAAAGTTTTTGTTGGCTTTTGTCACGTGAGCTGTTACCTTTTCCCCTTTGATAGTTGAGGGAATAAACAGCACAAAACCCTCCGGTTTTGCAACACCGAAGCCCTCGCTTGTATAACCTTCTATTAAAACTGTCAATTCATCATTCTTTTTCATAGATTTAATATAACATATGCCGCTGGTTTTGTAAAACTTTTTTTACAATTAAAGTATTGAACAAGTATGTAATTTTTGATATATTATATAAAAACACTCTTGGAGGAAGTATGAACATAAAAAGAATTACAGCATTTTTACTTGTACTTATTATAATATTTTCACTCTGCTCCTGTAACGGTGGCAATTACGCGCTTAAAATCGGCGACAGAAAGGTGACTCCCGAGCAGTACAAAGCGGCGGCAATAAGTATCAAAACGCAGTTTCTGAGTGAAAACGGCATTGAAGAAACAAAAGATTTATGGACACAGTATATAGACACAAGCTATTCTGCAACAACTCAGGAATATCTTGATGCTATGATTCAGTCATACCTTATAGAATATAATCTTTACGCTATTCATTTTGACGAGCTTGGTCTTACTCTTCCTAAAGAAAAAACCGATGCTATTGAAGAAATTCTTGATGAATACGTCAAACAACACGGAAGCAAAGAAAACCTTGATGAAGCTTTGAAAAAACAGGGTTTTTCATATAACGAATACAAGTCTCAGTTTGAAAATGAAGCAAAAAAAGAAGAAGTTATACTTTATTACTTCGGACCTAACAGTACGCAAAACCCCACAAACCACGAGGAAATGAAAAACTACTACGATGAATACTACACCAAAGTAAAACATATATTCATTTCTACAAAAGACGAAAAAACAAACGACTATTCCGTACAAGAAAAAGAAGCTCTCGGCCAGAAAGCAAAACTTATATATGACAGAGCAATTGGCGGCGAGGATTTTGAAAGACTTCTTGACGAATACAACGAAGATCCCGGAATGGCAACCAACCCCGACGGTTACATTTTCTCAACAGAAGATACATCTTATACAAAAGCATTCCATAACGCCGCTTTTGAAATGAAAGAAAACGAAATAAGACTTGTTCAGTCAAACCTCGGTTTCCATATAATGAAACGTTATCCTTTCCTTACAGAAGAAATATCAGATCCCGATATGGAAATCACTCTTATTGAAAATATGATGAGCAGTGAACTTGCTGAAATTCTTGAAGGCCTTAAAGAAAGAATCGGCGTTACCTATAACAACCCTGTTCTTACAAACCTTTCAGTTGTAAACATAAAAACTGCCCAGACAAATACCGAAAACAAATAAAATTTAAACATCGCATTTCACAATGCGATGTTTTTTGTTTGCACTTTTCCCTCGCCTCCCTTTAGGTCAACCCCTCAGTCTCGCTGATGCTCGACAGCTCCCCTTTGCATAAGGGGAGCTTTGGTTTGTACTTCCCCTCGCCTCCCCTTATTTGAAATAAAGGGGAGCTGTCACCATAGGCGACTGAGGGGTTGAAAATATTACCGGTTTTTAATATGACACAATATGTCGTATGTTTTTGTTTTAATTATTAATAATATAGGAAAAAATAAAAAAACTCTTGATTTTATTACAAAGTTGGTGTATCATATGAATAGTTTTGTTACTAATTTGTAATTTTTTGATATACATTTGATATTTTTACGGAGTATTTATGGATTTATTTTTAAGAGTATTATTATTCCCGCTCAGAGCGGCTCTGAGAGTCTGCTTTAAGCTGGGACATGCGATAAAACACTTTTCATTCAAAGAGTTTTTGCATGAGATAAACGTAACAGGTGAAAAAGTTGTTAAGTTTATCTACCTTGTAGGTTTCAAGGTTGAAACCTATGTTAAAAGATTTTTCATTTCACTTATAAATGCTTTTATCTGGTCGGTTAAGTTTACATACCGTACAGGTGAAAAAGTTTTATTTTATTCTTCAAGAGCAATTCGTTTCACTACAAAAATAGTGATGATATTGCCCAAAAGCTTTGTCAAAGACTTTTCTTATTGGGCACCCGCTCTTTCAAGCGTTGCGCTTATAGCTGTTTTGTTTTCATCAAGATTTTACGCACTTGCCCTTAAAGTAACCGTAAACGGTGAAACTGCAGGATACGTTGCAAACGAAAATGCGTTTTCAGAGGTTGTCAGCAAGGTTGAAGACAGTCTGGGAAATTCTATCGGTGAAAATTACGTAATGTCTTCTACTCCCGAATATTCTTTTGCGGTTGTAGATAAGAAAAAGCTTGAAGAAACCGAGATTTACGATAACGTTTACGAAATTGTATGCGAAGAAATCGGCGAACATTACGGACTTTACGTTGACGGTCAGCTTGTTGCTGCAACCGAACGTGAAAAAACCCTTACAAACATTCTTGACGAGCTTAAAAAGCCTTACGAAACAGGTGTTGAAAACGAAAGCGTCGAGTTTGTTGCTGACGTAAAAGTTAAAAAAGGTATTTATGCTCCTTCTTACTTCTATTCTGAAGACGAAATAAGAGCTAAATTCTCAAGCTCAACAAACCCCAGATACTACACAATTCAGGAAGATGATTATCTTTCAGATATCTCAAAAGCCACCGGTCTTTCAAGATCTCAGCTCTACGCTCTCAACCCTGAGCTTGACGAAACAAGACTTATACCCGGCAGAAAAGTAAACATTTCTCAGCCTGAGGTTTATCTCGGTATTAAAATCGTAAAAACATTGACCTATACCGAAGAAATAGACTACGACGTTAAAAAATTTGAAGACAGTTCCCTTTATAAAACACAGACTAAAACCAAAAAAGCAGGTCAGAAAGGTGAAAAAGAAATAACCGCAGAAATCACCTATGTTGACGGCGCTCAGGTTTCAAAGAAAATCATAAAAGAAACTGTTACAAGAGAACCTGTAACAAAAGAAATCTACGTAGGTACAAAAGCTCTCCCCGTTACAACCTCACCTCTTGCAGGTACAGGCACATTCATAAGACCTATAAACGGCGGATATACATCTTGTTCTTACAGAGGATATTCAGGCCATACAGGTGTTGACCTTACAATGAGCGGAGCGCACGGAAAACCCGTTTATGCATCTGCCGCAGGAACTGTAATATACGCAGGTTGGTCAGGCGGTTACGGAAAAACAGTTAAAATAAAACATTCAGACGGATATACTACTTATTATGCTCATATGAGTTCGATAGACGTTTCGGTAGGAACTACGGTATATCAAGGTCAGCAGGTAGGCAGAATCGGTTCAACAGGTAACTCCAGCGGACCGCATCTTCATTTCGAGCTTCGTATTAACGGATCACCACAAAATCCAATGCGTTATATAGGTTAAAAATACAAATTAAAAATCTCTCAACAAAACAACGTTGAGAGATTTTGTTTTTATATTATTTCAAGCAGAGTGTCAATTACAAATTCGCAGGCGGTTTTTCGCACCTGATTTCTACCGAGGTTTCCGAAATGACAGGTTTTTGTGACAGTCTCACCGTTTATATAAAACCCGAAACATACCGTCCCTACAGGTTTTTTATCGCTTCCTCCTGTAGGTCCTGCAATTCCCGAAACTCCAACTGCTACGTTTGCGCCCGACTGTTTTGCGGCGCCCTTAGCCATCTGTCTTGCCACCTCTTCGCTGACGACACCGTAGCGTATTATAGATTCTTCGGACACTCCCAAAAGCTTCATTTTAGCTTCGTTTGCATAAGTGACAAACCCCATATCAAGTACGCTTGATGCGGCAGGTACGTCAACAATAGCCGAGCTGAGCATTCCGCCTGTACAGGACTCGGCAAAACAAATTCTGTAGCCTTTTTGTATAAGTTTTTCTACAAGCTCTGTCTGTCTCATTATACTATCCTTTCAAAATCACTTGCAGGATGTTTACACAAAGGACAGATAAAATCTTCAGGAAGCGGGTCGCCCTCGTATACGTAACCGCATATTTTACATACGTATCCTTTTACTTTCTGAGGTTTTGGTTTAACGTTTTTATGGTAATAGTCGTATGTCATACTTGGTTTGTCGTTTTGTGTAAATGCATCTGTAACAGTGCAGATAAACATACCGTGAGAGTCAAGGTCGATAAAGTTTTCAACCTCAAGACAGATAACTGCATTTACAAAGCTTTTCAGATATGCAACTCCGTTTGAAGCAATACCGTGAGTTAATCCGTCAAACTTATCAGTGTCTCTGCCGCTGACAAACCCGAACATTTCAAAAATGCCGAATGGAGCCGTCTGGTCAAGACAGTTAACACACATCTTGCCTGTGTTTTTAACAACTTCATAAGTATAGTTGGATTTATTAATGCATACTGCAACGCGGAGGGGATTATCCGTAACCTGCATTACGGTATTTGCAATAAACCCCGTCTGTTTATTATCATCTTTAGCTGTTACAAGATAAAGACCGTAGCCTATTTTAAAAAGTGCTTTTTTATCCATAATATCAGTCTCCTTTTTAATATTATATCCTTAAACTTTCAAATAGTAAATACATTGACATTATTAAAATAATTTTATATAATTATCTAAAGTATGCGATGAATGAGGATACTATATGGATATTATAGACATTCACACACATATTCTATACGGAATGGATGACGGCGCAAGGACGTTGGAAGATTCCATTGAGCTATTGGAAAAAGCATATAATTCAGGTACGCGCACGGTATTTTTTACTCCACATAATATGAAAGCGGGAATTGATACCGAAAGAGCAAACGAACATATGGCAGAGCTTGTTCCCCATATAAAAGAAAGGTTTCCGAATCTTTCTTTTTACGGCGGATGCGAGATTTTGTACAGTCCGTCGGCTATAGAAAGCGTTGTAACCGGTCAGCTTCCGACACTTGCATCTTCAAGATACGTTCTTATAGAGTTTATGCCATCTGCCTTTTATTCGGAAATGCTTTCGGCAATAAGACGTATAGTTACAACGGGGTATTTTCCCATAATAGCTCATGCAGAAAGATACGAATGTCTGAAACCCGAAAAAATAAAAGAACTGGTAAAAAGCGGCGCACTTATACAGCTTAATGCCCGTTCTGTTGTGGGCAAAAACGGATTTTTTACAAAACGCAGTTGTGCAAAACTGCTCGGAAAAAATCTTGTGCATTTTATCGCATCTGACTGTCACGATGCTGACGTACGCAGTCCGGAACTCGATAAATGCGCATCTCTTATTGAGAAAAAATACGGAAAAGAAACAATGGAACGGATTTTTAATTTTAATCCGCGTCAGATTATAAATAATAAACCCATTTAGGAGGAATCAGCTTGGAACAGCAAAAAAATCTTTATCAAATTAATCTGAGAAGCGTTATAATTACATATTTTCAGAACAAGTGGATTATATTTCTTGTGAGTCTTATTTTGGCTCTCTGTGCTTTTCTATACAGTACCATTACCAAATCGGCTTACTACGTAGCATCAAGCGAAATCTATATAATGGATAGCTCTGCTACAAATACTTCGGTAAACTATTCAGATCTTCAGACTGCCCATCAGCTTACAAGCGATATTGAACAGATTATCAGTAACTCAACCGTTATGGAACCTGTAATTGATAAGCTCGGTCTTGATATATCAGTCAATAAACTCAAATCATATATCAAAGTTACCGCAAGAGAAGATACACGTATTATTGATATTGCAGTAACTCACAAAGACCCGTATCTTGCGGCTGATATTGCAAACTCAGTCAGAGAAGAAGCAAGTGAAAAAATCGTTGAGGTTACAGGCGTTGACGCCGTTAACCTTGTAAGCGCTGCTCAGATTCCCAACGTTAAACATACCTCAGGCGCAAAAAGAGCTACAGTTTTTGCTTTCCTTGTAGGTCTTGTTATGAGTTTCTGTGTAGTTCTGGTAATTGATATTATAAACGACACTATCAAATCACCCGATGAAGTAATAGAAAAACTTGGTGTTACAACTCTCGGAAGTATTCCTTATGACAGAGAAATATACGAGATAAATCATTCTCATCGCAATGAAAGTAATGACAATAAAACCGAGGAAGGAGCTGATGAATAATGGAAAGACTTGATATGAACATTGTTCAGTGCAACAGCTTTAACCTTGCAGAAGCATATAAAGTAATTCGTTCAAATATTATGTTTTTAGGCTCTGACATCAAAGCTATTGTATTTACAAGTTCAATTGCAAACGAAGGTAAATCAACAGTTTCATGGCATATTGCAAACTCACTTGCAGAAAGCGGTAAAAATGTTGTATATGTGGATGCTGATATGCGTAAAAGTACATTTATGGCAAGACACAGAGTGACGTCAAACCCTAACGGTCTTTCACATTTCCTGTCAGACCAGGCAATTCTTAACGACGTTATCTATTCAACAGAAGTGCCTAACCTTTACGTAATTCCTGCAGGTCCCACACCGCCAAACCCCGCTGAACTTCTCAGTAAAAAAATGTTCAAAGACGCAATTGCCGTACTCAAAGGCTCTTTCGACTATATTATAATAGATGCTCCGCCTATCACCGCAACAACTGACCCTGCTGTTATAGCTTCGGTTTGTGACGGTTCAATTATGGTAATCGGCGCTAAAAAGACTGCCGCTAAAATCGTCAGAGAATGTATTGACCAGCTTAAACGTACAGGAAAACCTGTTCTTGGCTCTATTCTTAATATGGTTGACTATAAATATTTCTCCTACGGCTATGAAAAATATTACGGTAAGTATTATTACTATAGAAGTTACGGATACGAAAAACGTAAAAAAAGAAAAAAGGAGAATAAATAATGAAAAAAATAGCTACTGCCATACTTTTAATTGTTGCTATCGGTCTTTTTGTGCTTTGCGGTCTTGCAGTTGAACACACCGAAGACCATGCGCCTGTTATAAATATCCTTAATGAAAATGTTGTTTATGCAGAAGGCGCAGATACTTCTATACTTATGCAGGCAGTTTCAGCAACCGACGAAGAAGACGGTGACGTTTCTGCGAATATCCGTATAGAAAAAATCATCCCTTTAGATAACAACGAAAAAGTGCGTGTTTTGTACGTAACCAAAGATTCAAAATATAACGTTACCAAAAAAACCGCAACCTTTGGATACATTCCAAGCAAGGATTCACAAAACGCAAACGGACAGAACTCACTTAAATATAATATCGTTCTTGTTAATAACCTTGGTGTTGAAAACCTTGCAAACTCATATGCAGCTCTCCTTTCAAAGAAAGGACACAGAATAGTAAATATCGGTCTTTCAACCGATGTTCCCGTTCCCACAACTACTATTTACGTAACAACCGAGGGACTGGGACAGGAACTTCTTGAAATATTCCCCAACGCAAAAATCGTTGTAGGTAATATTGCAAACAGAGTAAACGTAAACTCAAACAGCGCAGATACCTTTATCGTGCTTGGTTATCAGCACTCAATAGTTCCTGAAATTTAAAACAAAGATGTAAAAACCGTATTTTTATGCGTTGTATCCTTAAGGGTACAACGCAGCGATATAAATCCCTTACGGGATTTGCGATATACCTAACGGTGCGATATGTCATTCGGACGAGATGGGATTTATATCATATCGCGTTTACAGTAAGGTAAACATATCAAATTGCGAAGCAATATATCGCAAAATACCATTCTCAAAAACTTAATATATTATTTTTTCAGATAACAAAACGGATGTGTGGAAGTTCTGCATGAATTTCTACACATCCGTTTAATTTCTTATTGTACTGTCCTTTAGTGTATAACGCATAAAAACACGGTTTTTATTTTTGCCAAAAAGGTCAATAGACCGAGGTTTGTACAAGCATAGAAAAAGGCGGTAGACATTGCCTACCGCCCAAAAGGATGTGAGTTCCATAGTGTTAATATTTAATTTTTGTATTGTTACTATGTTCCCTTTTTCGTTTATACCATACGAATGAAGTATATTTCCGTTTAATATTTCAAAAATCGGCGAACAAAACGATCAAATTTCATTTATTTTCGAACAAAGCGTACAGATTTTGTGAATTTACGTACAAAACGAAAAAAGCTCTGATATTTCAGAGCTTTTTTTATTAGATTGTCTGGGCGGGTATTTTATTTTCAAGAAAATCTCTTGTAAGGGTTATACTGTCTCCTGCTATTACTATTCCCTCGGCAATTTTTGCGCCGAGAGGGTTATACACTTTTTTGGATATTATTCTTCGGATATTTCTTGCGCCGTATTCACCGTTATTGTTTTCAAGTATCATTGAAACTACCGAATCATCAAAATCAACCTGAATATTTTTCATTTTCAGTCTTTCCTGCATTTGATAAAGGTTTATATGTGCGATTTTTTCAAGGTCGCTTTCACAAAGTCTGTCAAAAATCACAATTTCGTCTATTCTGTTTATAAGTTCAGGTCTTAACGTTTTTTTGACCGCTTCGGTTATATTTTCTTTCAGAAAACTGTTTTTGTCTCCACCGAAACCGAGAGGCTGCATTTTACTTTCTCTGACAGTACCAAGGTTTGTGGTTAAAACTATTACCGTATTTTTGAAAGTTGCGCTCTGTCCGTGGGAATCGGTAAGACTTCCCTCGTCCAAAATAGCAAGAAGGAGGTTTAAAACTTCGGGATGAGCTTTTTCAATCTCGTCAAAAACAACAATACTGTAAGGCCGAAGTCTAACTCTTTCGCAAAGAGCTCCCCCATCTTCGTGACCGATATATCCCGGCGGCGCGCCGATTAGCTTTGATACGCTGTGAGGTTCCATAAACTCTGCCATATCAAGTTTAATGAGCGCTTTGTCACCGCCGTAGAGTTTTTTTGATATAACCTTGCAAAGCTCTGTTTTTCCAACACCTGTTGTTCCGCAAAACAGAAAAGACGCAAGTGGTCTTGCAGGGTCGGAAAGACCTGTACCTGCTCTTATAAGCGCATCGCAGACGGTGTCTACCGCTTTATCCTGTCCAATTATCTCGTTTTTAATTTCATTTCTTAAAGTTTTCAGCATCTCACTGCCACTCTGTTCAAAAGAGCTGACAGGAATACCCGTCCACAAAGAAACAGTTTTTTGTATATCTTTATCAGTCAGAACAAGAGTGGATTTTTGTTCGCTTTTTTCCTTTATCATATCCCGAAGCTGCGCCGCCATTTCATAGTCGCCTACTTTGATACAACCTACAAGCCTCTCCCGCATATTTTCAATTTCCTTTGCGGAGTTACTGTGAATATTTTTGATATACAGGTCAGATGCCGCCTCGTCAAGAAGGTCAATAGCTTTGTCGGGAAGAAATCTGTCACCGATATACCGCATTGAAAGATTAACGGCGCATTTCACCGCCGAATTATCAATTTCCACGCTGTGATGTTGTTCAAGAGAGGGTTTTACGCTCTCTAAAATCTCATAAGTCGTTTTGGCATCAGGCTCGTCAACAAAAACCTTGGCAAATCTGCGTTCAAGCGCTTTGTCTTTTTCGATGTGTTTTCTGTACTCCTTACAGGTGGTAGCGCCAATAAGCTTTACCCTGCCTCTTGCAAGAGCAGGTTTTAAGATATTCCCCGCATCAATAGCGCCCTCTGCCGCTCCTGCTCCCATAATTATATGCATTTCGTCAATAAACAAAATAACTTCGGGATGTTTTTCCGCTTCTTCTAAAACAGAATGAAGACGTTCTTCAAACTCACCTCTGTATTTTGACCCTGCAATCATAGCGGTAAGGTCAAGCGCATAGATTTGCTTTGACTGAAGGTTTGGCGGTACTTTATTCTGCGCTATACAAAGAGCAAGACCTTCTACAATACAGGTTTTGCCAACTCCCGGTTCTCCTACAAGACAAGGGTTGCTTTTACTTTGTCTTGACAAAATAGAAATCACTCTTGAAAGCTCGGCATCTCTCCCAAGACAGGGGCGGATTTCCCCTGCTTTTGCAAGATCACTTAAGCAAAGGGAGTATTTTGGTATAAATTTTAAAGCTTTCTTAGGTTCTTTATTATTGCTTACCGTTATTTCATAAAGACCAAGTTTATCACGAACGGTTGCAGACAGAGTTTTGGCATCAATACCCTGTTTTTTGATAAGCTGCATACCGACACACTCGGTTTCAGTTGCAATACCCAGCAAAAGATGTTCGGTACCGATGGCAGTAAACCCGTATTTTTTAGCAAATATCATTGACTGTTCAATAATTCTTCTTGTTCTTGCAGTCATATCAGATGCCGACAGGCTTGTTTTAACGCCTTTTCCCACAAGAGAAACAAGCTGAGTATAGATTTTATCGTAGGTTATCCCTTTTGACAAAAGTATTCTACTTGCCACACATTCGTTTTGTCTGAGTATACCAAGCAATATATGTTCAGAGCCTATATAGGTATGACCAAGCTCCGATGCGATTTCTTGCGCCGACTGCAACGCGGCGCCTGCTTTTTTAGAAAATTTCTCCATAATCTGAACCTCAAAAAATAATCTCTCAAAAATATTGTTGACAGAAAGTTTTCATTATAACAATATATTGAGAGATTTTTTCAGTTAGAAGACAGGACAAATTGAATTTTTCAGTTTCTGTAATATGCTAATAATAAATCAACCATCTCGCCGTAGGATTTTGTGCCGTTCGTTTGTCCGTTGGCATTGAGATATGAATCGTATACCTGATCTGATACGTCTGAGACTTTAGTGTTTCTGAATTTTTCCCAGTAATTATCTTCTGCGGTAAGGTCGGTTACGATATCCTCTTTGAGTATTGCAGACACTTTTTTTGCAAGGTCAGGGTTCTGGTCATACAGTTTCGGGAAAGCGTACCCGAAAGCCATAAGCGATGCGCTGTATATAAAATCGGGGTTTTCCGATTCCATACAGGCAAGATACCCTAAAAAATTAGCCTCATTCTCACGCATAAAACCGCGGTAGTGTGTCAGCTCATGGCACATTGTTGCAGGAATTGTAAACTCAGGCACGTCTACGTTTATATTACTTTCAAATGTATAAGGTATATATATCCCCGTTGTTAGAAAATAAGAAAAAATGCGTGAGCTTATAAGTGGTTTGCACCGAATGTCTGCGCTTTTAAGAAAAGTATACTTTTGTGACAGTTTTTTATATGAGTCTTTTGCAATTTTAGCAGTCTGCAGATAGTTTTGTGACAGTTTACTGACACCGCCGCTGTCTTTTTGCATTTTGGAAACGCTGCCTTTTAAGTCGTTTGCAAGAATGACACAAAGGTCATACAGCTCATCTTCTGTGCTTTCCCTGATTTCAAGCCCAAGATATTCTTTTGCCTCAGCTCTGTAATAGTTAAGACCCATACATATCTCAAACAAAAACAGGCATACCGCTCCTGCGCAAAGGAGATTTGTGACAATCAAGAGAGGTTTTTTATACATTTTTATAATATAAAAGACAGCTCCTGCTATCAAAAACACAAAAAGTAACTCAGTTGCCGAAAAAGGAACAAGGGAAACAGTCCATCCAATTACAAATGAGACGGGTTTATACACAAAAGGCACGAAAAACTTTTCAACCCACGTGCTGCCAAGTCTTGCCCCAATGATAAGAATTGCAGTTATGGGATAAAGAAGCAATAAATATAATCTTTTCAGTTTAAATATTTCTTTCATAATGATGATTATACAATAATTCAACCTGTTTTGCAATATTTCATAGTATAGTAACAGGAGGAATGATAAATGAGTACAATAGGACAAAAAGCGCCTGTATTTTACGCGCAGTCAACTGCAGGGGACATTAATTTTCCCGAAGATTTCAAAGATATCTGGACTGTGCTTTATTTTTACGTGGGAGATTTTCTGCCCTCGAGCGCTTACGATATATTGGAGCTTGACAAAAAACAGCCTAAGTTCAAATCATATGGCAGTGAAATAATCGCAATGTCAACTGATTCCCTTGCATCGCATATTGCCTTTGACCTTTCCCTGCGTAATCTTAAAAAAGACGGAAAACCCGTGGATATAAAACTCATTTCAGATAAAGATTTAAGCATTTCTGAAAATTTGGGAATTTCAAATACTGATAAAGACGATAATTTAAACGAAAAAGCAGTCATTATAATTGACCCTGAGGGCAATATTCGCTCTTTCCATAAATATTCTCATAATATGGGCATTAACGTTACCGAAATTGAACGTGAGCTTTTGTCTTTGCAGACTGCATACGCGCAAAACGGTCTTTCCCCTGCAGGATGGACACCGGGTGACGATATTTTGGAATATCCCCCAAAAACTACAAAAGCGGCGCAGTCATCTGTATCCGACAATGAATCAAAAGGTCTCTACTGCCTTGATTGGTACATCTGTTTCAAAGCAGATACAGGTCTTCGGAAACAAACTGAATAATTCTTTTCAAAGTCCGCATTATTGGACAGTAACCTTTGTATAATGTAATCACAAAAATAAAAACGGAGGTAAATTAAAATGACTGTAAAAAGAATTGGAAATCTTGAAAGAGTGCTTATAAGTGAATGTGTTAAAGATACGCCCGATTTCGGATGTATTTCAAAACTGTTTGATATGGGTGCAGATATAAACGCAGTTAACGAATTCGGCGAATGTGTTGCCGCTATAGTTTTTGAAGGATATTGCAGTCTTTATGGCGGAAACCTTCGTTCAGGATATTACGTACCTGCTCTTATATCTATGTTTGTAAAACAAGGATTTGACGTTAAAAGACACGGACTTAAAACAGTAAGCGAACTGCAAAACTGCTGCTATGATAAATATGTCCGCAAAGGCATTGCAATGATTCTTGACATCAGACGCAGACAGTTAAAGCAGAACAGAGAAAAAGCGCTTAAAACACTTTCTACAATATGTAGAAAATTAACTCAGCCCCGAGTTGCCTGATTTTTCAAACAATTACCTTTCCCCTTAAAATCAGGCCTCTTTATTTCCATTGCGGTGTGTTTTTACTAAAATACACCGCATTTTCATATACTTTTTGTATATTTCGGTGTTTAGTATACAATAAGTATATATTTTGCAGTTAAAAAATCTCTCAACGTTGTTTAGTTGAGAGATTTTATTTTATTATTCTTGTGCAGGTTGCTGTGCAATTTCTTCAGTTTCTTGCTGCTCTTCTTCTTTTTCGGTTACCGTCATATCAATAACTTTGACAGATTCGGCAAGTTTAACTATTCTTACGCCCTGTGTTGTTCTGCGAAGAACGTTAATCTCGTCTGCAGGAGTACGAAGAACTATACCCCCTGATGTAACGATAAGAATATCGCTGTTATCGTCAACAACTGAAACTGCTGCGATTTTACCTGTTTTTTCGGAAATGTTATAGTTAGTAACACCTTTACCGCCTCTTGTCTGTACTCTGTAGTCAGAAATTGCGGTACGTTTTCCGTAACCGTTTTCGGTTATAGAAAGAAGTGTTGCCTCGTCTGAAGTTACGCTGATACCAACAACAAAATCATCGTCTTCAAGCTTGATACCGCGCACACCTCTTGTAACTCTGCCCATAGGACGAACATCGTTCTCGCTGAACTTGATAGCTTTACCGTTATGGGTAGAAATCATAATATAATCGTCGCCCGTTGTCTTATGAGCTGACTGAAGCTCGTCATCCTCGTCTATTACGATAGCAATAACACCTGTCTTACGGATATTTGCATAGTCCATAATAGAAGTCTTTTTAATAATACCGTTTTTAGTACCGATTACAAGGTAATCACCCTCGACGAACTCTTTTACTTTAATCATTGCAGTAACCTTTTCCCCTGCCATAAGAGGAATAATGTTAACAGCGTTTGTACCTTTTGCGGTTCTTGAACATTCTGCAACTTCATAGCCTTTGATTCTGTAAGCTCTGCCAAGGTTTGTAAAGAAAATAATATTATCGTGGGTTGAAGCAACAAACATCTGACGAACAATGTCTTCCTGTTTGGTTGCAACGCCTTTAACGCCTACACCGCCTCTGTGCTGACTCTTATACTCGCTTGTAAGCATACGTTTAACGTAACCTGCATTTGTAAGAGTAAACACGCAGTCTTCAACAGGAATAAGGTCTTCGTCTTCAAGACCGATATCACCGATACCGATTTCGGTACGTCTTGCATCACCGTATTTACGTTTGATTTCGTTAAGGTCATTTTTGATAATCTCGTCAACTCTTTCGATATGAGCAATAATGTCTTTCCAGTCGGCGATTTTATCTGTAAGTTCTTTAAACTCATTTTCTATCTTGTCACGTTCGAGACCTGCAAGCTGACCCAGACGCATATCAACAATAGCCTGTGACTGCGGATCGTCAAGCTCGAAACGTTCCATAAGAGCAGCTTTTGCATCGGGAATTGATTTACTCTTTTTGATTATTTCAATAACTTCGTCAATATAGTCGATAGCTTTTATAAGACCTTCAAGGATATGAGCTCTTGCTTCTGCTTTGGCAATATCAAACTTGGTACGTCTTATAATAACCTCACGCTGATGTTTTATGTATTCTGTAAGAATTTCTTTAAGATTGAGAACTTTCGGAACACCGCCAACGAGAGCTATCATAATAGCCGAACAGGTTGACTGCATATCGGTATACTTGTAAAGCTGATTTAAAACAACCTGTGGATTTGCCTCTTTTTTAAGCTCGATAACAAAACGAAGACCGTCCTGATCAGACTCGTCACGGATATCGGATATACCGATAATTCTCTCGCCTTTGATTTCGTCGGCAATTTTTTCAATAAGAGCGGCTTTTCTTACCATATAAGGTATTTCGGTTACAACAATACGGAATCTGCCCTCTTTATATTCTTCAATCTCACTCTTTGCGCGGACATAGATTTTACCGCGACCTGTTTTATAAGCGTTTCTGATACCTGTTTTGCCCATAATAACAGCGCCTGTAGGATAGTCGGGACCCTGAATGTATTCCATAAGTCCGTCAATATCAATATCGGGGTTGTCCATAAGAGCAATAGTACCGTCAATTACCTCAGAAAGATTATGAGGGGGAATTTCGGTTGCCATACCAACGGCGATACCTGACGAACCGTTTACAAGAAGGTTTGGAAAACGCGCAGGAAGAACGGTAGGTTCTTCGTCTTTATCGTCGAAGTTTGGCATAAAGTCTACTGTATCTTTTTTGATATCAGTAAGCATTTCAAGAGCAATCTTTTTCATTCTTGCTTCGGTATAACGGTAAGCAGCAGGCGGGTCACCGTCAATTGAACCGAAGTTACCCTGACCGTCTACCAAAGGATAACGAAGAGAGAACTTCTGCGCAAGACGAACCATTGCATCGTAAACAGAAGCGTCACCGTGAGGGTGGTAATGACCAAGCACGTCACCGACGGTTGTAACAGATTTTCTGTAAGGTTTGTCAGGAGTGAGGTTAGCTTCGTACATTGTATAAAGAATACGTCTGTGAACAGGTTTAAGACCGTCACGTACGTCGGGAAGAGCACGGGCTGTAATAACACTCATTGCATAGTCAATAAACGCGCCGCGTACTTCTTTTTCAACATCAATTTCGATGACTTTCTGGCCCTCGAAATTTATTTCACTGCTGTGTTTTATTTCTTCCATTTTGTTCACCTATTAAATGTCAAGATTCTTAACGTACTGTGCGTTTTGTTCAATAAACTCACGTCTGGGTTCGACCTCTCCGCCCATACATACAGTAAATATCTGATCAGCAAGAACTGCATCTTCCATTGTTACTTTAACTATTGTACGTCTTGTAGGATCCATTGTAGTTTCCCAAAGCTGTTCAGGGTTCATTTCACCAAGACCTTTATATCTCTGAACAGTTGCGCCCTCACCTATTTCGGCGAGAATTCTGTCACGCTCTGCATCTGTATATGCATAATAATCTTTTTTGGATTTCATTATCTTATAAAGAGGTGGCTGAGCAAGATATACGTGTCCTTCCTCAATCAGAGGACGCATAAATCTGAAAAAGAATGTAAGAAGAAGTACTCTGATATGAGAACCGTCAACGTCGGCATCGGCCATAATAATAACTTTACCGTAACGGAGTTTTTCAATATCAAAATCAGGTCCGATATTTGTTCCAAGCGCTGTAATTACAGGCTGAAGCTTATCGTTTCCGTAAACCTTGTCAATTCTTGTTTTTTCAACGTTGAGCATTTTACCCCAAAGCGGTAAAATAGCCTGAAAACGTCTGTCTCTGCCTTCTTTTGCAGAACCGCCCGCAGAGTCACCCTCGACGATATATATTTCAGTAAACTGATTATCGCGGAGCTGACAGTCGGCAAGTTTACCCGGAAGTGAGGTTGTGCCTGAAAGAGCGCTCTTTCTTGCGGTTTCTCTTGCTTTTCTTGCGGCTTCTCTCGCTCTTGATGCGTTGAATGCTTTTTCTATAATTGTTTTTGCAACTTTTGGATTTTCTTCAAAATATTCGGTGAGTTTTTCGTTCATAAGTGAAGAAACAACACCTGTTACCTCGGAGTTACCGAGTTTTGTTTTGGTCTGACCCTCAAACTGTGCTTCCCCTACTTTAACCGAAACAATAGCAGTAAGTCCTTCTCTTACGTCATCTGAAGAAAGATTATCGTCTTTTTCTTTAAGGATATTCTTTTTACGTGCATAAGCGTTTATGTTTCTTGTAAGAGAGGTTTTGAAACCTGTTTCGTGAGTACCGCCGTCAACGGTATGAATGTTATTTGCAAAAGAAACGAGTGTTTCGTCATAACGGTTTGTATACTGAATAGCAATCTCAGCCATAACGCCGTTTTTCTCACCGCTCATAAATATAACGTCTTCGTGTGTGAGTTCTTTGTTTTTGTTGATATACTCAACAAAACTTGCAATACCGCCCTCGTAACACATTTTTTTAGATTTTGCAGGAGCTACTCGCTCATCTGAAAATTCAATGGTAAGACCTGCGTTCAAAAATGCCTGTTCACGAATACGTTTTAAAAGAATTTCATATTCATATTCCAGTGTTTCAAATATTTCGTCGTCAGCTAAGAAACGTACCTTTGTACCTGTTTTGTCAGTATTGCCGATAACTTTAAGCTCGTTCATTATTTTACCGCGTTCATAACGCTGAAAATGAACGTTTTTACCGTCAGATACTTCAACTTCAAGCCACTGTGAAAGAGCATTAACAACAGATGCGCCAACACCGTGAAGACCGCCTGACACTTTATAACCGCCGCCGCCGAATTTACCGCCTGCGTGAAGCACGGTAAATACGAGAGTTACGGCAGGTACACCGTGTTTTTTATTAATACCCACAGGTATACCGCGTCCGTTGTCTTCTACTTCGATTACGTTATCTGGAAGAATTCTTACTTTGATATGGTCACAGTAACCTGCAAGACTTTCGTCAATAGAGTTATCAAGAATCTCATAAACAAGATGATGAAGACCTCTTGCAGATGTTGAACCGATATACATACCCGGACGTTTTCTTACAGCTTCAAGTCCTTCCAGTACCTGTATCTGGTTTTCGTCATAATTTGTCGTTACTTTGGTTTGTTCTGACATTTTTTTCTCCTTATCGCTTAACCGATATTCTTTAGAAAATCACTTCGTTTTAAAAGTGTAGTTGTTGAAATTTGCGATACGTAAACCCACAGTCCCTCGCCGTCGTCATATACAATGAAGGATTTGGGCAGGTCATCGGTACAATATATAAGTCTGCCTTTTTTTTCAAAAGCCGAAAGAAAATCTCTCGTTCTTTTTGAAATGGTAGTTTTATCTATATCGTAAATACCGATTATACCTTCTTTTTTAATAATAAGATCGTTTCCGAGATGCAGATACATTCTCTTTAAACTATCCTTCCTTCTTTTATCTTTATGATATTTCCTTTTCCTCTTGCTTTCATAATTTCACAGGTGGAAAGAAGACATTGACAGACTCCTTCACCGCTGAAAATATACTTTTGACGGGTTCTGTCAAGCTCGGATAAAATATCGTCAAGAATTATTACCGGATACACTCCGTATCTTTCGTTTATTATTTTACCTTCTGCCAAAATAAGAGATAAAACCGCGCTTCTTATCTGACCTTGCGAACCAAAAAACTTAAGACTTTTTCCGTTTTGCAAAACAAGAATATCGTCTTTTTGAATACCGCAAGTAGTCATTTCAAGGGAATAATCTGCATTTCTGCTTTTTTGCAGTCTTTGTTTTATCTGATTTTTAACAGTTTCTCTGTCTTTTATCTCTTTTGCAAACTGATTAATATACAAAATTTTCAGTTTTTTTGTTTTACCTGAAATATCAGAAAATATTTCTTTTGCAAAAAAATCAAGTTTTTCTATATATTCCGCTCTTTTAAGAGCTATATATGAACCTTCCTCTGCAAGTTTTTCATCATAAACTTCCAAAAGCGGTTCAATACCTGTTTTCTGTTTTTTCAAAAGAGCATTTCTCTGCGACAGAATTTTCTGATACCGAAGCAAAGTATCGGTATATTTAATATCAAGGGCGCAGATTAACATATCAATAAAGTTTCTGCGTTTATTTGGTCCCTCTTTTATAAGATTAAGATGGTCGGGGGTAAACACCGTTGACAAAAAAGAACCTATAAGCTCCCTGTTTTTCTGTACCGTAATACCATTTTTTTTAAGTTCCTTGGGTTTATCTTTAAAAATGGTTACTTCGATACTCTGAGGAATATTTTCCATTTCATAATCAATTCTGACATTTGCACAGTCGCATCCGAATCTTATAAGCTGTTCTTCTTTTACGTTTCGGAAACTTTTAAGATATGAACAATAATTGATAGCTTCCAGTATATTGGTTTTACCCTGAGCGTTCTGACCTACAAGAATGTTTATTCCTTCTGTAAACTCAATTTTCTGAGCTTCTATATTACGGAAATTTTTAAGAGTAACTGATTTTAAAATCATTGCAGATCAAGATTAAGACGCATGGGAAGTACCATAAACAAAAATCCGTCGTTGTTTACAGGCTCAATAAGAATTGGTGTAAGCTCAGATTTGAGTTTTATTACAACTTCTTCTTCGTCACATGCAGAAAGGGCATCAAGCATAAATTTATTATTAAAACCTATTGTAAGGCTTTTGCCGAAGTTTTCGGTTGAAATTCTGTCTGTAAATTTACCTATATTTGATGCTGTTGAAATTTTAACTGTATCAAGCTCAAAATCACAGCGGATAGGACTTTTAATTGCATTACTTGTAATAAGCGCCGCTCTGTCAAGCATAGCTCTCATTTCGCCTCTTTTGATTTTGACAATAAAATCACTGTCCTGAGGAATTACACCTTTGTAATTCAAAAACTCACCTTCAAGAGTTCTTGAAATAAATACAAAGTTTTCATATGTAAACATAACGTTTTTACCAAAAACGCTTATACTTATATTTGAATCGCTTTCTTCAGGAAGAATCTTTATAAGCTCGTTGAGAGTTTTTGCAGGAACTATAAAGGTTTTCATATTACCGCTTTTATATTCAAAGCTTTCTTTTTTGAGAGCAAGGCGGTACTGGTCAACACCAACTGCAGTTACACTGCTTTCCTCATCGTTTATTTCAAAAAGGATACCTGTAAGAATAGGTTTTATATCAAGAGTAGATGCTGCATATACTGTCTGTTTTACAAGTCTTTTAAAAGCAGGAATAGACAGGTCTACCCTGTTTTCATCCGAAACTTTAGGAATTTCGGGAAAATCTTCGGGTGATACACCCATAATATTAAATGTAGCGCCGGCACAGCTTACTTTTATCTGATATTTTTCATCAGCTTCAACAAATATATCGTCATTTGGAAGTTTTCTGATAATATCTGCAAAAAGCTTTGCAGGAAAAATAATTGTACCTGACTCTACGGTATTTGCTTCAAATGTAGAACAAATAGCAACGTTAAAATCATATGCAGACAGTTTTATAAGTCCGTCTCCTACTTCGGCTTTAATTCCTTCAAGAGCTGAAATTGTAGATTTTACAGACGCAGCTTTTGAAACTATATTTACAGCTTCATTGAGCTTATCTTTCTGACAGTTAAAACGCATATCAAAGTTCCTTTCTTTTTTATTCTATACGTTAAAGAAGTAGTTGCAGTAGTAGTGTTGATTCTGTTCAAATGTACTCAAAACCCTTATGGGACAAACTAAAACGTATGTTTAAACAATTTTAAAATCTATGTTTAAAAACAGTGCGATTTGAACAGGTAATTTAAATGGAAATTTTTACAATTTGAAACTGTTGATAAAAAATAAAAACTTGTTCAAAAAATTGTTAAAAAGCTTTCTTGATGTTTTCTATCATTTCTGACATTGTCTGTGCAAATTTTGGATCAGTTTCTACCCTTGATTCAACTTTTCTTATAGAATGAAGTACAGTTGAATGATTTTTACCGCCAAACTCGTCACCTATAAGAGAAAGTGAAATATCTGTCATCTCACGGGTAAGATACATCGCTATCTGACGAGCGCTGAGTATATCAGCCCTTCTTTTGTCACTGTATATATCTTCTTTTGTGATGTTGTAATACTTTGAAACGTGTTCAACGATAGATTTCGGTGTAACCGAATCGTTTATGTTTTCTTTTATAACAGACTGTATAACATTCTGTATCATTCCTATTGTGAGAGGTTGTCCATAAAAAATAAGTGAATATGCTTTTATTTTCTTGACAGCGCCTTCAAGCTCACGAACGTTATTTTTAAGTTTGGTTGCTATGTAATCAACTATGTCATCTGAAAGCTCAAGCTGAAGTGAGACAGCTTTCTTTTTTACAATTGCGACACGTGTTTCATATTCAGGTGGCTGAATATCAGCTATAAGTCCTGACTCAAATCTTGTTTTTAATCTGTCTTCAAGAGTTGCCATTTCTTTCGGCGGTCTGTCAGAGGTTACTATAATCTGTTTTTTAGCTTCGTATAAAGCTTCAAAGGTATGGAAAAATTCCGTTTCGGTTGATACTTTACCGCCTATAAACTGTACGTCGTCAACAAGGAACACGTCAACAAATCTATATTTATTTCTAAACTGACTCTGTTCACCGCTTTGAATTGCCGAAATAAGCTCGTTTGTAAAATCTTCACCTTTGACAAGCATTATTGTAGCTTTTGGATTATTCTTTTTAATTTCGTTTGCAATAGCACAAAGCAGATGAGTTTTTCCAAGACCTGATTTGCCGTAAATAAAAAATGGGTTGTATGCTCCTGCAGGATTGTTTGCAACAGCAAGTGCAGCTGCGTGAGCAAATTTATTTTCGTCACCTACAACGAAGTTCTGAAATGTAAGTTCAAGGTTTAAGTTACCGAAATCTTTTTCATCAATTACCGGTTCGGGAATAGTTTCGGTATCTTCTGTCTGAAGATGTGCACGTTTTTTAGGTGCTACGTCTTCTTCTGAAAGTATATTAACGTGAACGTCAAATCCCATTACTTCAAAAAGTGCATTTTCTATTTCAAGCTTGAATTTACTTGTTATAAGCTCCTTTTGAAAATTAGACTGGGCATAGAGATAAGCCTCATCGTTTTCAAATTTCATAGGCTGTATCTGTTTTATCCAGGTTTCAAAGGAGACGTTACTTACTCTGTCTTTGAGTATAGAAAGGGCGCCGTTCCAGACTTCTTTAAAAGAATCCATATCTGTTTTTTTCTCCTTTTGATAATTATACATATGAATTATATCACATCCTTTTTTATTTTTCAATAATAATATTATATTATATATATTACTTTAAATATATATAAGACGGATAGCGAGGCCTCTTGCTGTCCTTTAATTTTATTGTAACACCCAATTCCGAACAAAGCGGTCAAATTTCAAAAATCGGCGAACAAAACGATCAAATTTCATTTATTTCCGAACAAAGCGTACAGATTCTTTAAAATACCGAACAAAACATACAAAAAAAGCTCTGAAAAATCAGAGCTTTTTTATATCAAACAACATATTTGTGATGGATGTTATAGGTTTATAGAAGGACATCAGATTCCAGATAGAATATCCTGCAAGTCCAAGCTCATTTAAAAGCATCAGTTTTGCATAGATACTTCTTGCATCTTCAAACCATACCTCGTGTTGTTTACCGCTTTGGTCGTAGTAGTTATAGTATGGTGTCTGTGCCCTGCTGTCAAATTTGATTTCCGCACCGACGTTTCTTGCAAGTTCTATTGCCTGATTATTTGACATTGATTTAGCCGAGCTTCCCATAACAAAAGGCAGAGTCCAGTCATATGCGTAATTAGGTATTCCCATAAGCACTTTATCTGCAGGTATTTCCGATGTTGCATACTGCAGAACTTCTCTTACCTTGTCAATTGGTGCAACTGCCATGGGCGGACCGTATGTATATCCCCATTCGTAAGTCATAACAAGCACGTAATCTGCCGCATTACCTAAATTTGTATAGTTGTGGGCTTCATATAAAAGACCTTTTTGCATAGCTGACGTTTTAGGAGCAACCGATACGAAAACTTTATACCCAAGAGGCTCAAGTTTACTTTTAAGATTTTTAATGAAATCAGAATAATTTTGTTCATACTGAGGCGGAATATACTCAAAATCTATATCTACCCCATAATAATCCTGAGTTTCAAGTTTGTTTATTATGTTCTGAATAATGGTATCTGATAAAGTACTCTCCGATAAAACTTCGGCGGCTCTTTCTGAACTGAAATTACCTGTTTCTGTCAGCGTGGTAATTAAAAGAAGCGGTCTTACACCTGCGTTTTGAGCTGTTGTTATCAGCAAACTGTCATCAAGTGGTATAAGCGTTCCGTCTTGTGCTATACCGTAGGAAAAAGGGGTAATTAGCGATAGATAGGGCAGAAAACTGTCAAGAGTACCTCTTTCAATATTTGGATATGCATATCCGTTTGTTATAATCTCCCCTATTTTTTCGGTGGGAGTTGGTACGATAACCGACTGTCCTATTATCAGAGTCGGCAGTACAGTATTTCCGTTTGCATTTATAAGCTGTTCTATTGTAACTCCGTATTTTTTGCCTATCTCGTAAAGAGTATCTCCTTTTTCGACTGTGTGTATTAACATTAATGTCACTCTCCTCATAAAATAGTATGAAGAAAGAAGGGTATCATATGATAAAAATATTTATTGATCAGGGACATAACCCCGAGGGTGTAAACGCAGGTGCGGAAGGCAACGGACTTCGGGAACAGGATATCAACTACGACGTGGGAATCTATCTTGCAGAGCTTTTAAACGAAAACGGTAATTTTGAAACAATGCTGTCAAGACCTACTCCCGAAACCTCTCTCGGCACGTCAAACTCTACAAGTCTTTCCCAGAGAGTTAATATGGCAAACGAGTGGGGCGCACAGTGGTTTATAAGTATTCACACAAATGCTTCCGAAAACCCATCGGCTAACGGTTCTGAGGTTTATGTTTACAACAGACAGTCAAGAGCTTTCGGACTTGCCGAAGATATTCTTGAAGAAATTACCGAAAGACTTGGAACTAAAGATTTGGGAGTAAAAGAAAACCCGTCGCTGTACGTTCTTCGCAGAACGGATATGCCTGCAATTTTAATTGAACTTGCATTTATAACAAATGAAAACGACGCCGTTTTACTTCGTGATTCAAGGTACGCTTTTGCCTATGCAATTTACCAAGGAATACTTGATTTCTTTGACATAGAGTAATAAATCATATTAATTATACAAAAAGTAAATAAAAAACGCCGAATTTTCGGCGTTTTTAAAATTTATTTACACTGTCTGTCAAAGTTTTTACATCATTAATTTTAATAGGTTTATTATCTGTACCTTTAGCTAAAAGGTTGTCAGGTTTTATATCAAGACCATGAAAAGCCTGATACAAGCAGATTATATTTTTTTGCATAGTCAAAAAGAAAGTCGGACTGCTTTTTTGTGAAGATAGGATAGGTCATCTCAATTCCGTCAAGATTATGGTTTTGAACAATATCATCAAGGCTTTCGGCAACCGATTTTGAGTACACGTAAAGATGAGCAAGTATTGCTTTTCCTCCTGTGTTATGTATTTACTTTCTGCAATATTGGCACATACGCTTGTAGCACTTCTGCCAAGCTGATTAGAAATTATAGTTTCGTGTTTACTGCGAAGTTGTTTTATCAATTTCAAAACATCAACTGACAGTTGCATAGATAAATCTGAAAGTTTATCTTCTTTCATTGCCACAGGCAACCTCGTTTTGTGTCCTATATCGGACAATGATGTTTGCAACAGAAGTTGCAAAACGATGTTGCGTCCAAAGGACACAAACACAAAAAGAAAAACAGGTCAGATGACCTGTTTTTCTTTTTGGTGCTGGTGACCGGAATCGAACCGGTACGGTATTGCTACCACGGGATTTTAAGTCCCGGGCGTCTGCCAGTTCCGCCACACCAGCTAATTTGACTGCTAATTATATTAACACAGTTTTTATCAGTTGTCAATATTGATAATTTCAAGCTTTGTACATTTTTTTGTTGCAGTGTCAATTTCTGCGTAAATTCCGCAAAGAATACAGTTTCCTTTTCCGTCTTTTACAGGCAGTCTGTCATCGGGTGTGAGAAAATTATGAATACAAACGTCAACATCTTTGCCGATAACAGAATTTTTAACACCTGTCATTCCAAGGTCGGTTATATATCCCGTGCCATTTGGCAGAATCTGAGCGTCATTTGTCTGAACATGGGTATGGGTTCCCACAACAAGAGATACCTTACCGTCAAGCATAAATCCCATTGCCCGTTTTTCTCCCGTTGCTTCAGCGTGAAAATCCACTACTGTAACAGCGTTTTTTTCGCGTTCTAAGGCCTTTTGCATATATTCAAAGGGATTTTCACATTCTTTCATAAAAAGACTGCCCGAGAGATTTATAACCCGAAGGGAAAATCTGCCCATATCAAGCACAGTTTCACCGCATCCTGTATATTCAGGTACGTTTGCAGGGCATAAAAGCCGTTTGCAGTCGTCATGAATATCCTGCGCATTCTTTTTCTGAAAGGAATGGTTACCCCCTGTGACAACGTCTGCTCCCGCTTCCATTATCATATCGTAAGAAACTTTGTCTATGCCGTTTCCAAGGGCAGAGTTTTCACCGTTTACAATAACTGCATCGGGTTTATACTGTCTGCGAAGCATCGGAAGCTTCTCTTGCAGATACTCTGCGCCTTCTCTGGAAACTATGTCACCTATACAAATAAGTTTCATCAATATCTTGAATTAATAAGCTCTGCCCTGTCGTATGCAAGAGGAACAGGGTACATTATCGAACTGAGTTCAGGTTCAACACCATTATAGGGATCGTCTGCATAATACATGGGCAAAATACCGTTTTTGCCGTCAAAAAAAGTATTAATCTGTCTGTCGGCTGCGTAAATACCGCCTGTCTGCTCACAAAGAGCTATATACTGCTCGCAGTCTGCCTTTGAAAGACCGAGATCAAACATAAGTGTATCTTCACGGCTTTCTGAATATCTTGCGCACCAGAGCATAGCAAAGGTTATTGCCGCATCTTTGTTTTTTTCCGGAATGGTATTTGAAAGACCGAGTCCTGCACCGCAAAGAGCCATAACGTTGGTACCATCCTCGCCATAGGAGGGAAGAGGAGCCCAACCGATTTGCATATTATTTCTTCTGTAAGGAGTGTCAGTGTAAATAAATGCTACGTTTTCTTTAATAAACTTTTTGGTTTTTTCGCTTTCCGACTGCTCGCTTTGCGTAAGAGATGCAAACTCTGCAAGGATATCTCTTGCCCCTTTGTCCTGAGCTTTCATAATATAACCGTTTTCGGCATCATATCCTGTAATCTGCTCATTTCCGCAAGAGAAAAACTCAACGAAACTGTTTGTTTCAAGAAGGTCACAGCCTGCGTTTTTTGAAGTTTCTGACAATTTTTTGAAATCGTCAAAAGTCCAGTCAGTCGCAGGAGATTCTTTGATTATGGCTTTGTTATACCAAAGAGTTTTAGCGTTACCTTTACCTGAAAGAAGTTTTTTTCCCGAAAGGTCGAATATACGTGATGAAAAAGGTGAAGAATCTGTTGATTCCACAAAACTGTCAATATTCTGCATAAGAGAAGCAGAAGATACAAAATCATCAAGTTTTGCAAAGATAAGGTCAAGATTTATACCCGATTTCTGAGCAATAAGCTGTGATGAGTAAAGTCTGCTGTCAGCAGTGATTTTCATATCTACGGCAAAACCGAATTTTTTGGATATTTCCTTAATCCACTCACTCTCGGTCATATCACCTGCCGAAAATGAACTGTCTCCTACAAAGAAAGTAAGATAACTGTCTTTAAGGTCTTTTGTTTTAAGAGTTACGTAGTCAAGAGTATCTATGTCCAAAGTCGGCATAATATCTTTATTTTTTTCTTTTTTAACAGATTCTTTTTCAGGTGTCTGTTCAGGTTCTTTTTCTGTTTCGTTTTCTTGTTTTACAGGCGCATCTGTCTGAGTATTTTCAGTCTCAGGCTCCGTATCGGGAGCTATAACGTTATCGGGAGCGCATGCAAAGAGAGATAAAACAATAACAAGAGTAAGAATAATTGAAATTAAACGTTTCATAAGCGTTATGCTTCACAACTGCCGCAACAGCCGGAGCATCCTCCGATGTCAATATTATGCTGGATACCGTTTTTGTCGTAGTAATCTTTTATTGCAGCTTTTACAGCTTCTTCTGCAAGAACTGAGCAATGAAGTTTTACGGGCGGAAGACCGTCAAGAGCTTCAACAACCGCTTTGTTTGTAAGCTCGAGAGCATCTTCAACGCTTTTTCCTTTTATGAGTTCGGTTGCCATTGAAGAAGTGGCAATAGCCGCGCCGCAACCGAAAGTTTTGAATTTGACGTCTGTAATTTTGTTATCGTCTATTTTGAGATATATTCTCATAATATCTCCGCATTTTGCGTTGCCTACCTCGCCTACGCCGTCTGCGTTTTCTATTTCACCCACGTTTCTTGGGTTTGCAAAATGGTCCATTACTTTTTCGCTGTACATTATTTATCCTTTCTGTCCCAAACAGGAGACATTGCACGAAGTCTGTCTACAACTTTCGGCAAAACTTCCAAAATATAATCTATATCTGCATCTGTGGTGTCGTGACCGAGAGAGAGTCTGAGGGAACCGTGCGCTACCTCGTGAGTAAGTCCCAGAGCAAGTAAAACGTGTGACGGGTCAAGCGAACCTGTAGTACATGCAGAGCCTGATGATGCGCATATACCGAACATATCAAGCATAAGTATAAGGCTTTCGCCCTCGATATATTCTACCGATATGTTAACGTTTGATGCAAGTCTTTTTTCTCTTGAGCCGTTAAGTCTTGTATATGGAATGGTTGAAAGAATTCCGTCTATAAGTCGGTCTCTCATTTTAGTGAGTTTTTCAGTTTCACTGTCAATTTCAGCACTTGCAAGTCTGAGAGCTTCCGCACAACCTAAAATTCCCGCGATATTTTCGGTACCTGCTCTTTTACCGCGCTCCTGTCCGCCGCCTGTTATAAGGGTTTTGGGAGCAAGACCGCGTCTTACGTAAAGAACGCCTGTGCCTTTCGGTCCGCCGAATTTATGAGCAGACAGAGAAAGCATATCAATATTCATTTCCGCAACGTTTATATGAACGTGCCCTACTGCCTGTACCGCATCGGTATGGAAAGGTATATTATGTTCTTTTGCAATTTCGCCTATTTCTTTTATAGGCTGAATTGTGCCTATTTCATTATTGGCAAACATCACGGTAATAAGAATGGTATCTTCTCTGATAGCGTCTTTAAGCTGATCAAGAGAAATAAGGCCCTGTGCATCTACGTCAAGATAAGTAGCCTCAAAACCTTGTTTTTCAAGGTCCTGTACTGTATGCAAAACTGCGTGATGTTCTATTTTGGTTGTAATTATATGACCGCTACCTTTTTTGGCGGCGATACCGCGGATAGCCATATTATCACTTTCACTTCCGCCTGATGTGAATATTATTTCCTGAGCTTTGCAACCAAGAGCATTTGCAACCTCTTCCCTTGCCTTGTCTACAGCAACGGCGGTTTGTCTGCCTACTGAATAAAGGCTCGATGGATTTCCGTAATATTCTGTGAAGTACGGAATCATTTTAGCCAGTACTTCAGGTCTCACTCTTGTTGTCGCCGCGTTATCTGCATAGACAAATTTCTTTTCCAATTTATTTACTTCCTTTCAAAAACTTCTGATATTCGTTTACTGCCATTTTATCACAGCGTTCGTTGTATTCGTGTCCGTCATGTCCTTTGACCCATTCAAAAGTCACCTTATGCACCGATAAAAGACTGTCAAGTCTGTGCCATAGTTCAGGATTAAGCACCGGTTTTTTGTCAGCTTTTTTCCAACCGCGCATTTTCCAATTTTCAAGCCAACCCTGATTAATGGCATCACAAAGATACTTAGAATCGCTTACAATAGTTACCTCGCAAGGTTGATTAAGAGCTTCAAGTCCTTCTATTGCGCCCAAAAGCTCCATTCTGTTGTTTGTGGTATCGGGAAAACCTTTACTTATGCACTTTTCCCTGCCCTCAAACACCAATATGGTACCAAATCCGCCGGGGCCGGGGTTACCGCTACAGGCTCCGTCGGAATAAATAGTTACTTTTTTCATACGCCGAGTCTTTTGCAAAGTTTGTCATAAACTTCGCTCATCTGCTCTGTAAGTGCGCTCTCATCCACAAGCGCAAGGGCTTCACGGGCTTTTTTCACACTGCCCGAATAGGCTTCTGCCTGTGCCGTTAGCAGATATTCTCCGTTTTCTATTATTGCTGCGGCGCTGTTTATAACCAGCTCGTCAGCACTATTTTTATTTACTAAATTCTCATTCTCTTTTTTATATTGTTCAAGAGCTGATTTAAGAGCGGCATTTTCAGTCTGAATATTCTGTATTGTTGACTGTGAACTTGCCTTTTCTCCTTCGTAAAGGTCCTGATAGTATTCTTCGTCAGAGTGGATTTTGCCCTGAATTACCGATGAAATGATTATAAGCACAAGCGCAAACAAACAAAACAAGGTGGTATATATCCAAAGAACCTTTATATCTTTTTCAAATTTCTGTTCACCGCCGTTTTCTGTCTCTTTAGCAGGTGTTTTTTTCTCTTTTTTTCCAAACAACAAGGCCTTTTACCCCCTATGACAGCATATCTATGAGTTTTTCAAGTTCTGCGGTAGAATTATAAAAAATCTCAATCTTGCCGTTGTTTTTATTTGTATGTTTGATTTTTACTTTGTTGCCTGTGCCGACTCTTGCTCTGTTTTCAAGCTCAGTTAAGGCAAGGGCGATTTCAGCATCCATCGGCATTGGCGGTGTTACTATCATTGCGTCTTTCATTTTTTTGATAAGGTTTTCAGTCTGTCTTACAGAAAGATCATCGCTTATTATTTTGTTTGCCGCCGCAGTCATACTGTCTCCGTCAGGGAGTGAAAGCAAAGTTCTTGCGTGGCCTGCTGAAAGTTCACCTGTTTTTACAAAGTCAAGCACCTGTTCAGGCAAATTAAGAAGTCTTAGTGCGTTTGCAACCGCGCTTCTTGATTTTGAAACCTTTTCTGCAACCTGTTCCTGTGTCAGCTTGTATGTTTCCATAAGGTTTTTGTAACCGAAAGCCTCTTCAAGGGGGTTAAGATCTTCCCTCTGAAGATTTTCAACAAGGCTTATTTCCGCAAGCTGTTGCTCTGTGTAATCTTTCACCACAACAGGTATCTTTTCAAGCCCTGCAAGTTTTGAAGCTCTCCAACGGCGCTCACCTGCTATAATTCTGTATCTGTCGTTCTCTATTTTAGTCACGACTATAGGAGATATAACTCCGTGAAGTTTAATTGATTCTGAAAGTTCTTCAAGAGCAGTAGGCTCAAACTCACGTCTGGGCTGGTTTTTGTCGGGCTCAATGTCTGAAATGCGTACCTCGGTTACGCTTTTTCCCTCTATTTCGTATGAGTTTTCGTCAATAAGTGCTCCGAACCCTTTTCCAAGTCCTTTAGCCATTTATCTGACCTCCTGTGCCTTTAAAAATTCTTTTGCAAGTTCTCTGTATGTAAGTGCGCCTTTTGAATATCTGTCATAGGTTATAACAGGCATTCCGTGGCTTGGAGCTTCGCAAAGTCTTACGTTTCTCGGTATTACGTTTTTATAAACCTTGTCCCCGAAATATTTTTTAACCTCGTCTGCGACCTGCAACGTAAGATTAAGTCTTCCGTCGTACATTGTCAGAAGTACACCTTCCATTGCAAGAGATGGGTTTATACCCTTCTTAACCTGTTTTACTGTGTTTATAAGCTTAGAAACACCTTCAAGTGCAAAGTATTCCGGCTGAATGGGGATAAGTATACTGTTTGATGCCGCAAGTGCATTGAGCGTTAAAAGTCCAAGAGACGGCGGACAGTCTATGAAAACGAAATCGTAAAGATGTCTTATTTTGTTGAGAACCTCTTTTAAAAGATATTCTCTCTTGTCAAACACTACCATTTCAATTTCCGCGCCCGCCAAATCAATGTTTGAACCTATAAGGTCAACACCGCAGTATTTAGTATGTATTATTGCGTCTTTTGGTTCGGCTTCAGATACGAGCAGATTGTAAATAGAAGTTTTGAGAGTTTTGCCCGTTATTCCGTAGCTTGATGTTGCGTTAGACTGGCTGTCAAGGTCTACAAGTAAAACCTTTTTACCTGTCTCAGCTACTGCGGCAGCAAGGTTAACGGTAGTTGTGGTCTTCCCTACTCCGCCTTTTTGATTTATTATAGAGATTATTTTTCCCATTATTTCACGTCCGTATTCTTAAATTACCGTATTATTGTAACATATAATATATAAAAAATAAAGGTTTTTTACATTTTTTTAATTTTTACAACAAATTGTGGCTATCTCTTGGCTCTAAACAATATTTTGTTTTACATTTCTATATTTAGTGTATGCTTGATGATTTGACACAATTGTGCCTGTTTTTCACCCTATACAAGATATAGTTTCAGACAATGTTTCACGTGAAACATTGTCTTTGCTAATACCTATCAAATCTAAAATGTTTCACGTGAAACATTCAAATTCGGCAAACAAAAAAGAGCCCTTTGCGGTGGGCTCTTTCTCGTTGCCTCTGGGGGAGAGGCAGTTTTAAGGGGATTAGGATGTTTTGGGTATCTTGATTATATATTCAACAAACCCTTCGCTCTCCTGCAATTGAGTTACGGGTTTGATACCCGACTTTCGTATAAGTCGTACTGCCTTGTTGATAGTGTTAAGATAAATTTTCATCTCCCCTATCTTGAAACTTCGTTTTGGTTGAGGTTTTGGAGAAATGAGTGTATTAATGTACTCGGCAGTTTGAGCAACATTTAATTTTTTAAGAACAATTTTATCTAAAGCTTCGTAAAGCAGAGAATTGTCCGTGATTTTTAAAAGCTCTCTCGCGTGTCTTTCTGTGAGACCGTTTGCCGCAATTATAACCTGTGCGGTTGGCGGAAGCTTCAACAAGCGGATTTTGTTGGAAATTGTAGACTGTTTTTTTGAAAGCGCTTTTGCAATATCAATTTGAGACATTGAAAAGTCTTCCATAAGACGTTTATAACTTTCGGCTTCTTCAAAAAAAGACAGTTGCTCTCTTTGAATATTTTCGATAAGTGATAATTGAGCGCATTCTTTTTCGGTTTTTGTGAGAATTATAACAGGAACAGTTTTTAAACCTGCAATTCGTGCGGCGCGCAACCTTCTTTCCCCTGCTATTAAACTATAACCGTTTTTTTGGTCGCCTGTAACTAAAAGCGGTTGTAAAATGCCGTGCTGTTTTATAGAATCGGCAAGTTCTGAAATGCTTTTTTCAGAAAATAGCTTTCTCGGCTGATTTTTTGACGGCATAAGTTTGTCCGTTTCTATCTGCGCTATTTGTTTTTCGTTTTTTACAAATAAAAATGGCATTTTTCTTCCCTCTTTGATTAGAGTTTACCATATTATGTAAATAATGTCAACAAATACCATTCGACAGAGTTCGACGAAAGCCGACCAAAGATGAAGATGTTGCTATCGCAATGCGATATACGACTGACGTCGCTCGATATGTTGCTTACGTGGCGCGAAACATTACTATATGAATAAGAAAAAACATCGCAATTTGCGATGTTTTTTATATTATTCTATTAATTTTAGCTTTATTAAGTCTATATTTACTGTTTTGTTCCGGAGTATTTTATTTCTCTGTGCCAAGTGGTGATTTAGCCATATTTTTTGTACTTCTCGGGTACATCGGGTGCGTGGGAGCAGTTTTCCTTATTATAATAAGGGTACGCTCACCCATTCCCTCGGGCAGTTTATAAGAAATCATACCCTCAGCCCTTGAAGAAAGCTTGGAAATTGCAACCATTGCCGATTCCATCTCCGCATCGTCGGGAATGCCTTTATAAGCTATGAAAATTCCGCCCTGTTTGACAAAAGGCAGACAATATTCGCAAAGTACGTTAAGAGGCGCAACCGCTCTTGAAACGGCAATATCGAAGCTATCGCGAAGATCTTCTTTTCTTGATGCTTCTTCGGCTCTTGCGTGAAGAGTTGTGATTTTATCAAGTGACAGCTCGTTTATGACTCCGTCTAAAAAAGTGAGGCGTTTTTTGAGTGAATCAAGTAAAGTAAAATCAAGGTCAGGCCGTGCAAGTTTCAAGGGAATGCTTGGAAAACCGCCTCCGCAACCGATGTCAATCACCTTTGCGTCTTTTTTGAAAACACCTGTTGACAGCGGATAAATGCTATCGTAATAATGTTTTATCATAATGTCGTGAGGTTCTTTGATGGCGGTAAGATTAAGGTGTTTTGAGGTTTCGATAAAAATATCGGAAAACTGCTCTATTTTGTCAGCAAAATCCTCTGAAAATATAATTCTGTCCTTGTTTAAAAGCTCGGTAAGAGTCTTAATTTCGTTTTTCATTGTTTTCTCTTTCCTTTTGTTCCAGATATATCATAAGTACCGTAATATCGGCAGGGCTTACGCCTGAGATTCTGCTTGCCTGTCCGAGACTTCTGGGCATTATTTTAGAAAGCTTCTGCATAGCTTCAATGCGAAGACCTTTTATGCCTTGGTAATCAATATCATCGGGAAGCAGTTTCTTTTCAAGCCTTGAAAATTCCTTTGCGGCGGCTATCTGCTTTTCAATATACCCTTTGTATTTTATTGAAATTTCCACCTGTTTTGTAACCGCCTTTGGAAGACTTGGTCTTTCGGGGTCGGCAACAGACAAATCGTCGTATGAAATCTGGGGACGCGAAAGTAAATCGTAAAGCTTTGCGCCGCTTTTGAGAGCAGGGGTTTCTCTTTGCTCTAAAAGCTTACGAAGCTCCTCGTTTTTAGGTGTTGCGCTTACCTGTCTGAGCCTTTGGGTTTCTGCTTCAATCTGCGCTTTTTTGCTAAGAAACTTCTGATATCTTTCCTCGCTTATAAGACCTATTTCATATCCCATGGGTGTCAGACGTAAATCCGCATTATCCTGACGGAGAATAAGTCTGTACTCACTGCGTGAGGTCATCATTCTGTAAGGTTCGGGAGTACCTTTTGTTGTAAGATCGTCAATAAGTGTACCTATGTAAGAACTTGCTCTGTCAAGAACGAAAGGCTCACGGCCAAGAAGCTTGAGAGCTGCATTTACACCTGCCACAAGACCCTGCGCGGCGGCTTCTTCGTAGCCTGATGACCCGTTGAACTGCCCTGCTCCGTACAGACCGGAAATGTCTTTGAACTCAAGAGTCGGAGCGAGAGCGAGAGGGTCGGTGCAATCATATTCAATAGCGTATGCAACGCGCATTATCTGTGCGTTTTCAAGACCTTTTATTGTTTTTATAAACTCACGCTGAACAAATTCAGGCAGTGAAGATGAAAGTCCCTGAATGTACATCTCTTCGGTGTCTTTTCCGCAAGGTTCAATGAAAAGCTGATGGGATTTCTTGTCGGCAAATCTCATTACCTTGTCTTCAATACTCGGACAGTATCTCGGACCGACACCTACTATCTTTCCGCTGTAAAGAGGCGAAAGATGAATGTTGTCTGTAATTACCTTGTGGGTTTGTTCGTTTGTATGGGTAAGGTGACAAACCACCTGATTTTCCCCTATATAATCGTTTTCAAATGAAAAGGGTACAATTTCCTCGTCACCGTATTGAGGCTCAAGAGAATCAAAATTAATAGATCTGCGGTTAACTCTCGCAGGTGTACCCGTTTTGAATCTTCTTACGGGAACGCCAAGCTCTATAAGTCTTGCAGATAACTTGTTTGCGGCAAACATACCGTCAGGACCGCTGTCATACATACTGTCGCCGATAATAATTTTACCCGCAAGGAAAGTACCGCTTGCAATTATGACTGCCTTTGCACCGTAATGTGCGCCAAGATGTGTAACAACGCCTGTTATTTCGCCGTTTTCGGTAGTGATATCAACGATTTCTGCCTGAATGAGAGCAAGACCTTCGGTTTTTTCCAGAGTATGCTTCATATACTCGGCATACTTGCGTCTGTCAGACTGAACACGCAGAGAATGAACTGCAGGACCTTTGCCAAGGTTGAGCATACGGCTTTGTAAAAAGGTAGCGTCAGCCGCCTTGCCCATTTCACCGCCCAGAGCGTCAATTTCGCAAACGAGATGTCCTTTTGCAGTACCGCCGATAGAGGGGTTGCAGGGCATATTGCCCACTGCATCGAGATTAATTGTAAAAACCGCAGTTGAAAGACCCAGTCTTGCCGCCGCAAGACCTGCTTCGATTCCTGCGTGACCTGCGCCTATAACTGCTATGTCATAATCCTGTACGTGATACATTTTAAACTCCAAAAATAAATTTCAAATAAATATTTTATCATATTAATTACCAAATTACAATAACTTGCATATGATAAACTGAAAAGGGGAATGAATATGTACCGTTTTGGGTTGCTTGGCTCAGACAAAAGAATGATAAATGCAAGGGATAAACTTGAAAAAGACGGTTATTTTGCAAAAATGCTGGGCTATGACAGCGATTTTGACGGTTTTAACGTAATAATATTGCCCATGGGATGTGACTATAAAAGGATAAAGCAAAAATGTCAGGGCAAAAAAGTGTTTGCGCCTTTTGACAACGTAGGATGTGAAAATTATATTAAGTGTGACTATTTTAAAAGACAAAATGCGGTACCTTCTGCAGAAGGGGCAGTGTTTGCTTTGATGGCAAACAGTGAAAAGACGGTGTCCGGTATGGAAATCGGCATTGTCGGGTCGGGATGTATTGCAAAAGAGCTTGTTCGGATTTTGTTAGGGCTTGGCGCTTTTGTAACAACATATGCAAGAAACTCAAAAGGTGATAAAGATATATCAGAGCTTTGTACGTTCAAGGGTGAAGCTTTGTTTAATACCGTACCTGCGATGGTTGTCACAAAAGAGGTTTTGACCAATTATCGACAAAAACCGACGATTATCGACGTTTCTTCAAAACCCGGCGGAGTTGATTTTGATTATGCCGCCGTTTGCGGTATCAGATGTATGCACGAGCTTGGAATTCCCGCAAGATACGCTCCAGAAACTGCAGGAGAGATACTGAAAAATACAGTTCTTTCGATGTTAGAGGTGTAAAATGAAAGAAAAAACAGTTCTGGGCTTTGCTATGTGCGGTTCTTTTTGTACGCTGAAAAATGCGGTGGAGTGCCTTAAAAAACTAAATGAAACTTATGAGATATTACCCATAATGTCACAAAACGCTTATTCTACCGATACAAGATTCGGCAAAGCATCCGATTTTATTAAAACCATAACGGATATATGTAGCAAAGACGTAATCCATACAATAGCTCAGGCAGAGCCTATAGGCCCCAAAAACCTGACAGACGTAATGGTAATTGCCCCCTGTACGGGAAATACTCTTGCCAAACTTGCCATGGGCATAACAGATACATCGGTAACAATGGCGGCAAAGGCACACCTGAGAAACAATAAACCCCTTGTTATCTGCCTTGCAACAAACGATGCGCTGTCTGCTTCCGCTAAAAATATAGGGTATCTGCTCAACTGTAAAAACGTATATTTCGTACCCTTTTCGCAGGATGATGCAAACGGCAAACCCAGATCCTGCATAGCAGATATGTCAATGCTTGAAAAGACGGTAGAATCTGCGCTTTTGGGCAAACAAATCCAACCTATAATAAAATAAACGGTGTACAGTCGTACACCGCTTTTTTAATTCATTTTGTAGTTTATACCGCTCTGGAAAAATGCAAGTAATCCCTGAAACAAAAACGGTCTCGGGTCTTCTTTTTCCCAATAAGGCTCCATTATGTTCAAAAACTCGGAAAACATATCGTCTTTGAGCTGTCTGTAGACTACTTTTCCGTCATCGTCAAGCGCCAGAATGTCTGTTGCGAGAGCGTTTATGTCGGGCTGTGAGGCAATGAGAGTGTCAACAACGCCGATTTTGACCTGACTTATGTCTTTTTGCCAGGCATCAGCATAAGCAACTCCTGCATCAAAGGCAAAACAAGCTATGTTGTAGTAAAACATTATAGGCTCGTTTTGGAATCTTTCTTTCAGATTAACGTCGCGAAGCCATGACATAATGTAGTTTTTGCCTCGCTCCAAAAGGTCAGAATTGAGCATAATATCAGCTGATGGTTTACCGAACCGTCTTATTATTGACAAAAACCGTACCGTTGCCGAGTTTAAAAAATCAGATTCAAATTCATTCATTATAATATACCTGTTCCTGTTGTAAATTTTGATTTAACGGAATCTTCGTATTCCGAAGGTGTCATACCTGCAATTCGGCGGAAAACCGTTGTGAAATACTGCGACGTGTTAAAGGAAAGCCTGTCTGCAATTTCGGTGAAATTGTAGCTCTGCTCACGTATCATCTGCTTTGCCGCGCCGTCATCGCAACGTACCGTGTGAAACTCGTCGGGCTTGTGAATGAATAAATGCCCCGACGTCAGCTCAAACTCCTTGTTCCCTGCTGTTGTAATAAGATTTTTTCTGTCCGAGTACATAAGCTCCCAGAAAGGATGGCTTTCTCCATGAAATACAAAATCTTTCATATATTCAAAATAATGAACGAAAAAATCCGTCAATTGTCAGACAGTCGCTAAGCGATATCCGTTTGTACTTCATTCAATTCATCTCGATTAACTTTATTATACATTTTATATCAAAAAATGCAATAAAACAACCAAAATTATTAAATGAGAAACCAAAATTGTAAGAAAACCCAAAAAATAATATGTTATAATGCAGTCGCAGAACAAAACCGATAAACCTGTAATAATCGGCTATGACCGTAGATTTTTGTCAGATAGTGCTGCTAAATGAGTTGCAAAAGTTCTTGCGGCAGGCGGAATTAAAATCTGATTTTTTAATCGTTCCGCTCCTACCCCCGTTTGTTATGCGTACAGTAATGGTGGAGGATAACCTCCATTTCGCACCCGAATATAAAGAAGTTATTCACGATATAGTATTTAATCAGAAAAAACTTCCCCAGTTCGGTGTGAAAATCAAGAAAGTAAGCTATGAAGACGGTTGTAAAGTGTATTTTGAAGACGATAGCTTTGTTATTTGCAGATTTTCAGGTACAGAACCCCTTCTTCGTATCTTCGCTGAAAGCTCAAACCGCTCAACTGCCGCAAACTATATCAAAGACTTTAAAGAATTCCTTAAAATATAATAAAATGAAAGTTCCTCTTGCCGAAAGGGGAACTTTTTTGTTTGCACCCCACCTGGCTCCACTTAGGAAAGCCTCTCAGTCTCGCTGATGCTCGACAGCTCCCCTTTGCATAAGGGGAGCTTATGGTTTTGTACTTCTCCCTTGGCATAAGAGGAGCCTTGATTTGTACTTCTCCCTTGGCTCCCCTTATTTGGAATAAAGGGGAGCTGTCACCATAGGTGACTGAGGGGTTGAAAATAAAAGATGTAAAAAAACAATATTTGTGATAAAATATGTAAAAGGGGTGGCATTTATGAAGAAATACAATAAAACGATAACACAGATAGCGAGGAACCTCAGAAAAAATATGACTAAAGAAGAAAATAAACTGTGGTATTGTTTTTTGAGAAGATATCCTGTCAGATTTCGTCGGCAACAGCCTTTTGGGAATTATGTTGCAGATTTTTATTGTTCAGATGCAAAACTGGTAATAGAACTTGACGGTTCTCAACATTATGAGGATGTATTTATGAAAAAAGATATCAGGCGTACAGCGGAACTTGAAAAATTTGGAGTAGATGTCATTCGTATACCTAATAATCAGATAATGCGTAACTTTGATGGCGTTTGTGAATTTTTAGACAATGAAGTCAAAAGCAGAATGAACGAAAAAAGAACAACCCTTAGGGCAACCCCTCAGTCTCGCTGATGCTCGACAGCTCCCCTTTGCATAAGAGGAACTTATGGTTTTGTACTTCTCCCCTTGACTCATAGTAAATAAGGAATCTTTTATTTCACTACCTTTTGAAACAACAGAACTGCTATTTTATCTCATAAATAGTCGTATGCTAAGGACTGAAACTATATATTGTGTCTTAATAACTCTGCTACATCACTACGCTAAAGTTTTTGCACGTATATATCAATAGCATACAAACATTTGTTGAAATATTTGTGCAATATTACAATTAGTTTATCTTTAAAAAACAAATACTTGTCTTTATGTGTATAATATTGACAAAAGTTGAGTATTTTTGCATACACCTGTATAAATATACAGACTGTGCTTTGGGCTGTTCTCCCTATATAATTAAACTGTATAGAATTCAAACTCAGGCAGCGATGCCTATAATTCTTAACAAAAAAATTTTTTGAAAAGAGGGAAAAAATATGAACACAAGCAAAAGATTGTTATCTGTTCTTATCTGTCTTGTAATGGTTCTTTCAATGATGGCTACATCATTTGCAAGCGCCCAGACAGTGACAGATGCAACCGGTGACGTGGCAGAGCCCGTTGTAAACAACGCAGCTGAACTTACCGGTGCCAATCCTACAACAGATGTTGCTGCGCCGGTAATCGACGAGAACACCATCGTTGTAGATGCTGATGCAAAAGAGGACGAAGAATATATCCTCAACTGGAACGGACAGGAATATGGTCCTATGTGGACACCGGAACCAACTCCGGACGATCCTGAACCGGAATCATATTCGTGGTTTGAAATTGGTTATAACCTCGCAACAACAATTGAGGATGCTTTAGCATTAGCAAAGGTTATGGTTGATGAAGAATGGGTTGAAACTCCTACAATTCTTGTTAAATCAAATGTAACAGCTGAAACAGCTAAAATATTTACAAGAGTTAAAATGTACACAGAGGCATATAACACAATGCCTTTCGTTACAGGCACAGCATTTGACGGTTCTGACTGGTCAGAAAACGCTGAATTTACTGCAAAAACCGCAGATATCGGTGTACTCGATGTAGATGTAATAGAAAACGCTCATGCAGGCGCAGTAGAACTTTACGGTTTTACTTATTCAGGAAATATAGTAATAAACCTTAATACTATATCAGTTCCTGTTGATGTTACAGTTTATAACTCACGCTATAAGCTTTCAAGTTCAAAACCTGCTGTTGCAATGGCTTCATATGCTAATAAATCAGCATCTGAAGGCAGAACATTCTTGATGAAAAACACCTATATTACAGGTTCAGCACAATATCTTTTTACTGGATACTGCGTATCAAACTTTATTGTTGACGGTCTTTATATGACAAGCAAAACAATGAGCGGTAACGCAGATAATAATACTTCCTTCAAACAGGATCGCCTTGGTTCAGGAATTAATACTAAAGGCGTATTTAAGAATATGAACCTTCAGAACATTGGCCTTGATCTTATTCCACAGGGTTATGAAAAAAAGAACTGGTATATCGGTGCAAATGATAAAAGTGTTTCAGGCTATAAAACAAATGAAGATCTGAGAGTTCTTAGTTTTGAAAATAATACGTTCCATAATGCTGGTACATACAACAAAAATTCTGCATTTTATGTGGCAAATAACTATTACTCAAAAACAATAATTACAGGAAACCGTGTAATTATGGATACTGCAAAGCCTTTCATCGCCGGAACAACTTATGCTGAAAGAATCAGTCTCAGAGTATATAATAACTATGCAAAGGGAACAACACTTCCTGATACCCTTAATGCAACTGTTGCTACATCAACAGGTTTTGGCAATGAGATTTATGATAACTATACAGATGGCAAACAGTACGTACTTAAATCAAGCAAAGATACATCAAAAGTAACAGCTTCTGACTGGTATCTCGATGAAGGTATGTCAATTAAAGTTTCACAGTTTGTTAAAGCTTCAGACATAACTGTTGCAAACGGTCTTGCTTATGCTAATGGCTTTAAAGTTAATGCGTATATCGCAAACGGTGGTTCTGCTGCTGACGTTGCGTTTGCAGGCAAAACACTTACCTGGAAAGATTCAACAGGTGCAACTGTTGCTGCTTCTGACATCACATCAGGTACATACACAGTAACTGCATCTGCTGAAATCGGCGGTACAACATGTTCAGCAGATTACACAGTAACTGTTGCAGCTGATGACGGTACACACTTTGCAAATTCATTCGTGGATGAAGCAGAGCTTATCGACGCTAAAAAAGCAATTATCGTTTCAAATGCATTTACCCAAGCAAACCTTTCAACAATTACAGCTGAATGGAACGGTAAATCTTATACATTTGTAAAAGGTGTCAATGCGTTCAAAACCCTTGACGATGCTACGACATATACAAATACAAACGATATTACAGACGCACATTATCTTATTCTTGATATAGGCGGTACAAAAGGCGATACTCCGGCTACATTTCAACCGAGAATGCCAGGTAAGTACTTTACAAGAAACTATAACAAAAAACCTTATACAAAATCAGACGCTGCTACAGACCCATTCGGTCTCGAGTGGAAATCAAACATAAATACAGACAATGCTGATTCATTCAACACAGCAGACGGTATTACAGGTAAATACGTTGGCTTTGGTACAGCACACAGAGGCGGCGATTTTGAACTTTACGGATTTGCTTTTGCACTTACAATTGAAATGTGCAGTACAAGTCAAACTACAAGAAAATCCGATAAACCAATCAATCTTTCGTTAATTAATTCATATCTTAAACCTACAACAGAAGCATTTATCGCAAGCGGAGAATACGACTCTGTTGCTGGCGCAGATGCTTATAATGATAGTTTGACATTCAAAGATTCATATCTTGAATTAACAACTAAATCAGATAAATCAGCATCTTACAGAGGTATATTCCACGGTGATGAGTATCCTGCAAAACATATTACCTTTGACGGTGTATTTGCAGACTTTACAGGAACATATACAAGTACGCATGCTGCTTATCTCCATCAGCTCGGTGCTGAATATTCATTTACAATTAAAAACTCTAACTTCAGAAACGGCGTAATGCCTCTTTATATCAGAGGACGTTACGGTAAAGGTGCAGATTATAGAGATAAACCGGAAAGCAGAGTTCTTAACATTTCTGACAATATCTTCTATAATTTCTCACTTTACACTGAGGATACTTTTGGTGACTTCCACCTTGGTAACTTTAATAAATTTGTTTTCGACGGAAATAAAATTTATTCAAGAAAAGCAAATACCCCGTTACTTAACGCAAGTGATACCACGGGCGATACACATCCTGATATCATAGTGTCAGTTAAGGACAACACTCTTATCGGTATCAAAGATTCAATCGGTATCAACCGTTATCACGACAAAGCAAAATCAGAAGTTGGTTACAACTTCCTTACATCAACACGTGACGACCCTGCTGACGGCGTAACAGCTACAGGTGAAGATTTCACAGTAACAAATAATTCACCACAGAAAGCTAACTTGTATTCAGAAGATTATTATCTTGATTATGAGAAAGCTGTACTTTCTAAGCAGTATGTATCTGCTCTTAAATTTACAGTACCCGGCGGTGGTTTCTACAAAGACGGTTTAAAAGCTACAATCTATCTCTCAACAGGTAAAACTCTTGCTGACGTAGAAACATTAAGCGATGATGCAGTTCTTACTTGGGCAAATATAGACGGTTCAGCCCTTGATGCAGCGACTGTTACAAAAGAATCTGTAGGTACAGGTAAAAACTACAAAGCTAAAGTTACAATGGGTGATATTATAATCACAATGAATGTAACAGTGCTTCCTAATACAATTACAGGTTACGCAGCATCAACATACGCTCGTAATGATAAAGGTCTTAACGTACCTACACATCCTTCAGCAAAAACAACTCTTGAAGATATTCCTCATCTTTCAGGTGGTTTTGTAGACGAAGCAGGTCTTATAGATCCTTCAAATGCTGCATTTATCGACGGTGACATAACATACGAAGCTGCATCGGGTTACTACGGTAAATTTATCGAAGGCGGAAAAACACTCAGTAGCGGTGATTATAAAGCAATGACCTGGAATGGTCAGCAGTATATTGCTGTTTACAATACAAACCTCTTCGGTACAGTTGAAAATGCTTACAATAAAGGCAAGGACGAATACCTCATCGGTGCAAGTGAATGGGGTCAGTATATCGGTGACTACTACGGTGGTAAACAATCTGAATATATTCTTCGCAGACCGGGTAAATACTTCACACCTAACTACGCTACAAATCCTTACATTAAGGGTGATGGCGAAGGTAACGGTTGGGTATCCAACATAGGCACAGGCGAAGGCCAGTTCAATCCTGACAACTCAATCAAAGCAGGTAACATAACTTTCAAGAGCAGCGATAAAACAGATAAACAGAAAGAAGAAGCTCCACCTGTTTCAGGTAAATACGAATTGTACGGATTTACTATTGCAGGTTACGTTCTTGATGATCGTTATCATTCAGACGATACAAGTGAAATTGACCTTGTAATCAAAAACTCTTACTTTGAAGGTACAGGCGCACCGGAATACATCCTTACTGTTAAAAATTCAAAAAGAATTGCAAACACAGAAAACCGTGATTCACTTACAATTGAAAATTCTTACTACCTTGGTAAAGGTTCAAGAACATTCCTCAGAAATCAGGGCTGGGCAGATATGACCTTTGACGGTCTTTATGCTGACTTCTCAGAACAGTATCTTACCAAAACTGAAAAACAGAATAAGCTTGATGAAAACGGCCAACCTATTCCTGTTATTGATGAAGAAACAGGCGAACAAAAAATAGACGACAAGGGTAACCCTGTTTACGAACAGGAAAACGTTGTTAAAGAGGATACAGAAAACGCTACAAGATACTTCCAGCAGGTATACAATGAGTTCTCACTTACATTCAAAAACTCATTCTTTACAGGCGGTACCGACAAAGCACAAACATACTTTGAAGGTTACAACAGTCTTAAGGGCGCTGATGGTGAAGCTATTGGCGAGGGTTCAAAGAAATATATCTTTGACAACAATATCTTTGTAAATTATGACTTCGGCGGAGCAGAATTCATACCGGTTAAACCACAGTTTATCAATGAATTCTCATTTACAAATAACTATGTAAACAACGAAGGCAAAAACTACAACTTTATGGTTACAGCAACTAAAGAGAATGATGTTATTGATTCTGCTGATTTAAAACTTGACATCAGCAACAATACACTTATCGGCTTTAACGGTAAAGTTGGTGCATCTGTTCGTAACTGTACATCAGATTCACAGATAGCTAACAACTATACAGCATCTTCAGCAGATGAAATGGGTAAATTCTTCAACGGCGTTTCTAACGTAGTTGGCGGTGACTACTACCTTGATCCTGCTAAAGAAATCCTTGCATCAGACCTTACCATTAAAGAATGGTCAGGCGCTGAACTTTCAGTAGTTGGCAACAAATTTACTGCAGTTTATACAGCACCTAAGTTTGATGAATCAAACATTGTTTACAATACAGATAAAGACGTAACAACTACATGGTACGTTGACAAAGCTCTTACAGAAGAAGTTGAAGACATAAATGCAGTTTCAGGTACAGTTTACCTTAAACTTTCTGCTACAAACAGCGAAGGCTTTGAAGTTTACAACGTATACGACGTAGTAATTATCGTTGAAACAGACAATATGTTTGTTGACGTATACGAAGCACCTGCTACAGATGCTATCAAAACTAAGATAGATGCTTCTAAAGCATTCCTCGTTGACTTTGGTTCAAATGGTGCCGGTTACGGTTCACTTTATACAACAACATGGCAGGGTGTTGAATACGACTTCCTTAAAGGTATTAACGTATTCGCAACAATTGCAGAACTTAACACATATCTTGCTACTGCAAACGTAGAATTCCCGCACATACTTCTTAAGACAATCAGTTCTGATGCAACAGGCGAACCTGATATAAATGATTACGGAACAAAAGGTATACGCGAATGGCAGATTAAATACCACGGCGCTTACTACACAGAAAACTACAACATCGTTCCTTACGTTGTTGCACAAGACGGCACATGGTCAGTTAATCCTGCATACGAACTCGCTAACGGCATCGTTGCAAGATGGATTAAACCTACTCCAAATATGGCTTACGGTACAATCGAGCTTTACGGTTTTGCAGTAACCGGTGCATTCCAGAATAGCTGTGGCAAAGGCGATGCCCTCGGTGCTGTAGACATGTACATTGAAAACGGTTATGCCGCTGATCCTACAAACCACAAAACAGAGGAATATCCGTTCCATTCACACAGTGACTATGCAAGAACAACAGGCGGAGAAGCTGTCGGTTCACTCTACGTTAAGAATTCTTACGTTGAAGCTAATGACCAGAAACGTGCGCTTGTTTATCCATCAGACACAGCAGCAAACCTTACACTCGACGGTATCTTCCTTGACGGTAAAGGTCTTGACGACAGTGACTGGGATGACGATACAAACGACACTGATAAAAACGTAGAAGCAGGCGTTACATTTGATGAAAAACCTGCAACTCATATGCACCTTCTTAACAGTACAATTACTATTAAGAATTCTAACCTTGCAAACTTCAAACAGGCAATGACATTTGCTGTAATTTCAGGTGAAACTGATACAACAGCTTCAAAACACGCTATCGTGCTTGAAAACAACATTATGAGAAACGTTTGGTTCGGTCAGGATGCATTTATTGAAATTGACGGACAGTACACAGACGTATCACTCGTTAACAACACAATCGTTAACGATATCAACTCTGAACTTATCAAAGTTGTACCTCACGCAGATTACGACGATCTTGATGAAGATGGTTTCGTAAGAGAAGACGAAGTATTTGAAGAAGATGCAACTTCAGCTACACCTCTTAAGATTACTGTAGAAGATAACGTACTTATCGGTTTTGAAAACATTCACGTTACAGACCGCGCTCTTGATAGCGCTTCATCACTTGACAACAATATGACTGCACTCGTTGATATGGGTGGTAAAGTTCTTACCTTCATCTCAGGCGAAACAGTTATCAAAGATGCAAACTTCCGTGTTGACATCGAAGATACAATGGCAGGTAATGTTGTTCACGCTATGACAGTAAACGGCGAAGCATTCGACGAAGACGGCGCTGTTGCTAACGTAGAAGTTAAGTACACAGAAACAGAAATCGACCTTAACAAATATCTTGTTAACAAATACAACGTTGTAGAATTCTACGCTGATGCTGAGATGACTCAGGCTATCGAAGACGTAACAGCTATTGCTCTTGATACAGCAGCTATCTACCTCAAAGTAATGGCAGCTGACGGCGAAAGCGACGTTCAGACACGTACAATTAAATTCGTAGTTGGCGAAATGCCGACACCTGAAATTGAAAAAGTTTCAGCTACACTTTACAACGACATTTCAATGAACTTCAAGACTCTTGGTACTGAATTGTACAAAGACGTATATGCTGTATTTGAAGTTTGCGGTAAGACATATAAAGTAACAGAAGGTACTGTAGACGGTGATTACATCGTATACAGCTTCGACGGTCTTGCTCCTCACCGTATGAAAGATGTTATTAAAGCTACTATCTACGCAACTGTTGACGAAGTAGCAGATACATCTATCGCAACATACGAAACTTCAATGGCTGATTACCTCTATCAGATCAAAGAAACTATCACAGATAATGAAACTCTTACAAAACTCGTAGTTGATACACTCAACTATGGCGCTGCTGCTCAGCAGTACAGAGGTTACAACGTTGAAAACCTTGCTAACGCAGGTCTTACAGATGCTGAAAAAGTTATCGCAGACGTTGAAACAGAAGATAACCTCAACAAAGAATTTATGTACGTTGATGAAGCTGATAAACAGACAGAATGGAAATCAATAGGTCTTTACCTTGACGAAGCTATCGATATAAAACTTGGTTTCGATATCACAGATAAAGATGCTGCTACTCTCTCTGACCTCAGCCTCGAAGTTTATGACGATTACGGCTACGAAGAAGTTCTTACAGACTGCTTCGTATACAGAGACGGCAAATTCCAGATCTACTTCGATGACTTCAACGTATCACAGGTAGACGACGTATTCTACTTCACACTCATGAACGGCGATACATATGTAAGTGATACAGTTGCATACAGTGTTGAATCTTACGCTAATAAAGCTATCACACTCGGCAACGAAAATCTCCAGAACATTGCTAAAGCTCTCATGAACTACGGTAGATCAGCTCGTGCTTACAGCGAAAGCTTATAATCAGAATAATCTGATAATTTCCCACACGGCACCATCCACTCGGATGGTCCCGTTTTTTTATTTTTCTTTTATTTTTTTCAATCCTTAATCGCAAAAAAATTGCTTGGCTCCACTTGTCTGGGGAGCTGTCAAAACCAAAGGTTTTGACTGAGGGGTAGTTCGGTATCAGTTTTCTTTCTCTCCCTCCGTCTTTTTGCCAAAGGCAAAAACCCACCTCCCTGATCAGATGGAGGCGAATTGACGCAACTCGATATAAAGCCAATGCTATAAATTACGGACTTGTAGTTTCGTCACGTCTTCGCTCTTTTTTTGAAATTTCCGATATCCCCTGCGCTATAGCGGGATATTCGTTGTCTGAATCGTTTGTCGGCTGAATATTATAAGTGCCGTACTTGTTTATAAGCTCAAAACTGTTATTCGGCTGACCTTGTACCGACTGAGGAGTTTCGGTGTTTATTCTTTTTTTACCCATAATCTTTTTCCTTTCTACATTTATAATATTTTTTGCAAATGTAATTGACTTATACGCCATTAGTGATATAATAACATTTGAACAACTGTTCAAATAAGTTTCAAATGTGTTTGGCAGGGGAAAATATGGAGATTGAAAAGCATACTCACGAGCATGGCAATTTTATTAAAAAAGTGGTTGGGCAGATGCCTGACATTGACAGTCTTTACGATCTTGCAGAGCTTTTTAAGGTTTTTGGCGACTCCACCAGAATCAGAATACTGTATTTGCTTCTTGAAAGCCGTGAAATGTGCGTTTGCGGAATTGCGGAAGCACTTGAAATGACTGTTTCTGCGGTATCGCATCAGCTCAGGGTACTTAAAAGCGCAAATCTTGTAAGATTCAGAAGAGACGGAAAAACGATGTTTTATTCTCTTGCGGATAATCACGTTTGCAGTATACTTGCTCAGGGAATGGAACATCTTGGAGAATAAGAGGAGAAAAAATATGAGAAAAACTTACGTATTAGACGAAATCGACTGCGCAAACTGCGCCGCAAAGCTTGAAAATGCAATTAAAAAAGTTGAGGGTGTTAATACAGCTACCGTAAATTTCTTTGCGCAGAAGCTTATAATAGACATTGACGACGATAAATTTGATGCAGTTATGCAGGACGTACTTAAAGTGTGCAAAAAAATAGAGCCTGACTGCAAAATAAAATAATGAACAAAAAACAAAAGAAAATATTATACAGAATTATCATATCCGCTCTTGTTTTTTTAATCAGTCTGATTTGCAGGGGATATATCGGTATAATACTGCTTCTGAGCGCTTATATTATTGCAGGGTATGACGTATTGTGGAAAGCTATCCGTAACACCGTGAGAGGCAAAGCCTTTGACGAGAATTTTCTGATGGCACTTGCTACGATAAGCGCAGTTGTTACGGGTGAATATCACGAAGCTGTATTTGTAATGATTTTCTATCAGACAGGAGAGCTTTTTCAGTCTATCGCAGTTGGTAAAAGCAGAAAATCCATTGCAAAGCTTATGGAAATTTGTCCTGATTATGCAAACATAGAAAAAAACGGCGAACTTGAAGCGGTTGACCCTTACGAGATAAAGGCAGGAGATATAATAGTTGCCAAAGCCGGTGAAAAAATACCGCTTGACGGTATTATAACCGAAGGGGCAACATCGGTTAACACAGCCGCTATCACAGGCGAAAGTCTGCCGAGAGATTTAAACGAGGGTGACACGGTAATTTCCGGATGCGTAAATCTTTCGGGAACCATTAAAATTAAAGTCACAAAAGAATACAGCGAGTCAACTGTTTCAAAAATACTCGAACTGACCGAAAATGCCACAATAAACAAGGCGAAAAGCGAAAAATTCATTACCCGTTTTGCGTCGGTTTACACTCCGGCGGTTGTAATACTTGCGTTTCTGTTGGCAGTATTACCGCCTGTGTTTATATCGGTATCGGATTTTGAAATCTGGAAAATATGGCTTTATAGAGCAATGACTTTGCTTGTTATATCCTGCCCCTGCGCCCTTGTAATTTCAGTACCTCTTTCGTTTTTTGCAGGAATAGGAGCGATGTCAAGAAAAGGAATACTCGTAAAAGGCGGCAGTTTTATCGAATCACTTGCGAGGTGCAAAACTGTAATTTTTGACAAAACAGGTACGCTTACGGAAGGTAAAAACAAAGTAAGCTCGGCATCGGCAGTAAACGTAACCGAAAACGAGCTTATAAAATATGCCGCATCGGCTGAATATTACTCTGACCATCCTCTTTCTAAAGCAGTAAAAGAAATCTGCAAAGAAAAAGATATTCCAACCCAAACAAAAGAACTTGCAGGAATGGGCGTTATAGCAAAGTTTGGAAACGATACAGTTGCGGTAGGTAACGTGAAGCTTATGGAGTACGTTGGCGCTATGTATCAGCTTTGTGATAAAACCTGTATGCACGTTTCCAAAAACGGAGAATATCTGGGGTATATTGAATTTACCGACACAGTTAAACAGTCGGCTAAAAAAGCTGTAAACAAGCTTTACAGTATGGGAATAACAGAAGCTGTAATGCTCAGCGGTGACAGTGAAAAAACTGCCCGTGAGGTAGCAAAGAAGACCGATATAAAAACTGTTTATGCCGAGCTTCTTCCTAAAGATAAACTTGATATAACCGAATCAATAATTGAAAACGCAAAGGGCAAGGTTGCTTTTGTGGGCGACGGAATTAACGATGCTCCTGCTCTTGCAAGAGCAGATGTCGGTATTGCAATGGGCGCTATGGGTAGTGATGCCGCAGTTGAGGCTGCAGATATTGTGCTTATGGACGACGACCCTGAAAAAATCGCAGTAGCTATTGAAAAATGCAAAAAAACAGTAGGTATTGTCTATCAGAACATCTATTTCGTTTTGGCGGTAAAATTTGCAGCTATTGTTCTTGGGACGTTTGGAGTCTTGGGAATGTGGGCGGCGGTTTTTGCAGACGTAGGCGTTGCAGTAATTGCTATACTTAATTCAATGAGAAACAAATAAAAAGGAGATACTTTCAAAGTATCTCCTTTTTGTATAATTTGTATTAAATATTACTTTTTGTAAACATTGCCAAAAAGTGACGCTTTAATCATAGCTTTATCACTCTTTCATAAACTTAACTGCGCGTTCAACTGAGTCTTTTGAATTTTTCCAGTCTTCATCGCGGTATCTGTAATCAAATTTTTTACAGAACCAGTCAATGTCACCTATAAGTTCTTCGGTATAAGCAAGGTTAAGTTCGTTTACAGTTTTGCAGAACTTTTTATATAAATCTTTAGGAAGCGCTTTTTGTGCAAGAGCAAAAAGCTGTCTTGTATGTCCCATACAGATATAAGGCTGCTGTTTTATTTTGGCATCCATCTGTTCGTCTGTTTTGTACATATGCAAAAACGTTGATATTGTTGCCGCCATAAAGGTGTCTATTCTTGAACAAAGATAACAACTGTCTTTTTTCTGCGTAAGAAGTGACACCTGACGTTTGGGGTCGGGTGTGTTTTGCAAAAGAGCGTTTGCATACAGTTTTTTTGCAAACTCAGTAATATGTGTCTGCATCATAAGAGCAAGAGACAGTCTGTTTGATTCTTTAAGCAAATCTTCAAGATGGCTGTTGCAAAAACCCTGTTCGTTTGTTTTGATACGAACGTCGGGTTCCATCATAGCCGCGCCTAAAATACGCTCAATTTCGTCTCTTTTGGTTTTTTCCGCAACTGTGCAAAGAGGACAGCCGCATTTCTCGTTTAACGCTTCTGTAATTCGGATAGTATAAATTTTTTGATTTTCCACTTTAAATTTTCCTTTTTATGTGTTATAATTATATAATGATAGTAGTATATACACCAAAAAATATAGTAATTTCAGACATTTATGGGTTTGATATTCAAAAGACTTTTGAGTGCGGTCAATGTTTCCGCTTTGATAAAATGCCTGACGGAAGTTATTCGGGAGTTGCTTTTGATAAACTGCTGAGTGTTTGTCAAAACGGCAATGAAATAAGTATATCGGGTATTTCCAAAGAAGAATTTGAAAACTTGTTTTATGATTTCTTTGACCTTGGCAGAGATTACAGACAAATAGACGACGTCTTTTTGAAAGACAGTGTGCTTTGCAATATTGTTCCTTTTTCCACAGGGATACGTATATTGAAACAAGAGCCCTTTGAAACACTGATTTCTTTTATAATCTCGGCTTCAAACAACATTCCGCGTATTAAAAAAATAATTGCGTCTCTGTGTGAAAATTTCGGACCGAGATATACTTTTGAAGATAAAGTATACTACGGTTTTCCGTCTGCCAAAAAACTTGCAGATCTTGAACTTTCGGACCTTGCGGTTATCCGCGCAGGATACAGAGACAAATATATACTTGACTGTGCAAAAAAAGTTGCATCGGGTGAGCTTGAGCTTGACAAAGTTGCAAAAAGCGATTATGAAACTGCCGCTAAGATGCTTATGAGCGTCAAAGGCATCGGCAGAAAGGTTGCCGACTGTGCTTTGCTTTACGGATTCGGGTTTATTGAAAGTTTCCCCAAAGACGTATGGATAAAAAGAATACTTGGTATTCTTTACTCTGCGCAGACTGATGAGGGAATAGATTTTTACGGATACGGCGGTATCGCCCAACAGTATCTTTTCTACTATGCCCGCCTAAATGATATCACGCAAAAAGGTTAAAATCAATATGTTATTCGGAAAAAGAAAAAAACAGGCTTTGAGCGAATCGGAGATACTTATCAGAGCCCGTCACGGCAGAACGATACAGTATATGACACGCAGGGACAGAGCCACAAATAATGAAACTGTTATAGCAAAAGACGGTGTTCTTAACATTGTTGAAAACGAGCTTGTTATAAGCTGTGACAACGATATAGTTTTCCGCGCACCCATAAATATGATAAAAGCGTATGAGCTTATGAATCTTTCGGGAATTAACCTTGTGTATGACGGTGAGTCATACGTTGCTTACTACACAAAAGGAATAGAAAATAAATGAAAAACTCCTTTTTTGCATTTCTTTCGAGAATGAAATATATAAACCGTTGGGGGCTTATGCATAACTCGAGATACGAAAATCTCTCTGAGCATAGCTTTGAAACAGCGTATATAGCAAATGCACTTGCAAATATTGAAAATCAGATGTTCGGCGGAAACTATGATGTGGAGCGTATAACTACAAGGGCTCTTTTCCATGACTGCGCCGAGATAATAACGGGAGATCTTCCCACACCTGTAAAATATAAACATTCGGAAATAACAGGGGCTTATTCACAGGTGGAAGATGCCGCAAAAAAAACACTTCTTGCAGGCACCGAGCCTTGTTTGTATGATATATATGAAGAGTATCTTGATTATGAAGATACAGAAGATTACGATATAATCAAAGCTGCCGATAAACTTTCTGCGCTTATAAAGTGTCAGGAGGAGATTGGGATCGGCAACCGCGATTTTGAAAGCGCGGAAAAAACTGTTCAAAAAAATCTGGAGAGCAGTCCTCTTTCCTCGGTAAAGTATTTTATGAACAATATACTTCCTTTGTATTCCAAAACTCTTGATGAGCTTTCAGAATAATATATAAAATAAATAATATCTTTAAAGGAGAAAAGGTATGTTTAGATTTAAAAAGACATTGGCATTTTTAACACTCGTTGTAATGCTTATATCTTCAATTCCGGCATTTTCTCTCACCGCTTTTGCCAAGGCAGAAGAATTTGACGGAAAGATAGAGCTTGATTACGACGCGCTCTTTGACAGCGAAAATACTTATATTGTATGGCCGTCAGGAAGTACAAGCGCTACCAACTGGACGTTTGCTTTCCGCGGTAAGACTGTCAGCGTTAAGTATTCTTCAACAAAATGCTTTACATCCTTTGAACAAGCGTACTCTCGGTTTACCAAAAAAGGTGCAAACATTGTAAACCTGACACCTGTATTTGTATTAATCGGTAACGTTTCTGTAAGTACAACAATGTATAGTAATGCTATAATTCTCGGTGCTAACGCAGGTATTTCACCAAATGCGCAGATGGATATGGCTCAGAAACAGGCAAATGACCCTGAGGGCTATTGGGAAAAAGGCACAAGATATACAGAAACTGTTGTTTCAGGTACCTTTACATTAGGAAATAAATCAACCTATGATAAAGGTGCGCTTAATAACGGAGTTAAGCAATACAATATCATAATTGACGGTATCAGACTCTCGGAAGCAACAGCTCCTTTATATAAATCTACACATGAAGTTAATGCTAACTCTACTGAGAAAACCATAAACGTATACGTTAAAAACAGTATACTCGATTTTAACAGTGCTTATGTTTGCGCTATAAACTGTACGGACGATACATATAACAGACATAATGTTTCTTTTACAGACGTGCGTATGGCAACAGAACGCGGAATAAATACCCAGACTGTTCAGAAAGCGCTCTTTGACAACGTTCCTGCTCACGTATATATAGACGGTATGTTTTATGAATCAAGCAAACCCATTATAAGCAACATAAACGTAGCAGGTGTAAAAGAGGGTTATACTTTTGAAGTGAGAAATTCTTATTTCAAAGACCCCGGCGCAACTAACAGTTCAAGACTTTTCAGAATCGGTCTTTCAAAAGGCAAAAACCACATTATATTTGACAACAATATTTTCAACAGAACAGTATATCAGTGGGGTATTATTACTTTCCAATCAAGTGAAGACTATAACTATACAACACAGACTGTAGATTTCACACATAATACTGTTATATCAGATCTTGCTGAAACCAGTACAGAAAAAACTCCGGTATACCTTAATGATACATTGTTTGAAGGCGGTTCGCATTTGCCGGGACCGTATACCCTTAATTTGCTTTATAACAGAATTATCGGTTTCAAGACAATGCTTCCTACAATGACAGCGGGAGCAGCCTCAAATCAGAATTACAGCGTAAAAGGTATGGTTGCATATAACTATTTTGCTCCTACTCTTACAAGCGTAAATGACGAAAAAGGTGTGGCTCCTTGTTACTTCGGTTCTCAGATAGATCATTATAAATTTAACAGTTTATGGTATACATCTGATTCAAATAAAACCCAGTATGATTCATCTTTTTACTATACTGACTATAAAATGACAAAGTCATCTGATATGTTTGACGTAATGGAAACAGATTTCTATGATGATCTTGACACCATCAGTATAGACAATAAAAACAGAATCATCAGATTCAAGGTTGCAGAAGGCGCAACTATTTCAGGTGTTTCAAAGGATTACGGATTCAGATTCCGTTCAAACCCCACATCTGTTACATATTCAAAAACATCATTTACAGCCGCAGCTTCCGAATCAACAATGACTGTTAATATCGGGGGAAGCACAGTAAAATATACAATAATCACAGAGGCACAGGTTACAACACCTGTTTCATATACTCAGCTTGCTCTTGACTATCCCGATGTTTTTGAAGCTGACAGACTTTATCTGTATTCTCCTTCGGGTGCAAAAACTGTTGTTTGGAACGGCGTAACTTATGACTTTACAGGCAGAACCTATACAACAATTTCTTCATTGGAATCTGCTGCCACTTCTTTGATGGGTCTTGTGAAAATCAAACCGCAGATTATCATTCCTGCAGGTACATATGAGGCAATTTCACTTTCAAGAGCCGCAGAAATTTATGGCGAATGTTGGACATCTCCCGCAACAATGGACGGTGGTCTTGACAGTACAACCGCAGGTGATGACTGGAAAAAATCACAGCTTACAGTTATAAAAGGAATTACTCTTAATTCAGGAGTTTCACAAAGCGGTAGTACAAACAATGTAGAAATTTCAGGTATCGTTCTTCAGGGAGATCTTAAAGATGCTTCCCGCGGTTCATACCCCATAACACTTTCACTTAAAAACTCAGTAGTTAACGGAAGCGTTGTACTTTCAAGCTCAAATAACAACAGCGATACAAACAATACGTTTACTGCTGAGGGCGTAAAAATTAATTCAGTAGGTTCAACAGGTTCATTTATTACAGGAACTGCTGCTCCTGCAACAATTACGATTAAAAACTCTGAATTTGCTTCAGGTATAATTACAACCTCAGTGTTTGACGGATGGGCATCAGGTCTTTCATCAAAAACGCTTGCTCTTAACGTTACAGGTTGTAGATTTAACGGAATTGATGCTTCAATTTTCGGAAATATAACAAAAGGCGTGGCAATGTCAAACGCAACTGTAAACTTTACAGGCAATACAGTAACTGCCGCAAGAGGCATCAGAACATACGGTTCAATGTTGGCGTTTGATGCATCTAAAATCAAATCGCTTAATATCGAAGATAACTGGTTTGTAAACTCAGGCGCAGGCTATTACTCAGTAATGGCAGATACGAGCGGAAGTATCACTTTTGATAACAACCGTCTTATCGGTGTTGAAATGGGCAATATAGGCGACCTTAAAGCAAACAACTACTACGCGCCTTATTCTTTGGATGCAGATGAAGTTGCAAACGGTAAACCTTACGGTTCAACCTACTTCCTTGACCCTGCGCTCAAACTCAAAAACACAGAATTTACAGTTTCATCAGTAACAGGCGGAGAAAACGTTACTATTGATAATGTAAACCGCACAATTCATATGACAGGTGCAACAAATCCTGTATTCAATATGACAAGCGGCGCAGAATATGAAATTTATGCCGATTCTATCTGTACAGTACCTGCAACTATTTCAGCAAACGGCAGATACTTTATGAAAGTGAAATTCAAAGGCGCAACACTTGTTTACAACGTGCTTGTAAGCCCTGCAACTGATATTGATTATAAAACTACTTTCACAGACAACACTTTCACAAGCGATGCGTTGTTTGTAACGAGCGATATTGAAACAGCAGATTACGGTACACGTTTCACAACCAAGTGGAACGGCAGAGACTATTCATTTGTAGCAGGTATAGATGCCTTTGCAAACGTGGCAGATGCTGTAAACTCAGCTAAAAACGCAGGAAAAGCTAATCCGACTATCCTTTTAGGAAACTACGGCGGAATCCTTTCTATTCCCGTTGCTGCTAAAATTTATACAGCAAACCATAGTACAGTTCCTTACGTTAAAACTGCTGATGCAGACTACGACTGGGATTACAATACAGCTTACAATGCGAACAAAACAAGCGTATCTGTTATTCAGATAGGTCCTGATGCAACAGGCTCCGTATACATCGGCGGTGTTGAGCTTACAGGATATTATCTTGACATCAGACGTGCAGAAACTTCAAAGCTTAACGTAACTTTGGAAAATACTCTTGTAAACAAAACAGATGCAGATACCAGATGTCTGTTTGACCTTAACGGTAATAATGCAAAATATGCAAGTAACAGTGAGACCTTCACAGTTAAAAACTGCTACGTGAAGAGCGCATCAAAAACAAGACTTCTTTATGAGTTCTATCCTGCAAATGTGATATTTGACGGACTTTACGTTGATGGCAATACTTTTGATATATACAACGTAAACTATATTAAAAATTCAGGAAAAACAACCTCAATTGTTTTCAGAAACTCTAACCTCCGTAATTTCACACCTGTAGGAACAAGCTATGATTTCCTTTTCCAAGGTGACGATACAGTTATCGAATCAGGCGAAACAAAGAAACTTATTATAGAAGATTCAATAATCTATAAGTTCTCAATGGCAAAGAACGGTATAATTCCTGTACAGACAGGAAAATATTCCGATATAGTCATTGATAACAACGTTGTAATTGCATCTGCTGCAAATACAAATCTTATTTATCAAGAAAGAAATGCAGATAACACTGTAGGAGTTAAAGTTTCAATAACCGATAACCTCTTGCTTGGTGTTAACCCTGCAATAAGCCTTGGAACAACAGCTCTTGATACTGCAAACTCAGTTGTAAAAGGCAATCATACAACTTCGGTGGTTTCAACTGAAAAATCAGGTACAGCAATAACTGTTACAGGCGCATCAACAATTACCGAATCAGACTTTGCTCTTGATAACAGCTTTGACCCGATGTATAAATCCGGTTTTGCCGTATCAAGCGTAACATCAGATTCAGACGCTGTGTTTGATTCAACTATAAACGGCACATCAATTACGCTTTCACTTATTTCAGGATATACTCTTGATGAGGTTGACTTTGGCTTTGCTTCAGATAAAGTGACAGGTAAGGTTTATACAACTTCTGCTTGTACAACAGCCGCAACTCTCGGTTCAATAACATCAGGTACGTATTACCTCAGAGGTGAATATACAGCTGATGATGCAAAAACATGGTCGGGTGACGTTTACACAGTAAACGTAAGCGTTGCAGATGCTAAGTATCCGCACTTTAATGATGATATAATCGCAGACGACGCTATACTTGTTGACTCAAAAGTTGATACGTCAGGTAAATACTATGATACTGAATGGTCAGGAAAAATGTACTCATTCGTTGTAGGCAAAAACGTATTTGCAACTCTTGATCAGGCAATAGCTGCCGCAGGCGCAAACCCATCATTCCTTATTAAAGATATAGGCGGTGTAAGCGGTGAAACTGAAGTAAACACTTTCATTCCCACAACACCGGGTAAATACTATACTCAGAACTATAACAAAGCTCCTTATATTGCATCAGACAGAAACCTCGATCCCGACGGTTCTGAATGGACAGCTAATATCAATACAGGTCTTGATAACTCGTTCAATACCAAAGACGGTATCGAAGTTAAATGCTTTATCCTTAACAAGTGCAAAGCAGGTGATTACGAATTCCACGGATTCACAATTACCAACTGTATTCAGGATGATACTGCGAATAGCTACGGCACACGTTCATCTGATAACGATATAAACGTACTTTTCAATAACACATACGTTGAAAAGAATTACAGTAGCGCAGGATTTTTCAATACAGGTACTCACTTTAAAACAACTGCTGACGATGCAACTCTTTATAACGACAATATTACTGTTAAAAATACCTACTATGTAAACAACTCAACAGTTGACTGGTTTAACGGCGATATCAATCTCTGGACCAATCTTACAATTGACGGTATGTTTGCAGACTATGCAGACAGAAACATTACAATAGAACCGAGATATATCGGTTGGTACGGTAAAGAATACAGATTTACTATTAAAAATTCTAACCTGCGTAATCTTGCTCCTTCATCCAACTATATCCATTTTGAAGGACATAACAGCTACGGTGTTGATTACCATCAGAATACATACCCTCAATCACCTAAATCAAGAAGTATAATTCTTGAGGATAACATTTTCTATAACTTTACATTCTTTAACAAAAATTCAGCGTTCATTTATTACAAACAGACATATTATAACTATTTTGTAGTAAAGAATAACTACATTTATGCACCAAACGATAACCTTAACCTTGCTACAGGTAAGGGAGGCGATGATGTTCATCCCGAACCTTACGTTACAATAACAGATAACGTATTTATGGGAATTAATCCATACTACGATATAGACCGTTTGGTAACCTGGCATGAAGTATTTGTTAAAGATAACTACTGCGTAGCGTCGAGACCTGCATCAACAGATACAGTAAGCTTCGGCGGCGTTAAATTTGTTCTTGACTGTAATAACTACAGAACAGAAAACGGCGTTAATATCTACGATTACCAGACAGACGGTCATTACTGGCTTGACAGCGCTAAAACACTCAGCGCAAACGTAATTCAGGATATGACACTTTCAGGCAAACCGTTTAATACAAACGCTCAGGTTTGCGATATGCTTGTTCCTTATGCAGTAAGTGTTGTAAACCTTAACGATTATCTGTATAACCCGCATAATAAAGTAACTGTTTATGCAGATTCCAACTTTACACAAGTTATTGAAGACGTAACTGCACTTGAATATCAGGAAGGCAAACTTCTTTATCTTACAGTTGAATCAAATGACGGCAAAGGCGCAGTAGAAACACGCATGATTTCAATGGCAAGAGACGTTGACACGGCAGATATAACTTACGTTTCAGCAACTCTTTACAACGATATCGCTCTTAATTATAAAGTTGCCGGTGCAACAAACTACACAGATGTATATATGCAATTCACAATGGGCGACGAAACAGTTAAAGTAACTGATTATACTGTTGACGGTGATTTCAAAGTATTTACATTCCGTAACCTTGCTCCACACCGTATGATAGATGAAGTTACAGGTACTCTTTACGGAACAAAAGACGGAAAGAACGCTGCTCTTGCAACATATACAACATCTCTTGCGACATATTGCGAAACAATAATGCCTGCAGAGGAAGAGGAAGATTTTGAACTCTATGCTCTTTGCAGAGATATTCTTAATTACGGCGCAGCTTCACAGAAATATAAGTCATATAAGACAAATAATCTTGCAAACAAGAATCTTTCTGCAATTGACCAGACAATAACAGCTCCTACTCTTTATAACTGCATTGATAAGGAATACAAAGTTATTTCTTCACCAAAAGCAGAGTGGAAATCTTTTGGTCTCTATCTTGATGCTGCAATGGATATGAGACTTGGCTTTGAATCAAATGACGTTATCTCAGACCTTTCAGTTAAAGTTGAAAAATCTGACGGTACAGTTGAAACACTTAAAAACTGTATTTACAGACAAAATGGTAAATACTTCTTCAACTTTGATAACTTCAACGTTTGTGAGACAAAAGATATATTCTATTTCACATTAATGCGTGGAAATACAGCTGTAAGTAATACAGTTGCATACAATGTTGAGTCATATGCATATCTTGCAAAGCAGTCAAGCGACAGCGCACTCAAACTCGTGACAAATGCAATGATGAACTATGTAAACTCAGCAATAGAATATAAAGCAATGCAGTAAACCTTAAACTAAATAAAAACAGCGTTTACCAAAAGAGGCACACTTCTTAAGAAGTGTGCCTCTTCTATATTCGATGCGATATACGGCTTTTGACGTGCCAAATGGCACTAATATAATATCGCAAAAGCCGTATGCTTTTATAACTTTTTACAGTCTTTTTGTGTGCATATAAATATCATACACAAAATATAGTTGTGACACCTTAAAAACCGCATTGTTACAGGGCATTTTGCACAATATATGAACGTACTTTTCAGCACCACTAAAGTTATATATTTTCTTGACATTTGCAATTAGATTTTTTATAATAAAACTGTATAATTCCCACAACTATACTATGTGAGAGAAATCAACTTTAGAGAGGTATTAATATGAACAACGCAAAAAGACTGCTTTCTTTGGTTATGTGTGTCATTATGCTTATGACCTTAGTGTCAGGCTACGGCTTTGCATTTGACTTTTCACGTGCCACTGCAGCAACCTCAGACATCGACGGAACAGGCAAGTTGGGAGCACAGCTTTCAACAAATATTGCTGACGTTGTTGTTACATCAAAAAATGTATTGGTAGTTGACGAAAACGTCGGCATCAAAGGTCCCGATGAAGAACTTAAATATACTCTTACCTGGAACAACGAAGAGTATAAAGACATTGATGCAATGACAAAAGTTTTCAAAAACTACGAAGCGGCTGAATATTACGCTGTTTCAAACGGAATTAAAAATCCTGTAATCCTTTTGAAAAAAGAAGTAAGCGACGAAATCAATATTAATATTGCAGCTGCGCTTTATTCAGAAGCATACAACACAATGCCTTTTATCAAAGGTGAGGGTGTTGACGGTGAATGGAGTGTAAATACCGAGTTTGAAAAACTTACTCATACTCTTCCGAAAATCAATATCGGTGAAGGAGTTACAGGGAAAGTAGGCCTTTACGGATTTACTTTTACTCAGGACGTTCTGGATATATACAGAAGCGGGAACCTTGATATTGAAATTGTAAACTCAATGGTTAAAGGTGATATGAGTAATGTATTTGATTTTACCAATAACAAAACAAAAGGTGAAAACACAGACAAACTACTCATTAAAAACCTTTATGTTGCCAAGACAAAAGACTCAGGTTCTCTGATAAACGGATACGTTCCTGCATTCACAACAATTGACGGTATATACGTTGATACAGAAATTGCAGACGTTGCCGTTTCAAAAATATCTCAGGCAGGTTCTGAGACAGAGTTTGTTTTCAAAAACAGCTTTGTTAAAGATAATACCGCCACGCTTTTCTCTTTTGTAGGCGATACAGCTGCTATGAAAAACAGTAATAAAAAGACTGTTGCTATTGTAAACAATACTTTCATCGGCGGAACTAACAACTCCGGAGTTGTTAAAATAGCTCCTTCAAAATATACCTCTCTTGTGTTTAACGATAACTATGTTTCCACAGGCGTTGACAATATTCAGTTAATAGAAAGCGTTATTTTATCAGATACTTTCAATTCAAGTTCAATGAATATTGAAATCAATAGAAACGTTTTTGACGGTGTTTCTGATGAAATTGCTGTCAGAGTAAATGAAAATACACTTCGTAAATGCAAAATCAATATAGCAGATAACTTTTTGACAGATAAATATTATGCTGACATAACTCTTGCAAAGGGCAGAACTCTTAATGCAACAGAACACGGTGTTATGAATGACTGCTACTACACAGCGTTTGACGGTGAAAAAGTTTCAACACACTGCACACCTAACGTTGATATCAAATCAGTTACTGCTTCAAACGGTAAAATTTTCTTAAATAACGAAACAGGCAAAATCTACTATATGATGACTGAAGGCGATGCAAGTAGCGCATCCTTTACATTCAACAGTTCAAACACAACATACAAACTCTATAAAGATATAAACTGTAAAACACAGATAGCTGCAACTGACATTAAATATAATGATATTGATTCAAGTAAAGTTTATTATATGAAAAACTTCTATACAGGAATTGATGATAATTTTGAATCAGAAGTTTACAGCTTAATTGTAGTTACAGAAAAACCCAGATCAGATTATTTCAGTGACGTGTATACAAGTGATCCGCTTCTTTCAAACAAAGCTCTTTTCTGCTACGTAGACTGCGGATACGCTGCAGACGGCGGTATTATCTATCTTGACTGGCAAGGCACGGAATACGCTTTTATTAAAGACATAAACATTTTCGAGAGTCTTGAAAATGCTATTAATTACGCTAAAAACAGCGCACTTGAAAATCCTGAAATTGTTCTTATGGATATTGGTGGTTCAAATACAGTTACAGGTAATTGGAAACCCACATATCCTGCATCATACTATACAGTAAATTACGCAACCAAACCTTATATCGGCGATCCTACAATGGAAGCTGACCAGTGGAAAGAAAATATCGGTTCAAACGCAGGTCAGTTTGATACCCAAAAAGGTATTACTCTCGGTACAGTTACATTAGACGGTAACGTTCCAGCAGGTGATTATAAATTCTACGGTTTTGCTTTCAAAGGCGGTATTAAAGATAACACCAGATCGACTGCAAGACTTAACTGCGTAAACCTCTATTTTGAAAACTGTTATTACTCATTTAATTGGAGCGATGCTTTCCTGATGAGTGGTAACAGCGATACAAATGCTGCAAAAGGAAGCACTGAAGATTATCTTACATTTAAAAACTGCTACCTTAACTCAAACGGTACAGCTGCAAGATTTACAACAGGTTGGCAGGCATCTGACATTTTGTTTGACGGCGTGTACTTTGTAGGCGGTCACCATACATCAGGTGAAACATATATGAAGCAGAATACAGCAACAGCCTCATTCCGTATTATAAATTCACACTTTAAAAATTTTGGTCAGAATGCATTTCATAATCAGGCGAACAACGAAACAATTGCCTCAGGCGAAGATAAACTTTTAGAGTTCTCAAATAACATTATGAACAACTCTTACTTCTTCTCAGATACTATTTTCCCTGCGTACGGCAAAGCATGGTCAAAAATTATAATTAAAAACAACACCATCATAAATCAGAAAGAAGATATGTATCTTTTCAGAAACATAAGTGATGGTTCATCTTCAGTTAAGCTTGAATTTCAGGTTGAAGGCAATAAAATCAACTGCGGTTCAGACCGTATGCCTATAGGTAGTTTGAGAACACTTACAAATACATCTTACGTACGTAACAACTACGTAAGAGAAAGTTACTCAACTGACGAAGTGACATACGACGGTATGCAACTTAAAGCAATGAGCGGATCTTCAATATCACTTCCTAAAGCTGACAGCGAAGACTGGGGTAAGTATTATATCGACTCCGAAATGAGAGGACGTCCTACAGATATTAATAAATACAGCTTCTCAGGTGAAAACGTTATAGTTGACGAAGAAAACAAAACTATTACTTACGTTGTAAAAGGCGATGACGATGCCGGTATCACGAAAATTAAAAATTCAGAAAAAGGTTATACATACAAAATCAACCTTTCACATATCGTCAGCAATAAATACGGCAACAGACTTCTTCTTGATTATGTATTACTCGGAAGTACTGAGGCGGATAATAAGATATTTACCGGTTATATGCAATATATTATGTGGATAGATACAGATGTGGAGCTTAACTATCCTATCGAGCTTGATCTTTCAGTATGCGCTCCTGATGATAAGAGCGAAGCGACACCTATTGAATATAAAGTGAAATTTGTTAAAGAAGGTCCCGCAGTAGATACTCTTACTGTAGGCGGTGAAACTGCTGAGTTTAAAGACGGTAAATATTCAGTAGTTCTCGGCGGCAGAGGAAGCGGAGAAAAAATAGTTGCAACTCCCGTTATGGAAGGCTCAACAGTTGCAATAACTGATGCAAACGGTAATCCTACAGATACAGTAAACATTTCAAACTTTGAATCTGCGCAGTACAAAGTTTCTGTAACATATAACGGTATTACTTTGGTTCTTGACCTTGATATTACAAGAGGCGGCGCTGACCTTGAAAAATTTGAAGAAGTTTACAACAAAACCAATGCAATAGACCCAGAAGACTGGCTTGAAGGCTTTAACAGAGCATATCAGACTCTCAGAGCTAAAATGAAAGTCGTTCTTGAAACAGGCAGAGATTCCATTACTCAGGCACAGGCAGATGCTTATGCTTCACAGATGGAACAGATTCTTAATGATGCTGTTTCAGAAGACGAGTATAAAGTTCTTATAAAGAACGCAAAGAGAATCAAGAATAAAGACGGTAAATACTGTACGCCTACATTCAAAGCATTACAGACAACCATTGAAAACACCGAAAGCAAAGTAAAAACACTTTCAACAGCGAGTGAATACAACGCAGTAATGACAAATCTTCAGAAAGCTATTGACGGCGTATGCGAACATACGTTCAAGACATATACGCACGACGAAGGCACTGAAACTTGTGTTGGCCACGGTACAAAATCAGCAAAATGTGAAACCAAAGGTTGTGAAGAAAAAGATACAGTTGCAGAAACAGAAAAATTTGCAACAGGCAAACATACATTTGACAAATATGTATACAATAACGACGCAACATTTGAAAAAGACGGAACAAAAACAGCAACATGTACTGTATGTAAAAAAGCAAAAGATACAGTAGTTGCTGAAAATACAAAACTTACAACTATAGATTCGTCTAAGAAATTCAAAGACGTTCCTGCAAAGAGCTGGTATAAAGACTACGTTGATTACGCAGTAACATACGGTCTTCTTAACGGTACATCAAAAGACACATTCGAACCAACAAAGACAATAACAAGAGCTGAATTTGTACAGGTACTTGCAAATATGTCAGGTGTTGACACATCAAACAATAAAGTGACATGTAAATTCACAGACGTTGAATCGGGCGCTTGGTATGCATCGGCTGTTAAATGGGCATCAGAAAAAGGTATCGTAAGCGGTACATCTGATACAACATTTGCACCGACAGCAGTAATCACTCGTGAACAGATGTGTGTAATGCTTGTTGGATATGCAGCTTATGCAAAAGTAGAAGTAGATACATCGGCTAAAGTTGCAAAATTTGTAGATGATGCAAAAATAAGCAGCTGGGCAAAAGACGCTGTTTATGCATGTAAAGCGGCAGGCATCGTAGAAGGTAAAGATACAGGCTTCTGTCCTCAGGACACTGCAACAAGAGCAGAAGTTGCTGTTATCGTTTCCATTTCCCACGAAAAGTATATGGTCGGATAAAAACCTTGAATTTTCCTGCAAAGCGGCTTGTGCCGCTTTACAGGAAATCTGAATAAAAACGATCGAAAATTTTAATAAACCAAATTGTAAGAAAGAGGGAAAACAATGAATAAAAGTAAAAGATTGCTTTCTGTACTGCTTTGCCTTGCTATGTTGATGTCATCTTTGTCATCCTTTGCCTTTGCAGGTGAGGTTATAACAGAGACAGAAGCAGGTTACTTAAGCAGTGGCAGTGCAACAAATTCAAATGCTGTTACAGCAGGACCAAACCCCACAACCAATGAAACAATAGATATAAACGGACTTTTAGGACAGGGTAAATGCTACGTTGTAGACAAAAACGCAACTGAACCCTATATTCTTGAATGGGACGGCAAAAAATACGAAGGTTTTAAAGTAAACGAGACTGTCTTCAAAGATATAAACGAAGTACAGGAACTTGCAAGAGACGGCTCTGCTATCCTTGTTAAAAATATCGGCTCACAGATAGACCTTAAAATTACTCGTGCTGCAAACTACTATACAGAAGCATATAATACAATGCCTTATACCATCGGCGCAAAAGACGCTGAAGGTAATGCGCTTCCTATAGAATTTGACGGCTCTGACTGGGTAGCAAACCCTGAATTTACTAAAAAATCACAGACTGTATCAGCAATTAACATCAAAGTGGGCGGAGAAATCGGTCTTTACGGTTTCACCTTCAAAGGCCAGTTCAATATGTCAACTATTGATGGTTCGCCTGTAACAAACGTTAAACTTCAGAACTCACGCGCAGTTCTTTCAAGTAGTTTGAATCCGCTCTTTACAGCAGATGCACTTGCTCAGGCTAAATCTTCTGTAGGTTCATCACTTGAAGTTAAAAATATTATACTTACCTCAAACAATACAACTGTACGTACTATCCGTCTTTTGACAGAGTGGTATGTTGATACAGTGACTTTTGACGGTATGTTTTTAACACCAACAGTTAATTTCTCATATACTGATAACTGGATAAAACAGGGCAACAACAACCAGCAGACTGTAATGACCTTCAAAAACTCTAACTTCAGATCAAGTTATAACAACAAATTTACTTTCCAGGGTAAAAACGAAGGAAATTTTGACCCCTCAACAATGGAATCAAGAACACTTAATTTTGAAAATAATATTTTCTTTGATTTCAGATTTTCAAGCAAATCTTTGATGCACGTATCATCAAAATCGTATTCACATATTAATTTTATAAATAACAGAGTTTTATCTTCGGTTCCGATTTCGCTTTTTTCAGAACAGGCTGATGGCGGTAACCCTTGCGTATATAAAATCGTAGGCAACTATCTTAACGGCGTTGATACAACCTTGCAAACTAAAGCTGCCGGTCGTACTATCAGCCCCGAATCAGTAATCAAAGAAAACTATACTTATAAGAAATTTACTCTCAGCGAAAACGCTGTTGGTAAAAAAGTAATAATAGATGCTGATACAGATTACGAGTGTACATCATACTACATTGACCAGAAAATGACTGTGCTCAATACAGACCTTGAGCCTGTAGAAATCTCAAATGTTACAGCAAACGAAGGCTCGGCTAATCTTAATCAGAATACTCGTACAATAATTTATAATCTTCCCAAAGATAAAACTGCAAAAATCAGCTTTACTGTTCCCGAAGGCGCAACGTACAAATGGTATACAAACGCTGAATGTACAAACGCAGTTGATATTTCAACAGTTAAAGGCGGAACTGATAAGACACTTTACGTAAAAGTATCAAGCAGTAAAACTCAAAAAACACTTGTATATACTGTAAAAGTAATTACAAGTACAAACCTTTTCTCAGAAACATTCGAAGGCGACGATACAATTACAAAAGATATATATCTTGTAACAAACAGATATGCAAAAGTTTCAGGATATAAAGATTACACAACCTTTGAGTACAAACTTCCATATGACGGAAAAACATATACCTTTATTAAAGGTGTAAATGCATTTACAAATCTTGATGATGTTTTTGAATATGCAGATGTCTGTGATGTAGCAACACCTGTAATCTACTTTGATTACAATGCACCTACAGAAGAAATAATCATTTCACATTCTGCAAAAATCTACGCTCCTAACTATAATGTTTCACCTTTTGATAACAAAGGCTGGACAAAAGACGCAGGACTTAACGACGGTACAGGAGATAAAGCCTGGACATATAATACAGCTTACGATAAAAACAAGAGAACAGTAGGCGGTATTAAAATTACAGGTGTTGTTAATCCTGCTCTTGAAGTACACGGACTTGAGCTTGTTTCATATAAGAAAACAACAGTTACAGAAACATCTACTACAGTATCTCAGGTAGGCGGCGGAATTAATGCTACTGGAAGAAACGCATCAGACAAAGCAACAAACTTTGTTTTTGCAAACATTCTTATGAATGATACTCTTGATCAGCCTATCAAATTCAGCAGTACCAAAGGTATTTCAGGAGATAAAGCGCTCTTTAATAATATGTATTTCCAGTCTTCTTACAAAGCAGGAAATATGCAGTTTACTGCAAACTTTCTTCCACAAACAACAGTTATCGACGGTTTGTTTATCGACTTTGATAATCTCGGAAACGGCAACACACCCGGTAACTGGTTGATTAAACAGAATAACTCAAGCAACTCAATTACATTTAAAAACTGTAACATTAGAAATATGAAAGCAGACAGTAGCTTTGCTTTCCATTTCAGGGGTTATGCAGATGATAAAACTTATGGTGCTAACTCAAAGATTTCATTTGACCACAACATTTTGTATAACTTCTCAACAGGTACAATAACAAAAGAAGAGAAATACGGTCTGTTCGGTTTCTATTCAGCTAACTACGCAAACTATTCAAGTTTTGTTCTTACAAATAACTATATTACCGCACCAAACGGCACATCAAGAACACTTTTCTCAGTTACAGGAACAACATCAGTTCCGTCAAATGATTTAAACCTTCAAATTAAAGATAACATTATTCTTGGTATTGACGGTTACGGACTTTCAAGAGCTATCGGTACATCATCAGAAATTTCAGGCAACTATATAACAAATCTTTCAACTGATGATAAATCAATAGTAGGTTCAAACCTTGTTCTTGACGGATTATTAAGTAAAGATTACTATCTTGATTATGACAGAAAGATTCTTAACACAAATATCATACCTATTTCTGCTAAGTTTAAAGGCGATGCTACCTTAGTTAAAATTGATAACTTTGGCGGCAAGATTATGGCAGGTATGGAAACATACGGTGTTGGTACACTTGCAGAACTTGAAATCAAACTTCCGACAATAGCAGATGCTAAATGGTATTTCGACAAGGCTATGACAACTGAGATTACATCGGCTCAGATGTCACATATGACAGTTGATAACTGTCCTGCATATCTTAAAATCTATGTTAAATCAAACCCTGAGCTTCATTCTATATACAAAGTACACCTTGTATCAAAAGATTCACTCAGCTCAGCAGGTCAGGGTAATACATTTGTAGCAAACTTTACAGATGACCTTATTGATTCAACAAAAGCTCTTCTTGTAACAAATGAATTTAAATCAACTGAAGACGGTTATGCGGTTTCAACAACATGGGCAGATGATACGGTGTATGTCTTTGTAAAGGGCAAAAACCTTTTTGATACTCTTGAAGCTGCTATTGAATATGCAAAATCAAATAATATTAAAGATCCAAACTTCCTTTTGAAAGACCTTGGTGGAGCTTCAGGTAATACAAATTACAATATCTGGAAAGTAAAATACCCCGGTAAATACTTTACAAGAAACTATAACAAGATGCCGTACGTTAAAGGCACAAAACAGGACGGCTCTGATTGGGTATCAAACGTTAATACAGGTAAAGCAGATGCATTTGATACAACCAAAGGTATTACGGTTACCTGGCTTAAATTCAACACAGCCGTTAAAGGTAATTACGAATTTTACGGATTTACTCTCAAAGGTGTTATTCAGGATGACTTAGGCAATGCCGGTGATCCCGAAAGATCACCTGAAGATGATATCAACGTTAAAATTGAAAATCTTTACTGGAAGAAAGCTCCGATTAGTGGTGAAGAATATGCCGGATTTTTGCTGGGCAATCATTTCAAGAAAAGATATGTAAAAAACGGTAGCACATATAAAGAAGAAACATCAAACAAACATACTACCGATATAAACCAGTATAACGATAGTATGACACTCAAGAACGTATATCTTGACAATTCTTCAAAGTTTGGTCTGTTTGCAAATTCAGATAACTATCTGTGGAGACATGTTACAATTGACGGACTTTATGTTGACCATGCGAAGAACTCAAAAATGGCATCAGCTGATCGTTATCTGACAGTTCCTTATGATGATTACTCATTTACAATCAAAAACAGTAACATCAGAAACTTTAATGAAAGAATGCTTATTCAGGGACATAACGATCGTTACGCTCAGTTCAATCCAAACAATACCGACAGAAAAGCTATTGTTCTCGAGAACAATATTTTCTATAAGTACAATCTTTATTCGGCATCAATGTTTCTTGATGCAAAACATAATTTCCATAACGAATTAACCATTAAAAACAACTATATTCATGCATCAACAGCGGGTATGACTCTTGTTGGTAAAGACTATACAGGTAATAACGTTAAAGATATGGTTGTTACAATAACAGATAACGTACTTATCGGTTTCAATACAACTGTTGATGTTGGCAGAAAAGTATCTGACAGCAGCGTTGCTGAGAAAAACTATATTATTTCAACTATTCCTACAAAATTACCCGATTCAAATGGTGTAAAGCTTAAATTTGTCTCAACAAACAAAACTATTCAATCTGATAGCTACTATACAGATTCAGAAAAGAAATCTTTAGCCGGCGAACTTATTCCTCTTGAATTTGTAAGCGATGATATTTATGAGATAAACGGTAAGTACTACTACCACGTAAATAATCTTGATGCAGATGGTAAAACAGCTGATGGGGTATATACAGAAGCAGTGAATGCATCTTCTAAATATGAATATACATTAGTTATTAAGAATTTGTACAAAGAAGTTCTTGATTCACATAAAATAACAATGGATATCCCGCTTGAAACTTCAGTAGTAACACATCCGGCACGACCGAATCAGAAAACTACTGCCGGTTGGAAAATTACAACAAAAGCTACAACTCCTCTTAATGAGATTCCCGTATATCTTAAATTATCTCTCGACTCTGATGCTACAAAGTACAAGGAGTATCACATAATTGTTACAAAAACTCCGCCTATTGCAGTATTGGATACAGTAACTGTTGGCGGCAATGAGGCTACAAAACAAGAGGACGGAAAATTCTCTGTACTTCTCAGTAAAGACGGTAAAGACGAAGCTCTTGTAGGTACAGGTAAAATTGCCGGTTCAGTTGTTAAATTCTTTAACGCAAGAAATCAAGAGGTTACAAACGTAAGCGTTGGCATTGGCGAAACAAAAGAGTACAAGGTAACAGTTGAATTCGGCGGTGCTAAAGTTGAGCACGTAATTGTAGTAACAAGAGGCGAACTGGGAGCAGAAGATGTAATTATTCCTGTTCTTAACGAAGCAGATGATACCGATACTTCAAACTGGCTTCCTGCACTTAAAGAAAGCTTAGATGATGCAGTTTACACTGGTTGGAAGACTGTTGAAGATAAACTTGGTCAGAAAGCCATGGAAGAAGCTGCTGCTGAAATAGAAAAAGCTATCAAAGCAGGTAAAGCTTTAACCCGTACAAAATATGACGAAATTGCACTTTCACTTTCAAAAGTTAATAACGATAACGGTAAATACTGCGAAAACACATTTGAAAACTTTAAAACAGCATTGAAAAATGCAAAAGAACGTTTTGAAACAGTAGCAAGTAAAGCAGCATATGACAGTCTTATAACTGATATGGAAGCTATTAAGAGCATTCTTAAGACACATAGCTTTACAAACTATAAACATATTGAAGGTTCTGAAAACTGTGTATCTGACGGTAAGATGACCGCTAAATGTGATACAAATGGCTGCAGTGAAACCAAGACTGTTAAAGAAACAGGCAACTTTAAGAATGATTCACACGTATACGGCGCATATAAGTACAACGGTGATGCCACTGCTCTTAAAGACGGTACAAAGACAGCTACTTGTGAATTTTGCGGAAATAAAAACACAGTAACAGCTACCGGTACAAAGACAGGTCTTGAAAACTCAGCTAAGACATTCAAAGACGTTGATGCTAAAGGCTGGTATAAAGAATACGTTGATTACGCTGTAACATACGGTCTTATGAACGGTACATCTGATACAACATTTGCACCTACAAAGACAATTACAAGAGCTGAATTCGTTCAGGTACTTGCTAATATGTCAGGCGTTAAAACAACAAACAATAACGTTAAAACTAAGTTTACTGACGTTAAAGAAGGCGCTTGGTATGCAGCCGCAGTTAAATGGGCTTCAGATAACGGTATTGTAAACGGTACATCTGCAACAACATTTGCTCCTACAGACGTAATTACACGTGAGCAGATGTGTGTAATGCTTGTAGGTTATGCAAATTATCAGAAGATTACACTCAAGAAAGCTGTAAACAAAGTTACATTCCCTGACGATGCTAAAATCAGTACTTGGGCTAAAAACGAAGTTTACGCTTGTCAGATGGCAGGTATAGTTTCAGGTAAAGATACAGGATTTGCTCCTAAGGATACAGCAACAAGAGCAGAAGTTTCTGTAATCGTATCTATCTTCCACAAAGACTATATCCTTAAATAATAATAAAAAGACGGAATTTCAAATGAAGTTCCGTCTTTTTTAATATAAATTACCATATAAACAACAGGTTGAAACTAATGCTTTCAACCTGTTTTTTGATTTATAAATTTTTAAGATATCAATGGATTTGAGCTTGTGGGTTTATATTCAACAAGTTCAAGGTTTAATGTAATCTCTTGATTTTTTCTGATAACTGTTACAGAAAGGGAGTCACCTATTTTGTGTTCTTCAATAATTTTATTGTACTCGTCATCAGTTGAAATATCTGCGCCGTCAATGGATTTGATAAGATCACCTGAGCGGAATCCTGCGTTTGCTGCTTTGCTGCCCTCTGCAACGCTGTAAACATAAAGCCCTGTTGCAGATACTCTGTAATACATTGCGCTCTGGAAATCGGAAATTTCAAGGACTTCTATGCCTGAATCAACTCTTCCTGTAACGTAGCCGTGTTCTATGAGGTCTTTAATTACGTTTTGCGCAAGGTCTATGGGAATTGCAAAGCCGAGACCTTCTACGTCTTCTCCCGAAGATTTTGCATTAACTATGCCTATAAGCTGGCCGCTTGTGTTGAAAAGACCGCCTCCCGAGTTACCGGGATTAATTGCGGTGTTTGTCTGAATAAGAGTCATTATGTTGTTATCAATAGTGATTTCACGGTCAAGAGCGCTTATGATACCGTCTGTAACGGTACCGCCAAGCTGACCTAATGGGTTGCCTATGGCAACTACAGTATCACCGAGTTTGCAGTTTTTAAAATCACCTACAACTGCGCTCTTAAGGTCTTTTGCATCAATTTTTATAACTGCAAGGTCAGTTCTTTCGTCTGTTCCAACAAGTGTTGCTTTGTGACTTTTGCCGTCGGTTGTTCTGACTGATATGGACGTTGCTCCGTCAATAACGTGGTGGTTGGTTACTATGTAACCGTCTTCTGTCAAAATAACTCCGCTTCCTGCACCCTCAGCAACGTATTGCATCATAAAACTGCCTGTAGATACCGCTTCTGTTGTAATTTCTACAACGCTGTCTTTTGACATCTGGGCAATTTCTCCAACTGACATCTGATTTTCAATTTCTTTGCCCTCACTATCTTTTACGGTGACGTCCCTGTATATAACAGTAGTGCCACCTATGAGACCTTCTCCTTTTCCCACCGATGAAATAAGATATCCTGTAAAACCGCCGATTATACCCATTGTGAGAGAAAGAACTGCGCATATCGCGATAACAGACGATGCTTTTAACGTCTTTTTCTCTTTTTCGGGTTTTCTGTTAGGATTATATCCGTTATAACCGTATCCGTACCCATGTGAATTGTAATTGTTGTATTCAGCCATTACTTTTACCTCATAATAAATTTATGCTAATAATTATATGCAATATATTTTACAAAATTATTAATAAAATCAAACTATATTAAAAATTTCATCAAGATTTCTGATAACAAAATCCGCCGGTGACGTATCAGGTGAGCCGTTGGGACAGTACCATACGGTTTTTATACCTGCGTTGATTCCGCCTTGTATGTCGGAGGTGAGACTGTCGCCTACTATTATGATTTCATCAGATCTGAAATTTTCTATCTGCTCAAAAACTTTTTTAAAAAAACGAATGTCAGGCTTATTATATCCTATGTTCTGAGAAATAAATATTTTCTTAAAATATTTTTCAATTCCCGAACTTTCAAGTCTGCCTTTCTGAACAGTTGCGGTACCGTTTGATACAATATATAAATTATATTTTTTATAAAGCTTTTTAATAACGTCCAAAGCGCCGTCTATAAAAAAGTGACCGCTTGAAAGATGTTTTTCATAAATCTTTCGGGTTTCGGCAGGGTTTGCCTGTATACCGAATTCTTCAAACAAAACCGCAAATCTCATAACGAGAATCTGCTCTCTTGTAAGTGTACCCTTTTCAAGCTGTTTCCACATACTGTCGTTTATTTCGCTGTACCTTTTTATAATAAAAGCTGAAGGCACAGCCCCCAGCTCTGAAAGTGTATTGGAAATGGCAACAGCTTCTGATTTTTTGAAATCAAATATGGTATCGTCAAGATCAAATAAAATATTCTTAATCATATTAGCCCCGTATTTTTAATAGAAAATATTACGCTGAGTATAATGAAAACCCAAATATACAAGGAGGCAAGCGGTTCGCCGTAAACCAGTTTGCGTGTATTGGTTTTAAGACGTTTTTTGTCACCTAAATCGTCAATGAGATTTTCGGTAAATCTCAGGGTAAGATAAAGAATTACAAAGATAACCACGCATAAAATTGCCGCAAAAATAAAATCGTCAGCAAGATATTTTATGTAGTCAGAATGATAACTGATGTATACCGAAAGAGCGTTGTTGATGCAGTGGCATAAAATTGCGGGCCATACACTTTTGAAAAGATGTGTAAGCACCGCATAAAATACACCTGCCACAAAAAGCGAAAGGAAGGTAACTGCCGAGCCGTGAAACAACGAAAAAATGAGGGCAGTTATAAGAACCGACACTGAAACTCCATATTTTTCGTACTCCGAAAGGGCAACGCCTCTTATAAGAAGTTCTTCGCAAAAAGCAGGTAAAAACACGTGAGTAAGTCCTATTACAAAGGGATTTTCACTTGCAAACACAACCGTTGACGTAGGAATACTTATATCGAAGAAATTACTTAAAACCGCAGAACTTGCCGCGTTTATAAGCGCGCTTATTATTGAAACCGAAAGTCCGAAAAGGATTATAAACGGGAGATAGCGCAGTTTAACGTGTGAAAGTTTGCAGATTTCAGATGCTTTGTATTTGTTTTTTCTGATATATATAAAAATTGGTATCAGAAAAATAACACAATAAATGAGTATCTTGTGCAGGTTGGTTATATTCTTTAAAAGATATCCCGACAGAGCATCCATCAGGAAAAGCATTGAAAGAATTATAAGCAATAAAAGTGATATTTTTTTTGCTATGGTGTTCTGGCTTTTTTTAGTCATTGTATACTATACTCTTCTTTATATTTTCATATTTCTCTTGTCCGAAAAGCAGTTTTGTAAGTGCAAGAGAAAAGCTCATTGCAGTTGCCGCGCTTTTTGAAGTGATAAAATTATCTGATATGCAAACGTCGTCTGCAGATACGCTTTTACAGTTAAGGTCATCTTCCATATCGGGATAACAAACGGCAATTTTGTCTTTGAGATATCCGTTTTTGCCAAGCACTGCCGCAGGCGCACCGCAGATAGATGCAATGTATCTTTTGTTTTTATTCATAAAATCTATTGCAGACATAACCTCTTTGCTTTTGGCAAGATTTTCAAATCCGGGATATCCGCCGGGCAGAATTATCATATCTGCATCTGAGATATCAGTATTGCAAAGCAGTCCGTCTGCCAGAACGCCTATGTTTCTTGCGCCTTTGACAGTAAGAGAGTCTGTTACAGAAAGCATTGTAACATCTGCTCCTGCTCTTCTTAAAATATCAACAGGAGTAAGAGCTTCAACCTCTTCAAAGCCTTCTGCTAAAAATACGTAAACTTTTTTCATTTTTTATATACCGCCTTCCATTTACTGCCAACGTTTGTGGGGTAGTAGCTGAGTTTTGCTTTTCTCAGTCCCTCGTCACCTGCATCGTCTTCACGGTTGACGTAGGTATAGTCCTGACAATAGGTGCGTACAAACTCGCGGTTTATCATCTGATATGCTCCGCGGATGTTTATATCGGCTTTTTCAACGTGAACGCAAAAAGTATCTTTGTTGATAGGCTCACCGTAGCTATATCCTGCGATTTTTCCGTCTTTATAAAGAACAAGACCGCAAAAACCGAGAGCTTGATAGTTTTCAAGCCCTGTATTTACAGCGCACATTTCAGCGGCAAGAGATGAATCTTTTTCATCGCAAAGTCCCATACACCACTCTTTGTTGAACTCATAAAGAAGAGGGATATGTTTTGCTTCAAGTATTTCAGTGTGCCACTTTCCGCTTGATAAAAATGCGTTTATGTGGTTGCGTTTTGATGCAAGTTTTTTGCCTGATAAGGTTGACAGTTTTTCAGATAGATAAATGTAGTCAAAACGGGCAGGAGCGGGTGTGATTTCAAAATTATCAAAATTATCTTTTAAATATTCCGCTTCTTTTTCAGAAAGCGAGGAGAGAGAAAACTCGGGATACTTATTTATAAGTTCACGGATTATTTCGTCTTTGTCCTCTCCTATAGGAAAACTAAAATATGCTCTTTTGGGACTACCTGTAATAAATCCCTTTTCGGTAATTGCGAGGCTTATATCATATTTTGCGCCCCAACAAATTATATTACCGAAAGTATACTCGCAAAACCGTTTTTCTGATTCAAAAAGCAGTTTGTCAACTATAGGTTTATCGGAAAAAGTTGGGTTTTTAAAGTTTATCTCCATAAAGTTCCTTTATTTTATCAAATACTTTTGCAAATGCATCTTCTTTTGAAAGCATCTGACCATCCTTGCAAAGAGTAACTACGTTCCAGCCAAGTTTCTGAGCCGCATAAAGAGCAGATTCTCTGCTTTTTTTAAGATATTCGGTGTCAGCTTCGTGAATGTCTTTTTTATTTTCGTCACCGTCATAGCGTCCTGTCATAAGCTTCTGAGACACTTCGGGAATAACGTCAAGATAAATAACGGCATCGGGCTTTGGAAGACCCATTTTGTTAAATTCAAAATCGTAAAGCCACTCAAAATAATCGTCACGCTCCTTGCCGCAAAGCTTGGACGCCTGATGAACTGCATTTGAAGTGGTATAACGGTCTGCAATTATCCAGTCACCGTTTTCGTATTCTTTCTGCCAGTTTGCTTTGAAACTTGCAAATCTGTCTACAGCGTAAAATGCTGATGCGGCATAAGCATTAACGTCAGTGGGTTTTGAGCCGAATTTACCTGCAAGATACATTTTTACAAGTGCGCTTGAATTACTGTCATAGTCGGGAAAAGATATTTTTTTGACTTTTTTTCCGAGACTTTCAAGTTTCTGATAAAGGGCATTTGCATTGGTAGCTTTGCCGCTTCCGTCAAGACCTTCTATTACTATTAAAGGCATTTTAATTATTCTCCCTTGAATTTTTTGCGCATAGCCGCGGCTTCTCCGCAGGTCATTCTGCCCTCTGAACATGCGCCTCTGACACAGTCGGGACCTGCATTTTTAAATACGTTGGGAGCAACCTCTTTTACCAAAGAAAGCATCTGACATGCAAGGTCGCGGATTTCCCATTGTGCGCGGTTGCAACAACGGAGTTTGAAAAAGTTGTGAAGTGAACGCGCGTTCATTGTAACTATCATTTTTGTGGTACAAGCATTGGGAAGAACGTATCTTGCATCTTCAATTGCTTTTTTCTCAGCAGTTTTTGCTTCCATTCCCTCTGCTATGTTTTTTTCTTTAAGTAAATCTGCAAGAGCATTGTATGATTTGGTTATGTTTTTCATAGTCTCAAGATAAAGCTCTGATGCTTTTGCATCGTTTGCTATCTGTGGGGGAGTTACAAACTCAAAATCGTGCTCTGCTACGTATCTCTGACTCTGAACAGAAAAAGACGCCATACGGTGACGTGTAATCTGCGCAAGAAGTGAACGTGAAACGTTTTCTATACCGAATGAAAAGGTCATATGCTCCATAGGACTTTCGTGACCGAGTCCTGCAAGCATATCAATAAAATTATCGGTTTTTTCAGGGGTAAGACCGTCCATAACGGTATCAATATCAGCTCTTGCATAGCAGAGCTTTGCAGCAGCCGCCATAATTTTCTGCGGTTCGGGGGTATGAGTTAAAAGTGTTACACGAAGTTCAGACATTTTTCTTTCTCCTTTTTGCTTCACGGTGGGCAATTACAAGCACACCGGGTATTTTTATCATTCTGCTAAAACGCCATGGTTCTTTTATAAGTCTGTAGAGCCATTCAAGCTTCATTTTTATCATAAATTTAGGGGCGCGTTTTACGTTGCCTGCATAAACGTCAAGACTTCCGCCAAGACCAAGCATAACGCCGACATTCAGCTTGTCCTTGTTTTCTGCCATCCAGTTTTCCTGCTTGGGAGCGCCCAGACATACCCACAGCATCGAAGCGCCGCTGTCATTTATTTGTTTTATTATATCGTCTGTGTCTTCAGGCTTGAAATAACCGTCTCTTGTGCCTGACACGATAAGATTCGCAACTTTCTCTTTGAGTTTTTCGGCGGCAGTTTCTGCAACGCCGGGCTTTGAACCGAAAAAGAATACGCCTTTGCCTTTTTTGGCTGCTTCAAATAAAAGGTTGTATCCAAGGTCGCAGCCTGCAACCTTTTCTTTGATAGGAGTACCGAGAACCTTTGCGGCATATAAAACGCCTACGCCGTCAGGAGCTATAAAAGATGCTTTGTTTACTGTATCGCAAAACTCTTTGTTTTCAGCGCAGACTTTAATAATTTCCGCATTTGGAGTTACAACAATATGCGCGTCATTTGTGTCAAGATACTCTGAAATCTGGGCAACTGCCTCATCCATCGTAACGCTGTCCACCATAACGCCTAAAATATCTTTTTTCATAGTAAACCTCTTATTAATTAGTTTATCAATTTATTTTAACAAATATTATAATATATTGCAAGATACCTTGACTCAAATAATGATTAAAATTATAATTAATGAAAAAGGGAGGGGTTATTGTGTATTTTGCAAATACTCATATGCATTCTACATTTTCAGACGGAGTGCATACACCTGAAAAACATATGAGCTTGGGCATAAAGCAATGCTTTTAACTGATCACGTATTGCTTGTAAATGCTGATAAAACCCCGACTTTATTTTAGTAAGTCGGGGTTTAATATTTTTAAAAATAACTATTGACTTTAGCGTGATAAAGTGTTAAAATGTGTTCCTATTAATATGAAAACGGAGAAAAACTATGAGTAAATTTCGCTGTGAATCTATAGATAAACTGTTTGAAGCAATTCTTACGCTTAAAACTGTGGATGAGTGTTATGACTTTTTTGAAGATGCCTGTACCATAAAGGAAATACAGGATATGGCTCAACGTCTGGAAGTTGCAAGACTGCTTCACGAAGGCAAAAACTATAAAGAAATATATGCAAAAACCAATATCAGTACAGCAACCATAAGCAGAGTCAGCAAATGTCTCAATTACGGAAGCGGCGGATATAAAAAAGTAATAGAAAATCTTGAGGATAAATAATGAACGTTATAAGAAACGAAGAAAAAATACAGTTTAATCTCAGAGCGTTATACGAGAGTTTTGGTTATTCAAGATATAAAATGAGTAAGTTTGAAGAATATGACCTTTATGTCAGAAACCGCGATTCTCTTATATCAAACGGTGTTATAACCTTTACCGATACCAACGGAAAGCTTATGGCATTAAAGCCTGACGTTACTCTTTCAATAATCAAAAACAACCGTGGCACAGACATTTCAAAGGTATACTATAACGAGAATGTATACAGAGTTTCCAAGGGAACTCATTCTTTCAAAGAAATTATGCAGGCAGGAATTGAGTGTATCGGGCAGGTGGACGATTATAATCTTTTTGAGGTTATAATTCTTGCGGCAAAAAGCCTTGAAAGTATATCTGATACTGCGATTTTAGATATATCGCATCTTGGCATAATAATGGAAATCATAAGCGGACTTTCAAAAGACGTTCAGAAAGAAATGCTCCGCTGTCTTGCAAACAAAAACTCTCATGAGCTTCCCAAAACTTACGTTACCGATATTATTTCAAAGCTGATGAATGTAAGCGGAAACCCAGAGACAGTAATACCTATGCTTAAAGATTTGCTGGGTGATAATAAATCTTTAAATCAGCTTGAGAAAATCACGTCTGCCCTTTGCGATGCTGGATTTTCAGATATGATAAACATTGATTTTTCGGTTTCGGGAGATATGAGTTATTATAACGGACTTGTGTTCAAAGGTTTCGTAAAAGGTGTACCCGAATGTGTTTTGTCAGGCGGACAGTATGACGGACTTATGAAAAAAATGGGTAAAACCGAAAAAGCTATCGGGTTTGCGGTTTATCTTGACAGTCTTGAAAGACTTTTTGCAAGTGACAAAAAATACGATGCAGATACCGTCGTCTTGTATACAGACAATACAGAGCTTGAAACCGTTTATAAAACAGTCAGTGAAATCACAAAAAAAGGCGTAAGCGTTGCGGCATTTAAAACACTTCCGCAAAACTACAAATACAGAGAAATAATTAATCTCGGAGGTGATAATAATGCTTAATATTGCGCTTCCTAAAGGCAGACTCGGTGAAAAAGTTTATGATATGTTTGAAAAAGCAGGGTTTGAGTGTCCTGCAATAAAAGAAACAGGCAGAAAACTTATATTTGAAAACGAGCAAAAAGGAATCCGTTATTTCTGGGTGAAACCCTCTGACGTTGCTATATACGTTGAAAGAGGCGCGGCAGATATAGGCGTTGCAGGAAAAGACATTCTTTTAGAGTATGAACCTGACGTGTATGAACTGTTTGACCTTGATATAGGTAAATGCCGTATGGCAGTTGCGGCAATGAAAGATTTTGAGGACGATGCCGAAAAAACTCTCAGAGTTGCCACAAAGTTTTCAAACATTGCAAAAAATTATTATCAGTCTCTGGGACGCGATATTGATATTATTCATCTTAACGGGTCAATAGAAATTGCGCCTATTTTAGGGCTTTCGGACGTTATTGTTGATATTGTCGAAACAGGGTCTACACTTAAAGAAAACAACCTTGAGGTAGTAGAAAGCATAGTGCCTATAAGCGCAAGACTTATTGCTAACAAATCAGGTTATAAATTCAAAAAAGAGATTATTGATAAAATAGTCAGGGAGTTTAGCAAATGATAAAAATAATGAAATACGGTGAGACCCACACATCTGAAATATTTGCAAGGGTAGTACCTCAGACTGACGTTTCGGCAATTGTTCGCGATATAATTGAAAACGTCAGAAAAAACGGTGACAGCGCGCTTTTTGAATACTGCGAAAAGTTTGATAAGGCAAAGCTTGAATCTCTTGCAGTTACAAAAGAAGAAATAGAAAATGCGGTATCACAGGTTGAACCTGAGTTTCTGGAAATTCTTAAAAAAGCGGCGGCAAATATCCGCAAATTTCACGAAAAACAGGTCAGAACAAGCTTTATAATAAACGATGAGAGCGGAATTGTAACAGGTCAGAAAGTAATTCCTGTTGACAGAGCGGGACTTTATGTGCCGGGGGGTACAGCGGCTTACCCATCAACCGTTCTTATGGATGCAATTCCTGCTAAAATTGCAGGAGTACCTGAGGTTGTAATGGTAACTCCTCCGTCACAGGACGGAAGCGTATCTCCTGTTATTCTTGCGGCGGCATACGTTGCAGGAGTTGATAAAATATTCAAAATCGGCGGTGCTCAGGCTATTGCCGCTCTGGCATACGGAACCCAGAGCGTACCTAAAGTAGATAAAATAGTAGGTCCCGGTAACGCTTTTGTTGCAGAAGCCAAAAAACAAGTGTTCGGTCAGGTGTCTATTGATATGATAGCAGGACCTTCCGAAATACTTATCGTTGCAGATAAAACCTCAAACCCTGCGCATATTGCGGCAGACCTTTTGTCACAGGCAGAACACGATAAACTTGCAAGTGCGGTTCTTGTTACAGATAGCTATGACCTTGCAAAGAAAGTATCAGATCAGCTTGAAATACAGATACCCAAGCTTTTAAGATGTGAAATTGCAAGAACTTCAATAGATAACAACGGTAAAATAATAGTTGCCGAAAACTTATCGGCGGCAATAGAAATTGCTAACGAGATAGCTCCCGAGCATCTTGAACTTTGTGTTGACAATCCATTTGATTATCTTGATTCTATCCGCCATGCAGGTAGTATATTTATGGGTAAAAACTGCCCCGAAGCTCTTGGCGATTATTTTGCAGGACCAAACCACACTCTGCCCACAAGCGGAACGGCTAAATTCTCAAGTCCCCTTTCGGTAGACGATTTTGTTAAAAAGACGCAGTATACTTATTATACCTATGATGCTCTTGCAAAGGTTGCAAAAGACGTTGCGTATTTTGCAGAAAAAGAAGGACTTACAGCCCATGCCCGTTCGGCAGTTATCAGAACAGAGGAAGATAAATGAGTAAATTTTTAAGTAAAAAATATAAAAACCTTGTACCCTATACCCCCGGCGAACAGCCAAAAGACGTAAAATATATAAAGCTCAATACAAACGAATCACCGTTTCCTCCGTCACAAAAAGCACAACAGATGGCAAGTGAAGCTGCAAAAATGCTTAATTTGTATTCCGACCCCGAAGTGTCCGTGCTGACAAAGGCGGTAGCTGAAAATCTCGGGCTTGAAAAAAATCAGGTTCTTATGACAAACGGATCTGATGAAATACTCAATTTTGCGTTTATGGCATTTTGCGATAAAGATACGCCGGCTGTTTTTCCCGATATAACCTACGGATTTTATTCGGTATTTGCAGATATCAACTCAGTTCCGTATATTGAAATTCCACTAAATGAAGATTTTTCTATAGATATTGACGCGCTCATTTCGGTCAAAGGAACAATTTTCCTTGCAAACCCCAATGCACCAACAGGAATTTTACTGTCGCTTGATGAAATTGAAAAGGTTGTTTCAAGCGACCTTGACAGAATAGTGGTAGTTGACGAAGCGTATATAGATTTTGGCGGAAAAAGCGCAGTATCTTTAATTGATAAATACGATAACCTGCTTGTAACGCAGACCTTTTCAAAATCACGTTCAATGGCAGGCGCCAGAGTCGGTTTCGGCGTAGCAAACGCAGATATTATAGCTGACCTTAACGCTATAAAATATTCAACCAACCCCTATAACGTAAATAAAATGAGTGAAGCTGCGGGAGTAGGCGTGATGGCAGACGAGGAGTATACTCTCGAAAACTGCAAAAAAATAATTGAAAACCGCGAATATACAATGAGTGAGCTTAAAAGAATCGGGTTTGAAATGACGCCGTCTATGGCAAACTTTATTTTTGCAAAACATCCAAAGATATCAGGCAAAGAAATATATACAAAGCTGAGAGAAAAAGGTATTCTGGTAAGACATTTTGACAAAGACCGTCTTTGCGATTATAACCGTATTACCATAGGTGACAGGTCGCAGATGGAAGCTTTGGTATTGGCGTTGGAGGAAATAGTATGAGATACGCACAGATTGAAAGAAAAACAGGCGAAACAGATATAAAATTAAGCTTAAACCTTGACGGTACAGGCAAAAGCACAATTGATACAGGTTGTGGATTTTTAAATCATATGCTCACCTTGTTTGCAAAACACGGTATGTTTGACCTTGAGGTAAAATGCGTGGGTGATACAGATGTGGACTATCACCATACTACTGAAGATATAGGTATTGCTCTTGGATGCGCATTCAAAACCGCTCTTGCAGATAAAAAAGGTATTTTCCGCTACGGTAATATGATTCTTCCTATGGACGAAGCGCTTATTCTTTCTGCCGTTGACTTGTCAGGCAGAAGCTTTCTTTCATATGATGTGCAGTTTGCAACTTATAAAGTGGGCGATTTTGATACCGAGCTTTGTGAGGAATTCTGGCTTGGATTTACAAGAAATGCGGAATGTACTCTTCATATAAAAGAACTTGCAGGAGCAAACTCACACCACATAATTGAGGGCATATTCAAATCTGTTGCACGCAGTATGAAACAGGCAGTTGCAATAGATGAGTCTGCCAAAGACAGTATTCCGTCCACGAAGGGAGTACTGTAATGACAGTAATAGTAGATTACGGCGTAGGCAACCTGTTTTCCCTTAAAAGCTCTTTTGCGGCAATAGGTGAGCAGGTTACAGTATCGTCAGACCCTGACACTATCAGAAATGCAGACAGAATTATTCTGCCGGGTGTCGGCGCATTTGAAGATGCGGCAAAAAAACTCAGACAGTCGGGGCTTGATAAAGTTATTATCGAGCAGACAAACGAGGGCAAATATCTTATGGGAATATGCCTTGGAATGCAGCTTCTTTTTGATGTCAGCTATGAGTACGGCAAACACGAAGGCCTCGGACTTATAAAAGGCAATATAATGCCTCTTGCCGACGTTTTGCCAAAGACTCTTAAAATCCCTCATATTGGTTGGAATGCGCTATTATTCAAAGGACAAAAACATCCTTTGTTCAAATACGTAAACGAGGGCGACTGCGTTTATTTTGTACATTCCTATTACGGAACAGACTGCGATGATATAATTGCATATTCCGAGTACGGATGTGACGTTTGTGCGGCAGTTGCAAAAGATAACGTTATGGGTTGTCAGTTCCACCCCGAAAAAAGCGGTGACGTGGGACTTGCCATTCTTAAAAGTTTTTGTGAAATGGGAGGTAACAAATGAATATTTTCCCTGCTATTGATTTGTATGGCGGACGTGCGGTACGTCTTTTCAAAGGCGACTATCAACAAATGACCGTGTACAATGACAATCCCGTTTTGGTAGCAAAAGACTTTGTGGCAAAAGGCGCAGAGTTTTTACATATAGTAGATTTAGAGGGCGCAAAAACAGGAGATACTCCCAATTTGCAAACGGTTATTGCTCTCAAAAAAGAAAGCGGACTGTTTTGTGAAGTGGGCGGCGGTATACGGTCTATGGAAGTGATAGACAGATATATCGGCGCGGGTATTGACAGAGTGATTTTAGGTACCGCGGCAGTTGCGGATGCTGAGTTTGTTAAAGCAGCTGCGGCAAAATACGGAGATAAAATTGCAGTTGGCGCAGACATCAAAGACGGGTTTGTTGCAGTCAAAGGCTGGACTGAAAAATCCGATATGACTGTATACGATTTTTGCGAGAAAATGCAAAGCATAGGCATAAACACCGTTATTTGTACCGACATTTCAAAAGACGGCGCAATGCAAGGCACTAACGTTGAACTGTATAAACAGCTGTCGGAAAAACTTTCAATGCAGATAATAGCATCAGGCGGTGTCAGTTCTATGGACGATATAGTACGACTCAAAGCGCTTGATATTTACGGAGCTATTATCGGCAAAGCCTATTATACAGGCGCCATAGATTTAAAAGAGGCAATCGAGGTGGCAAAATGATAACCAAACGAATAATACCCTGCCTTGATGTGCGTGACGGCCGAGTGGTAAAAGGCGTTAATTTTGAAGGACTTAAAGACGTGTCCTCTCCCGTGTCACTTGCTAAATATTATAGTTCTCACGGAGCAGACGAGCTTGTGTTTTACGATATCACCGCATCGGCTGAGGGAAGAGCGCTGTTTACTGATATTTTGTGCGAAACTGCAAAAAGCGTGTTTATTCCGCTGACTGTCGGCGGCGGTATAAATACCCTTGACGATTTTGAAAGAGTTTTAGGTTGCGGCGCCGATAAAGTTTCGGTAAACTCAGGCGCAATACGTAACCCCGACCTTGTTTATCAGGCGGCAAAGCTTTACGGTGACCAGTGTGTTGTGCTTTCTGCCGATATAAAAAGAGTAGACGGAGTGTTCCGCGTTTTTGCCAAAGGCGGCAGAGAAAACACGGGAATGGAAGCTATCGAATGGATAAAACGTTGCGTTGATAGCGGAGCGGGAGAAATAGTTGTCAATTCTATTGATACCGACGGTGTCAAAGGCGGATTTGATATAGAAATGCTCTCTGCGGTGTGCGATGCTGTTAATGTACCTGTTATTGCATCGGGCGGAGCGGGTAACATTGGGCATTTTATTGACCTGTTCAATGCTCTTGATAAAGTTGATGCCGGTCTTGCTGCGTCTATATTCCATTTCGGTGAAGTGGACATAAAAGATCTTAAAAAGGAGATGAAAAAAGCAGGTATTCCTGCAAGATTATGATAAATTTTGATATTGATACACTTAAATTTGACGATAAAGGTCTTATCCCTGCAATAGTGGTTGACAGTATAACAAAAAAGGTACTCACTCTTGCTTATATGAACAAAGAAAGCCTTAAAATCTCAATAGAAAAAGGACTTACCTGTTTTTACAGCCGCTCCAGACAGGAACTCTGGCTCAAAGGAGAAACAAGCGGTAATTATCAGCATATTGTTTCAATTACTGCAGACTGTGACAAAGACGCTCTTGTTGTAATGGTAGAAAAAGACGGTCCTGCCTGTCACAAAGGAACAGACTCCTGTTTTGAAGATGTAATTTATCAGAGCGATGAGCTTTCCGAGTTTTCATACGAGGCACTTATGAAACTTATCGAGGGCAGAAAAACCGACAAAAAAGAAGGGTCATATACGACTTATCTTTTTGAAAAAGGTATTGATAAAATACTCAAAAAAGTCGGCGAAGAATGTACCGAGGTTATAATCGCTTCAAAATCACAGGACAAAAAAGAAACCATTTATGAAATAGCAGATCTTGCCTATCACACAATGGTGCTTATGATAGAACAGGGTATAACCCTTGAGGATATTCACCGTGAACTTGCATCAAGACACGTAATAGATAAAAAAATCAAACAAGAAAAAATGGTATAATCGGGGATGTAAAAATTCCACGGAACGCCAAAAGCAAGGAATAAAAGAAACTTAAACTATTAAAATCCATCAAACAAAAAATGAAAGAAAAACATCGCAACCCTGCGATGTTTTTCTATTTTTATTTGCTTTTATACATAGACTTTTTGCCATAGCTTCTAATATTTCGTGGCTTTGAGCGAGTCTTTCTCCTAAAGTGCAAAAACGCTGTCGTCTCAACACCTTGGCTGCATAAAAATAGCGTAGCAGTTATTAAAACTACTACGCTATATAAAGTCTAACTTTTTTTTGGGGGGTCACATCAATAATATTCCACCACTTTTTTATCCTAAAAATTCATTAATAAGTGTATTTTTTGAAGTTATATATTTTCTGTCTAAGGGATACGCATCTTCAATAAGCGAAATAAGCTGAGGAAATTTACTTACGATATCCTCTTTTACAAGTCCTTCAAAAACAAGGTCTCTGTATACGTTGAGTTCATACGGAATAAACGTATCAATATCAAAGCTTGAACGTTTCTTAAAAGGCATAATATATTTGTTCTCGCCGTCTTGGACTTTCTGATACATAAGAGCAGTATCTGTAAAACTTCTGCCTCTGAAGAGCTTATCACGAAGCATTCTGCGTATAAGCCTTATATATTCGGGATGTATCATTTCACCGTCTTTGGTTTTAACACGTGTACGTACGCTGACGTAAATGCGTACCGTGTTTTCATCAGGCAAAGAAATAACGTCGGGATTTAGAGCGTGCGTACCCTCAATAATTACTATCTCACCCTGACGACGAACAAGCGGCACCGCTGACATCTCACGGGAATTTGTAGTGAAATCAAATTTTGGCAGACAAACCTGTTTACAGTTCATTATATCTTTCAGCTGTCTGTTAAGAAGCTCACTGTCAACCCTTTCAGGTCCTTCAAGATTAAGTTTATTTTGTTTGTGCAGTTCTTTTTCTTTATCTGTCATAGGATAAAAATAATCGTCAACAGATAAAGTGTGAGTCACAATCCCTGCGCTTTCAAGAAACGAATCAAGAATATGAGCCGTTGTTGTTTTTCCCGAGCCTGAGGGGCCTGAAATAATAACTATAGGTTTTTTATTCTTAGATGCAATAATACTTTTTGCAACTTTACAAATGTTATCAGAATAAATTTTGTCAGATTCTGCAATAAATAAAGATGCATCTTTTTTAATATTCTGATTTATAGATTCAAGTTCAACAAACATTAATACTTTCTCCTTTAAAGTGATTCATTCAAGTATTTCTGCTTTTCTTAATATATCTATACATACCTCAAGATCTTTTTTAGCTTTTTCGGAATCAACGTTGTAAGTATCTGTAATATCATTTAAAATATTTTCAAAACTCAAGCCTTTTTCAAGCTTTTGCCAGATAAATGCGCCGACGCTGTTAAGCGACACCGCAACGTTTGGATTTTCTTCAGATACAGATACTGCAATATATGCATCTCCGAAAGGCCTTAGTATAAAACCGTCTTTGATTTTCATTTTGGAGCCTCCCTGTCAATATGCTGTTTTACAATATACGCAGCCTGCTTATCAGTATTACAATATAATACGTTTACGGGAATAGTTTTATATATACGGTTTAAAATATCAATAACTTTAAGTCGGTCCTGCGTATTTTTCTCAATAAGCACAGATTTTACAAGTCCGTTTAAAATCTGATTTGACGATGCTTTGCAAATACTGTTTGTATCCGCTCTTTGCAAAAGATAAATACCGCCTAATCGTGCTTTGCCGTTAAACCCAAGCTTTTCCTTACCCTGCCACGGACTTCCGTAAACGTAAAATTCTCCGTCTGTAAACCTTATAAAAGGTTTATCACCATTAAGAATTGTCACCTTATCTGAAAAACATTCTTGCCACAAAGATATATGCGTTGTTTTGCCCGTACCTGAGGGCGCCGCAAATAAATAAGCTTTTTCGTTATATATAATAGCCGCGCCGTGAAACATAACGCCGTCAAAACTGCGAATCATTTGACTGTTGATTTCATAAAGAAGATTCTGAAGCTCTTCTGACTCACTGCCCTTACATATGTCAATTTCTATGTCGGCTTTGTCACATTCCGTCTTGTAGCACTCAAGCATTTGCTTTGTAAATATATTTTGCGGACTTATCTTCCAGATAATGTCCGCAATTTTATAATTATAAGTTTTCCCAATCACCGAAATCACCAAAATTGTTGTCGTGGTCGTCACTGGACATTATAGCTTCGTCAGTTAATACAAGCACTTCAACTACAGGCTCTTCATATTGTTTTTTCATACGTGCCTCCTATTCTACGGTTTTATAACCTGATTGTAATATCCGTCATTCCCAAGCTCGGGTTTATTCTCCTGCTCGGGTTTGTTTTCCTGTTCAGGTTTGTTTTCCTGCTCAGGTTTGTTTTCCTGCTCAGGTTTGTTTTCCTGTTCAGGTTTGTTTTCCTGCTCGGGTTTATTCTCCTGTTCGGGTTTGTTTTCCTGTTCAGGTTTGTTTTCCTGCTCGGGTTTATTCTCCTGCTCGGGTTTATTCTCCTGTTCGGATTTGTTTTCCTGTTCAGGTTTGTTTTCCTGCTCAGGTTTGTTTTCCTGCTCGGGTTTGTTTTCCTGCTCGGGTTTGTTTTCCTGTTCGGGTTTATTCTCCTGTTCGGGTTTATTCTCTTGCTGAGATATTATCTGCTCTGAATTACTGTTTTCAGGAGTTGTCTGTCCCGAATTATTATTTTCGGGATCAGACTGCTCTGTTTTATTATCTTCAGTTATCGGAGTTTTATCTGCGCTTTGAGAAATTTCGCTTTTGTTTTTATCCCCGATTTCTGTTTTTTTATCAGTACAGGAAACGGCGCAGAATGTGATTAAAAGGATAGCTAAAAAACATATCGTCTTTTTCATCTGCATCCTCCTATTCAAAATCCGAAAAATCCATTTCTGTTTCTATCTGAGGTTTATCGGGAGTTTTATCGTTGTTTTCAGGCTGACAGCCTAAAAGATTCAAAACAAAACAAAAACAGATTAAAAGGAATCCGATTTTTTTCATTACTCAGCGCCTCCGTTACCATCTGCAATTATTCCGCGTACCTGTGCAAAAGAGGTGTTACAACTGCTAAAGAGCTGTGTTCCTGTATAGTTATTGTAATAGGTACGAAGTAAACCGTTTGCATCGTAATAACGTATATATGAACGAGCTACAAAAGGAGTTGCGTAAGCAGCTTCAAGAGCATCACCCTGCAGGTTGTTGTATGTAATAACTGCAGTATAAAGTCTGTAATCTTCGCCGTTAAAGTGATCTACAACACCGCTGCATTTCATATTTTTCACGTATTTATAAGATGCTGTCGTGTTAACACCATTTACGTTTTTACCGTTATACTCTATTTCGTATCCTTCAGTATTTCCCGCATAGCTTTGTGCAGAAGAAGTTTTTGCAACCGCAAAACCGTATTCAGCACCTGCTTGGTTACCTTTGATGGCGTTTATCTGATTATATACGTCTTCGCTAAGAACAGTTATAAATCTGAGACCGCTTCCGGGGTTACCGTAATGAGGCATTGAATCGTGAGCGCTGTCACGGATCTGTGCACCTATAAGGTCATACCCTGCATATGAATCACCTGATGTCTGTTTCGTGTCTTCGGCATCTTTCATAACTGAACCCACCTTAATCCAGTGAGCATACAAATCTGTATTACCTTCATATGATTCGCTCCAGTCAATAGCTTCTCCGCTGTCATCGGGAGCGGTATACCATCCTTTGAAGATATACTCGTTGTGAGTATTATAATCAAAAGTAGGAATATCGTAAAACTGATTTATAGTTCCGTCCTGATTAAGTGAGTAATACTCACCCTGTGGAAGAGTTACAGCACTGTTATAGTACGTACGGAACATATCGTTTGACGTAGCTTGGTCATAGCAGTCAGCCTCTGTATTGTTTGCGTGGAATACAACCTTGCAGATATCAATTACAGCTCTTAGTGTACCTATCTGATTATAGCTTTCGTCTTCATATGCGCCGAATGCACCTTTATGGGTTGTATCAGCTGTGACAATATTATCGTCATCGTCCATAGCAGTCGGGATTTCACAACCGTTTTCTGCAAATACCGTTGCCGTATATCCTGCCGCAGAATAAACTGTTTCCTCTTGAATTTCTTCCATAGAAACAACACTGCCGTCGATAAGTTCGAGTGAAGCTACTTCTATTCTGTAGAAATACGGAACTTCAAATTCTTTGTTGTACCATTGCCATACAGGATAGCTTCCGTATCCCATACCTGTACTCTGGTCGATGGCAACTTCTACTGTTTTTGAACTGTGCTGAGTAATAGTCTGCCAGTTTCCGTTTTCAAGCCCTGTCCAAGCTGTAACTTTTACGTTTGCATAAACAGGATAAAGTGCTTTTTGCACATTTTCTGCCATCTCTACAGTGAAATCAATATTAACAAGATCAGGATCAAACTCAAGATAGATTTTAACGTGATGAGTTGTACTTCCGTCTTCGTGTACTTCTTTGACTACCGTTGATTTTTCAGCGTTAACGTAGTGGCCATCAAGATGTATGTAAAGATTATAATCAAATTCTGATGAAAGATCTGTAAATACATCTTCTTCATTAACATAATCAATAGTATGGTCACCGCTTTGATTGTGCCATGTACCTTTATCGTATTCTCTGACCTGTCCGTCAATACGGATAAAGTCTGACTGTGTATCTTCTCTGAGTCTGTGAGTCAAAAATACTGTCAAATTTTTGTTGTAATCGTTACAAATACCACCGTCATCGGTACTATGGTTTATTATAATTTCCATATGTACGTCATCAAGTGTCTGTTGCCATTTTGCATAGTAAGTTATGTCATTTGCAACAGAAGCATCTATTGTTGTTTCGGTAAGAGGAGTTGTCAACTGTTCATCAGTATACCAACCCATAAAATGATATCCCTCTCTTACGGGAACAACGTGTGAAAGGGTAGTTTCATAACTCCAGGTATGAGAAGAAACGTGTGAACCCAGTATAATACCACCATTTGTCTGGTAGTTTATCTTATATGTTCTTGGAATAAGGTTTGCAACCAAGAGCTGACTCTGGTCATTTGTAACACTGTCAAAATGAGCAGGAGCCTGATATTCGATATAGTAATAAGGATTATCTTCGACAAACGGAGCATCGTCAACATTTACAATACATATACCGTAATCGTAAAGAGTTGTACCGTCAAATCCGTTTTTCCATACAGACTGCACACCGTTTCCGACACCGTCTGTCAAAACAACGTCACAGCCTTTAATTTCCTCGCCAAATATCATCTGGGTAATAACAGGCCATCTGTAAGATTCTGTGATAGCAGGGTCAACGTCACAAGTAACTGTAACTTCTGTTTTATCCGGACGGAAGCTCTCACCAATAGCGGTTGCGTCTACTTTGAAATCAAGGTCAAAAGACTGGGGTTCAAAATGCATATGTGCATTTACAGTTGCAATTTTTTCAAACTGGGTGCCCCAAAGAGCATCATAGTCTGTAGCTTGGTATGTATCATATTTTTTAGGCTGAGTCAGACTTTCTGGCTCATTCTGATATGTTGCCGAATAGTTTGACGAAAGAATATATACGCGGTATTCGCTGCCATCGTCAGGCAAACCGTAAAACGAATAGAATCCAACGCCTACAGGCACAAGTAAATCTTCTGTTTTCTGGAAATAGTAATAGTAGTTACTGTAATCAACGGAGATATTTTTCCAGTCTACAGTTTCGTAGTAACCCTCGCTGTGTTTTTTCTGTAAAAGAGCCAAAACAGATGTTACTCTGTCATTATCAGGAACATAATGAAGAGTTACGCTTCCGTCATCGTTTTGCTGTTCGTAGGTCGCGCCTACCGTTATTATACCTTCAACAGTAACAGGTTCTTTCCATTTTGCAATAAGATTAACATCAGATGTTATTGCAGAGCCTGATACAGCTTCTGACACCATCTCACCGTTTTCACCAAGAATATACCAACCCTCAAAAACATATCCGCCGTCTCTTTCGGGAACATAATCGGAAGTGTTGGGCATAACTATCTGATTTTCAAGTACTTTAGATGCCAAAGAACCGTCAAGCCTACCACCGTTAGGAATAAATGTTACAGTATAAACAGGGATTGATACTATTGCCTTGACAGTACCTACCTGAACATCTTCGTAATAAACACCTGTAAGTGCATCGGCATCTGCAGTGTCAGGGTCTTTGCCTCCTGAAATCTCTATAACAGAAAGATAGCTTTTATCGACTGCGTCATAATTTGTATTGGCGCCACCTATGTTTTCGGCCGCAACAATTCTGCCGTCTGGCATTTCATATGACACAACTTCAATACGGTAATAATAGTTCTGAGGCAGGTCATCAGTTGATGCCATCCATACGGGATATTGACCATGTCCTATACCGTTCTGGCCCAGCGTAACTCTTTCGTATGTCTCTGCATGTTCGATTATGGGAATCCACAAACCGTTTTCAAAACAAGTTACTTTAACGTTAACTGCCACAGGCCAAAGTTCTTTTGGTAAAGTTTTTGCCTTGTCATCAAGCTCTACTGTATATACAAAGTCAAATTCATTGGGATCAAACTGCATAGTAAAGTAAATGTGAAGATTACCATTCTGGTCATATTCCTTCTCTATGCTCTTTACCATATAACCTGATTTTGCAGACGTTACAGTATAATCAAACTCAGAAGAAACATTTGTAAGATTCGGGATCTGTGCAACGTAAGTTGTTTTGTTTTCATTTGAAGTTTCTGCGTAGCGATATGAATAATCATTACTTGTATATTCGCTCTTACCATCCCAGTTTATTGTTTTATGGTAAATTTCAGTATAGTCACCCTCTGCGCTTTCTCTCTGGTCGATAGTAAACGTAACATTGTGTTTTGAATCACTTGGATTATAGCCTGTACCGTCAACTGCAAAATGGTCAAGAATTATATGTGCATATACGTTTGTAGCTTTTATCCACTGAGCTGTAACGGTATAAGGTCTTGTTATAGATTCTGTGAGAACATCTCCCGGTCTATGTATAATACCGTCGTTTGTAAGCCATCCATCAAAAATATATCCTTCTCGTACAGGTTCTTTGTCACAAACCATAACCTTTACGTCACTTGGGAAATATTCAAGAATATCGTCATACGACCCATTTAACATACCGCCATTGAGATTATGTAATACGGTATGATAGAAAATATATCTTGTTCTGTCCTGACTTTCCATAATGAGAGGCTGATCGCTGAGCTTAGTATAAGTCTCTCCTCCGTCAACAGAATAATAAGCGTGGTATATTCCGTTTTTAAGCTGTGCACTGTACACGCCTGTTTCGGTATGACTGAGAAGTATATATTCTTGTTCATCTGATGAAAGATATACAGTAGGTTCGGTTTCCAGCTTCAAAGGTGTTGACAAATCTGCCATGGTACCTGAAAGCAATGTCTGCGTCGGCGCATCATACTTACCGTTGATAACAATTTTTACAGTACCCGTATATTTCGGCACAGGCACCCACACTGCGTGGAATGTCATATCAGAATTTACACTCATCTGTGAAATTTCTGCATCAGTATATATCTTTCCGTCAGTGGAACCCTCAAGATACCAACCCCGAAAATTATAATTTTCACGTAATGTTACTCCTGTAAATGCAGGAACTGTCTGATATCTTTCAGCGGCATATTCGTGTTCGTTGAATATCACCTCGTTTTCAACACCGTCGGTATAGGTAACAAGATATTTGATAACCTTACCTTCATCAATATCCATATTGAACTGTGCAAGGTAATATGTGTTTGTCTGTTTAACGTAAGGAATTTCACTTCCTTCAACAGGCTTTGCGCCGGTTTTGTTTGTCTGGAATACCGCGATATTATGAATTTTGTTTGTAGCTGTATCTACGTATGTACCTGTATATTCATTGTTTTCGTTAAGCTTTGGTTTGCCGTTTTCATCTTCAACCCAGGTAATAACCTGCTTAAGATGCGCTTCATACTGGTCAAGAATATCATAAGCAGTTAAAAACTTACTGTTTGATGCGCTATCAGTAACACCACCACCGAAGAAAACAGTATTCTCATAAAGCTCTACTACGTAAACAGGAGGTGTCACGTCAAGTATTCCGTCTGCGTGGAAAGAACCGCCTGACTGTTTTTTAAGACAGTATACTTTATATTCAGAAAAAAGCCCTGTTTCTTTAAATGCTTCGATGGATTCTTCGTCTGTACAAGAAAGCACCGCTTCCCAGAACGCTGAGATTTTTTCAAGATAGTCTGCATCTGTATGGCTTCCTCTGGGAACAAACTCCCATTGGTTTCCCGATGCAAGATTACTGTCCCCATAAACTACGGGTGAATTTGGTTGTTTTGCTATTTCTTTGAGCTTGGTTATATCAACGTTAATAAGTACGAGAGGAGTATCATCTGCCGATGGGCCGTAATCCGCAGGGTCATTTGTAGCTGAATATCCGTTACTTGGAATATGTCCGTCTGCCGTATAATAAACTCTGAACGCAATAACTTCAGTAACTATAGGTGTAAGCTGAACTGATGCACGGGTAGAATTACCTTTCATTGTGGTAGTTCCGGTTTCATAACCGTCAGCCTCAACCGTTATAGTATACGTATGGTTACGGTTGTTTCCATGTCTTGAAAAATAATACTGTCCGTTTGTGCCTTCCTGCACGGTATGAGTATCACCGCTACAGGTTACAGTTATTTTTGCTCCTGTAACACGTCTGCCTGAATTATCCGTGACAGTTATGGTCGCTCTGTATCTTGAAGCATTATAATTTACAGTTGCGCCGAAAATCTGCACAGGCAAAACAGATAATAATATTGCTATTATTAAAAGTGAACTCAAAATTCTGTTGAAAGTATTCGCTTGTTTCATTTTTTACCATTCTCCCTATATTTTTTACCATTCTCCCTATATAAACTTTATTTTTATATAACTTTTCATATTATATATTAATATATAATATATAATTTTTCAATTGTCAGTTTGCACAAAAAAGTATGTACAAACTGTTAATGACACGAAAATTACACAAAAATAAAAAAGGCAGATAGTTTTGAAGTGAACCCCAAATAGTTCACATCTGCCTTTTTATATATTTTCTATTTGAGGTTAATCCAGACCTGAAAAAAATACGTCATACGAACAATCGTATATCTTTCTCAAAGCGACTATAACAGTAACTTTAATATTAAGTTCACCTGCTTCATACTTGGCATAGGTCGTTCTTCCTATATCGCAACCCATAAGCTGAAGTCTTTGACAGAGTTTCTCCTGTGATATTCCAAACTCTTTACGCAATTTTTTGAGATTATCACCCATATTTTTATCACATCTAATTTTCTGTTCCATAATTACCTCTTTTTTGTCCAATATAGGTTGCAATTTACAATATTTTATGATATTATTATCAAAAATATTGACCGCTATAATGGTCAAAGAGAGGCAATTATGAAATTTTTAAACGATTTGTTATCCAATGACGAAACCTACCTGCAAGACTTGAAAGCTATGCAAGAATTAGAAAAAAGATATTATCAATTACCTTTAACAGATGAACATCGTATGATAATAGGAGATTATATTGCTTGTATCATAACAGCATACAGTAGAAAATGCAAAATCGTTTATGAAATAGGAAAGTTATTGGGAAACGGAGAATATCTTTAAACAAAAAACAGACGGAAACTGATATGCACCTCCAAAAGTGTCTAACTTTTGGGGTGCATATCAAACCTCCGTCTGTTTTTATATTTTAGGGAAGACCTTTGCGCCCTCCCGTTTATTTCCTATCAAACGCGGGGTTAATTGCGTAGAAGTTTTTGGAATCGAGATGTTCTTGCACTGTGCGCAATGCTTCACC
>JAZOSU010000034.1:0-3027 GCA_045657265.1 Eubacteriales bacterium | reverse complement strand
TGGTAAATAATGTATTTACTCTAAAACTAAATACAAACTGAAACACATATTTTTTACTTATTGGCTTTATGCCAACACATATTATCTGACCGAAAAAAGTATAGTCCGATACTCGGTTAGCAACATACGGACAATCAGTGCTTAGATTTTAAGCCGTTACATAGTTTCAGTACAAACTATGCGAGAGGACGCAAAGGCCTCCCGCTATTTGTGCTGTCTATGTGACGGCTTTTTCTTTTTATTTCAAAAACAAGAAAGGATGTGATAATGATAAACTTAAATTTAAAGTGTCGTTACAACAAATCAAAAGGAGGAATCATAAATGGAAGAAATTAAACGTGGTCGTGGCAGACCGAGACTTGATACCAAAGGCACAATAAGCAGCGGGCGTAGTCGCAGACAAAAGGTTAACTCAATGTATATGTACAAAGCAGTTCAGTTAATTTTAGATGCCGCTACCGAAAATACAGATATATCATTGCTTTGGTATTCAGATGATACCACTTGGACCGTAAAAAGCAAGGATGGCATACTTGAACAAATAGGACGAATGCTTGTTCAGGATAAGCACGAGCGTAGTCATTGTATTTTTATTGCTAATCTTTCTATTTCAGCCTTGAAAAACGGTTGCACCAGCAAAGAGGTTGAAAAAGCTATACGCAAAATAAGAACAACATTGAAAGAATCAGCGCAAAAACCTTGCAGTACAGATTTAATTAGTGTTGCAGGACAAGCTGTAACTGCTTTGCGTCAAATGGGAGAAGGATATTAATTTGGTAGCGGCTACCGTAATTAATATTAACAAGGAGCGTAAAAGATGGATAATGAAACTTTTTTCAAAATGCCCAAAATCTTATTTAAAGAAGAATACCAAGGATTGTCTGCAGAAGCAAAGCTATTATACGGCTTAATGCTCGACAGGATGCAACTGTCAGCAATCAATGGCTGGTGCGATAAAAACGGAGAGATCTTTATATTTTACACCATTGCTGAAATGAGTGATGTTCTCGGCTGTGGTCATGACAAGGCAACAAGACTGCATCGTGAGCTTGAACAGTACAATCTACTGTCTCGTAAATATCAGGGGTTAGGTAAGCCTGCAAGACTATATGTTTTACCGATACCGAAAATCAGTATCTAGCTATCGTAAAAATCGCAAGTATTAATACTGAGTAGAGTAAAACTGAAAGTTATATACCAGCCGAAAAAAGAAAATATATATTTTAATTTAGTTAGTAGTAACTTTAAGTATATAAGAAAAAGCCCGTTAAAAATCTGATTGATATTTTATTAATATGAACGCTGAAGAAAATCGCTGATTGGAAATTGAGTATGGTGCAAAAGCAATTAAACGATTTCTTCTTCGGCTCGTTAAAATCTAAAAAAGATTACAAATGAAAGGAAGAAAAATTATGACAAACGAAAATACGGTATATCTTAATCCTGACACTCTTCATCCTTTTGAAAATAATCCGTTTCAGAGTGTTGATGAAAAAGAGTACGATGAACTTCGTGACAGCATTCAGGAATTTGGTATTATCACACCGCTTATTGTTAATAAGATGAATGGCAGTTACGAAATAATATCCGGTCACAGACGGTGGCAGATTGCTAGGGAATTGAAGCTTGATGTTGTTCCTGTTTATGTAAGAGATTTTTCAAAAGAAGAGGCAGTAATAAATTTTGTTGACTGTAATCTTTGCCGTGAAAAAATCCTGCCAAGCGAAAAAGCCGTGCTTATAAAATGAAATATGATGCTATGAAAAAGCAAGGTTCAAGGACTGATTTAACTTCGTCACAAGTTGGTACGAAGTTCCGTAGTGATGAAATCCTCGCAGAGACAATGCCCGATTCCCGAATGCAAATTCAGAGATATATCAGGCTTAATAATTTACAACAGCCACTTCTTGATATGGTTGATGAGGGAAGAATTTCTTTTACACCTGCAGTTGAACTTTCATATTTAACAGAGGCTGAACAATGCAATTTAATCACCACTATTGAAAGTGAAGATTGCACTCCGTCGCTCTCTCAGGCACAGCGCATGCATAAATTAAGTGATGAAAAGAAACTTGATATGGATGCTATTTTCTCCATTATGCAGGAGCAAAAAGCTAATCAGAAGGAGTATGTAAAAATCCCAGTTGAAACCTTTAAGAAGTATTTCAAGAAAGATCTGCCACCGAAAAAGATGGAAGAGATAACAGAAAAAGCTCTCGCACGGTATGCTGCTTTTCTTCAGAGGCAGCGTCAGTGGGAGCGATAAAAAGTTGTGGGATAAGTCTTAACAAGCACTGAATTTGACCGTTCTTTTTCTGATTACTTGTTGAGACCCAAGTCTTAACAAGCATTGGAATTGAACAGTCACCAATGCTTATTTCGACTTTTTAAACTGCGGCAAAGTCTCAACAAGCATTGGGTGTGTGGGATACAAATCTATTTTTTGTTGCGACCTGATGCGGTAACATCAGTCTCAACAAGCATTGGATTTGTATATACCCAAATTCGCTTGTTAGGGTTACTCACCCTAAAACCCCGATAGAAATAAAAATAAAAGGAGATGTTATTATAAGAATTATAGAATGGATAAAGAAAATAAAAGAGTATTATAAAATTATAAAGGCAGACGTTTTAAAAACATTAAGTGGTACAAAAGCAGAGTGCACACTGCCTTTTGATTTAGAGGATCTTGAAAGAATTGTACGTTGTGTCTTTCCTGATATCGTTAAATATTACGAAGAAAAACGTAGCTTAAAAAGTGAGTCTGAAATATCCGTACCTTTGACCAATGATACTGTTTTATCCGATAATAATGATGCTGAAAATTTGCACCATGATAAAGGAGGAATAAAAATATGACAGCAGTAATTTATGCTCGTTACTCTTGCGACAGTCAGCGAGAAGAATCTATTGAAGGTCAGTTAAGAGACTGTATGGCTTATGCAGAAAGACAGGGCATACAGATTCTTGAAACGTATATTGACAGAGCGTTATCAGCAAAAACTGATAACCGACCGCAGTTTCAGA
>JAZOSU010000033.1:0-21934 GCA_045657265.1 Eubacteriales bacterium | reverse complement strand
TTTTTTCTTTTGAACAATTTTTTCAAAACTTAAGTTTCTAACATTTTTCGGGAAGGCTATACAAAATTACGGTGAAATTTTTTCGCCATAATAATTTCTATTTCATGTATCAACAAATTGCAAATTTACAGGTGTCGCACAGAAAGTATGTATTAAGTTATGCGGATTATTGAAAAACTTTGTCTTTTGTGATATTATTAAAAAATAACAAATTATTTGTTATAAAACGACTCTATAAGTAAAAAAGAGGATACTTATGAAACATGCATTCTTAATAATGGCCCACACAAATTATGATTTAGTCAGCAGAATTCTTAAAAAACTTGATCATCCTGATAATACCATTTACATTCATATCGATGCTAAATCCCCCTTTTCAACAGAAGACCATAACTTGTTAGTTGGCAGTTGCCAATATTGCGAAGTAATTATGATGGATCGCTACTATGTTAATTGGGGCGGATACAGTCAAATCAATATTGAAATGCGGATGCTTGAGTATGCATCTTCAAACGAATATGATTATTATCATTTTTTAAGCGGTGTTGATTTTCCAACTAAATCAATGGAGTATATTCATACATTTTTTCGCAAAAATGCCGGATATGAGTTTGTCCATTTCTGTTCTGATGAATTCAGTCAACGAGAATCTCACAGATATTGTCGATTTCACTTTTTCCAAGAAAGATGTAGCAGAAAGAAAAATCTGTATATGCTCATAGAAAAAGCGTTATTGCTTGTACAAAAAATATTGGGTGTTAACAGAACAAAAAAATATCCGAATATTGATTTTAAATGCGGAAGTAATTGGGTAAGCATCACCCATGAATTTGTTACTTATCTGCTTTCAAACGAAAAACAAATTAAGTCGATTTTTTCTTATTCTCTCTGTTGTGATGAGGTTTTTCTGCAAACGATTTTATACAATTCGCCGTTTAAAGACAAAATTTTTACTGTTTCAGATGATAAATCTATTTTGCCCAATCTAAGAAGTATAGATTGGGCAAGAGGAAATCAAAAACTGGGCTCTCCATACACTTATACAATTAATGATTATAAAGAACTTGTTACTTCAAAGAATCTTTTTTGCAGAAAAGTGACAGATTCTACTCCCGAGGGAAATGCATTGATTGAAAAATTAGAACAATTGTAATTATGAAATTGTTTACCGATGTTAATCCCGATTGTAAGTTCATCTATTCAATTCCCTGAGGAGCGTACTGGTATAAAACTGACAGAACCGACTACAAGGACACATACATAGGGACGGTTTGCGCAAAAGAAATTGCAAAGTTAGATAATGTAATCGTAATGGACTGGGGGTAGAATGATTTACGACCTTATCAAAGTATATCGCAAACTGGTATCCCGACAATAACACTAACTTTATCGAGATAATGAAATCCAAAAGCGAAATGGAAGGTATTCAAAAGGTGATAGATAGATATATCGATATGAATACTTATTTATATTACTGATAATAAAAAATAACCATCGTGTGAAATAGTAAAATGATGGCAGTCACAAGAACTGTGTCTGCCATCATTTTTTAGTGTGTTTTTTATATTTACGGACGTTTTATGCTGAGATTAAGAATGAGTGCAAAGATTGCAAGAGTTAAAAGCAAAATGAACGGTACCGTATATCCGCCGAAGGTACTTTGCAAAGAACTGCAGGCGGTTGCGATAAATGATGCGCAGATGAGATTACAGTTCATTATACTGAAGTTTGAAGCAAAATATTTCTGACCGTAAAACGCCGACGTGAAGGAAGTTACCATGGTGGGACATGAGCCGTATGACAAGCCTGTCAGACAAAGACCGATAACACATACTGTTACAGAAGAGGTCAGCACAGACACAAGCGTTGTACTTGCTGCAACTATAGTCAGAATAGTAGCGATTAGCATAGTCTTTTTTCTGCCGAGGGCATCAAACAAAGCTCCCGTAAGTATTCTGCCAAGACCGTTGCAGATTGCAAGTACGCCAACAAGGGTTGTGGCAAGAGATTCTATTGCGCCTACAGAAAGCGCAAGGTCACGGGCAAAACTGATTACCGAGTTGCCTACAGCCGTTGCAAAGGCAAGAAGTACAAAAGCGCGCCAGAAGGTAAAACGCTTTAACATATCTTTTGTACTGAAATCTTTTTTGTCAAAATCTTCTAAGTAGTTGTCTGCTTTTTTCTTTGGCATAGGTAAAACGGTGTTTTCATCAGGACGTTTTAAGAAAACACTTGCAACGATAAGCACTGTAAAAAGTGCAATTCCTAAAATAACGTATGTACCGCCAGTTCTCAGACTGCTTTTAAAAAGTGAATCTGCTATGTTACCCAAAATAAGAGAACTTGCGCCGAAGCCCATCATAAGAGCGCCTGTACATAATCCTTTTTTGTCAGGAAACCATGCGCTGACGGTAGATATTATAACGTTGTATGCAATGCCGATACCAAGTCCTGCCATAAGAGCATACGTGACGTAAAGCGTTGCAACACTTTTGCCGCTTAAAAGCCCTGTCAGAGCCATACCGCTTCCTGCTAAAATGGCGGAAATTAAAGTTGCTGTTTTTACGCCTGTTTTACGTGACAGAAAGCTTCCGGCAAGTCCGCCTAAACAGAAAAAGCACATAGTAAGCGTAAAATTGAGTGAAAGTTGCTGCGCACTGAAACCAAACTCATTAGCAAAAGGCACTTTAAGAATTGACCAAGCATAAATAATACCTGCAAACAACATTGCAAGTACCGATAAAATCAAAACAAACCAACGGTATGAGGTTTTTACAGTTTTATTCATTGTATCATCTCCTTAGACGAAAAGATATTATCATATTTTCCTCAAAAAATCAAATAAAAACAATACGAAATAATTTTGTTGGCGGAAAGACTCCGCTATACTCAGCGTACTATCGGAAAACATCTTGACGGCGCTATCGACGAGATAGAAGAACTTGAAGCAGAAATCCTTAAAGGTGTACCTACAAAATATCTTTGGGCAGATCGAGTTATGGCAACGAATTAATATATAAAAAATGTCCTGTTTTCACAGGACATTTTTTTATTGTGAACATAACAAGGTTTCGGGTACCCGCGGGTTCTTATATACCTTTTTTGTAAAGTAAATACGAATAAATTGTGGGAACAATTATCATTATCAGAAAAGCGCCCAGTAATATTTCGGGACATTTGATAAAACCTGAAATGATAATAGCAACAGAACAGATAAGCCAGATGCGACCTGCAAGTCTGTGAGTTCTGTTCCAGTTTTCTTCGCTTGAGAGTGTCCAAGGAAGCTTGATTCCGATGGTGTAACTCTGTTTGCATTTAGGCAGATAATTGCCGACGATGGCAAGTATCAGACCTACAAGTACAGGTAATATTGTTTCAATTTTTGTTTCTATTCCCAAAGCAGTCAAATAAACCATAGCGTTGGTAATTATAGACAAAAGAGGAATAATCCACAATATTAAATGTAAAATTTTAACTGAATGATTTGTTTTCTTGGGATCTGCAGAGGTTCCCAGAGCGCATAGCCAGTGTGCTCCGAGCAAAATGGCAGGCAGAACAAATACGGCAAAAGCTTTGCTGCAATATCCGTCAATTTCTCCCTTGAAATTCATATGACACGGAACCTGAGCGGGAAGCTTATCCCATAAAATAACACCTGCAAAAATGGGTAAAATGGTTATTATAGACGTAATAATCAAAAGTTTTAAATGTTTCTTAATCATTTTTATCTCCTTTCAAAGATGTAATCCAAAGCATAACTTCTTCTAACACAGAAGCGTTAAGCTCGTAATAGATAAATTTTCCTTCTCTTGCATCGCGTATAAGATCTGCTTCTTTTAAAACAGAAAGATGTTTTGAAACCGCTGCGGAACTGATAGGGAATTTATCTGAAATCTCGCCGGCTGAAATCCTTCCGCTTTTGAGAATTTCAAGTATTTCTCTTCGTATGGGATCAGATAAAGCTTTCATAGTTTTCTGAAAAGCCATAGGTACCTCTCCTTTCATTTAACCTTTTGGTTAATTATATGTTAGCATAGACAAAAACGTTTGTCAATGAATGTTTAACTATTTGGTTAAATGTTTATTCTGGAAAGTATTGGTGTTGCAATTTTTATGGGTATATGATATATTCTAATATATACTGATTTTAAAATTCAGGAGGTTTTATTGTGAAAAAAGAAACTACATCAGGTGCCCCGGAGCATCGTAAATTCGGTATACGCGACAGTATTGCTTATGCCGCAGGTGACCTTGGCTGTAATATGAGCTTTGCTCTTAAAGGCACAATGTCTATTTTCTGGACTCAGTTTATGGGAATGGATTTATGGTATGCGCTTTTGCTTATTATTGTACAGGTATGGGATGCCATAAACGATCCTCTTATCGGTTCTGTTATTGACGCAGACAAACGTACTTACAAAAGAAATAAGTTTTTGTCTTATATATGGGCAGGTTCTATCGGTCTTATCATAGGCGGAGCTTGTTGCTTTTTACCTTTCCCAAATGCTCCTACATGGGCTAAATTCATAATCTTCATTGCAGGTTACGTTGTATGGGATGCATTTTATACTATTGCTAACGTTCCTTACGGTTCTCTTCTTTCACTCATTTCAAATGACGTAAAAGACAGAGCTTCTCTTTCGGCTTGGCGTTCTATAGGTTCTATTTTCGGAAATATGCTTCCGATGGTTATTTTACCTTTCATTATTTACGATAAAGACAATAATCTTATCGGTGAGAGAGTATTTATTGCAGCTCTCATTATGGGTGTCCTTGGATTTATCTGTTTCCAGTTTATGATTAAAAATACAACAATCCGTGTTGAAACTGATATAACCGTAGGCGAAGAAGCGCCTAAGTTCAACGTATTCAAAGCTTTCGGAAACTTTCTAAAAAACCGTCCTGCAGTGGGCGCAACTATTGCTGCTATGGGTATGTTTATCGGTATGCAGGGCGCAACAACTGCCGTAACGGTTATTTTCCAGTCATATTTTAAAAACGTTCAGATATCAGGTATTGTTCAGCTTTTTGCAATGATTCCTATTGTTGTATTTACTCCTCTTGCACGTAATGCGGTTGCAAAATTCGGTAAAAAAGAACTTGCAACATTCGGTTCAATAGTATCTATCGTAGCAGGTCTTGGTTTATTCATTATAATTCCTGAAAATACAGGTCTTGACCTTATCATTTATATTATTTGTCAGCTTTTCTTCTCACTTGGTCTTGGAATCTATTCAACAGTTTCATGGGCTATGATGGGAGATGCTATCGATTATAATGAATGGAAATTCGGTACGCGCGAAGAGGGTACTGTATATTCACTCCATTCATTCTTCCGTAAACTCGCTCAGGGTGTAGGACCTTCTTTGGTACTTATAATTATGGTAGCTTTCGGTTACGTTGGTAAAAACGAGGGTAATCAGCTTTGGGAAGTTGCAGTTAATATGCGTTACATAGTTGCGGCAACGTTCCTGTTCTCAGCTGTGCTTCAGTTTATAGGGCTTGGTATTGTTTATAATCTTGATAAAAATACCCTTGCAAAAATGAATGCAGATTTAGGCCGTGACAATCAGAGCGAAGGAGATATTCAATGAGAAACGTTATAAAACTTAATGACAGTTGGTTATTTGTAAAAGATTCGGCGGATATCCTTGCATCAGGCGGTGAAAATGTAAATCTTCCTCATTGTTGGAATGCAGAAGACGGACAGGATGGCGGAAACGATTATTTCCGCGGTAGCTGTCTTTACAAAAAAACGCTTAATAAAGCTGAGCTTCCAAATGCTGATCTTTATTATCTTGAATTCCGCGGAACAAACTCATCTGCTGATCTTTATGTAGGCGGTAATAAACTTGCCCATCACGACGGAGGATATTCAACCTGGAGAGTTGACATTACTAAGGCAGTGACTGAACAAACAGAAATTGCAGTTGTTGTGGACAACTCACCGAATGAAGTCGTATATCCTCAGATGGCAGACTTTACTTTCTATGGCGGTATTTACCGTGACGTTAATCTTATCTGCGTAAATAATACTCATTTTGACCTTGATTATTACGGCGGACCCGGAATTATGATAACTCCTGCAGTTGAAGGCTCCGATGCAAAGGTTGAAGTTGAAGTCTTTGTTAAAAACTTAAAAGAAAATCAGAAAATTGTTTATACTGTATACGACGCCGACGAAAAAGAACTTGATAAAATTGAAACAACTGATTTGAAAGTTACTTTCGATATGAAAAATGTAACTCTCTGGCACGGACGCAAAAACCCTTATCTTTATTGCTGTGAAGCCGAGATAGTTGAAGAAGGCGAAGTTGTAGATAACGTATGCAACAGATTTGGATGCAGAAGCTTTAAAATCGACCCTGATAACGGATTTATACTCAATGGAGAAGAATATCCTCTTCGCGGTGTGTCACGTCATCAGGACAGATGGGGCGTTGGTAATGCTCTTCTGCCAGAACATCACGTAGAAGATATAGACCTTATCTGCGAGGTCGGTGCAACTACAATCCGTCTTGCTCATTATCAGCACGACCAGTATTTTTATGACCTTTGTGATGAGCGTGGTCTTGTAATCTGGGCGGAAATTCCTTATATTTCAAAGCATATGCCTACAGGTCGCGAAAATACAATTTCACAAATGAAAGAACTTATCGCTCAGAACTATAACCATCCGTCTATAGTAGTATGGGGACTTTCAAACGAGATTTCTATCGGCGGTTCTGACGAGGATCTTCTTGAAAATCACAGAATACTCAATGATCTTGTTCACGATATGGATAAAACCCGTCTTACTACCATTGCGGCAGTTTCAATGTGTAAAATGGACGACCCGTATCTGCAGATTCCTGACGTTGTTTCCTATAACCACTATTTCGGTTGGTACGGCGGAGACACTTCCATGAACGGTCCGTGGTTTGATAAATTCCACGAAATGCACCCCACTATTCCGATAGGTTGTTCAGAATATGGATGTGAAGCTCTTAACTGGCATACAAGCGATCCCAAACAGGGCGATTACACCGAGGAATATCAGGCTTATTACCACGAAGAACTTATAAAACAGCTTTTCACACGTAAATATATGTGGGCAACTCACGTATGGAATATGTTTGATTTCGGCGCTGATGCAAGAGCTGAGGGCGGTGAAAACGGACAGAACCATAAAGGTCTTGTTACAATGGACAGAAAATACAAGAAAGATTCTTTCTTTGCATATAAAGCATGGCTTTCAGACGATCCTTTCGTTCATATCTGTTCAAAAAGATACGTAGACCGTGTTGAAGATGTAACAAAGGTTACTGTATATTCAAATCTTCCCGAAGTGGAACTTTTTGTAAACGGCGAGAGCATCGGTAAGAAAACAGCAGATGACCATTTCTTCTATTTTGACGTTGAAAACAAAGGCGAGAGCACTATAGTTGCAAAAGCGGGAGAGTTTTCAGATGAGAGCTTTATACGCAAAGTTGAAGAGAGAAATATGGACTACGTTCTTGTTGAAAAAGGCGCAGTTCTTAACTGGTTTGATGTAAATGCTCCCGAAGGCAGATTTTCTCTTAACGATAAAATTTCAGATATTATGGCAACTCTTGGCGGTAAAATCTGGATGTTAAGACTTGGACTTACACTCAAAAAGAAAATGGATGCCGGCAAAAAGAAAAAATCCGGTGAAAAGAAATCGGGCGGTTTTGACGTGGATCTTAAAGCCAGTGGCGGTATTATGCAGATGCTTGGAGGATTTACAGTTCTCAGACTTTCTTCAATGGTAGGTATGATGAACATAACCTTAACCAAAGAAGAACTTCTCAAAATGAACAAACAGTTAAACCGCATCAGAAAACCCAAAAAATAAAAAAAGGGAATATAAAAATTCTCCAGATCGCAAAAAGCAAGGTAAAACAAGGAAAATAAAACCTAAAATCCTTGCATAACAACAAAATGAAAGAAAAGTGTTGCATTTTGAATTTGCAACACTTTTCTCTTTTATTGCCACGCAAGTTACATTCTTGTATCGAAAGCGGTATTATTCTCAAGGTGGGAAAAACTCTTGAAAATCAGTGGCGGGTGGGACAAAAGGTTGTTGTACAGCCTGCGCTCAAACTTGAATCAGGGTACGATCCCGGTTATTCATATCAGTATATCGGCGGTAACACTCAGTATGCCATAGTTTCTGAAATTGTGCTTGAACGCGGGTGTCTTTTGCCGTATAATGGAGAAGGATATTTCAAAGGATCTGTTGTGGAAAGTCTTGCCTGTATAATCAGAGGATATAAAGGATTTTATCATACCGATTATACAAACTGTAGCGTTGATGAAATTAAAAAACGCGGTGTCGAGCTTCATTATATTAATACTTCGGAAATAGAAAACGTTGAACAGTATTTGATTGACCTGTCGGAAGGCGGTTTTGATGACGTTTTTGTAATGGTGCCTGTTCCTGCTCTGTACACTATGGCGGAAAAAATCTGTTGTGAGGACGGATACATAAACTTTTTTGCAATGGAAAAATCAAACGGTGCCAAAAAGATTTGTTATAATGAGCTTGATTTATCACTTATCGCAATTGATGAGCTTGAAGAACTTGGGAAAACAAATCCGCTTTATGCAAATCTTTGGGAGATTGTTAACAAAAACGGTGGTATATGGTGTGCCGAAGCAAAAAAATATCTGCTTGAAAATGCACCGAAACTATAATTCTTTGGAGAAACGATATGAAAATTGTCACCCTTACTTTAAACCCTGCTTTTGATACTCATTGTGATGTAGATGAACTGATTTTGCATCACGAAAATTTTGCGACCATTACTTCAACCGATGCAGGCGGGAAGGGTGTAAATATATCCCGCGCTTTGACTGAAAACGGAGTGGAAAACCTTGCGGTTATTATTACGGGCAAGGAAAACGAAACTGCTTTTTTGCAAAATCTTTCAGATGAAGGAATTGATTATAAAAACATTTCAACCTTTGGCAGAATACGAGAAAATATTACTGTTCATCAGAAAGACGGAAAAGAAACCCGTATCAGTTTTGAGGGATTCAGTTGTAATAAAGAAATTCTTGATAGTGTTTTTTGCGCAGTTGGTGACGTGGACGAAAATACAGTTATAACTTTAACAGGAAGTAATCCTGTAGGACTTTCGGTAACGGACGTGAGTGAGCTTCTTGAAAAATGGAAAAAGCTTGGCGCTAAAATAGTTATTGATTCAAGGTCATTTACTCCAAATGATCTTGCTAAGTTCGGTCCCTATCTTATAAAACCTAACAAAGACGAATCCGCCGCATTTGCACAAAAGTCTGTGACAGATATAGAATCTGCCGCTAAAACAGCTTTGGAATTTCACAAAAAAGGTGTGGAAAACGTGCTTATCAGTCTTGGCGAAGAAGGGGCTGTACTTGCGTGCTTGGAGGGCGTTTTTTATGCTACTGCTCCGAAAATATCAGCAATAAGTACCATTGGCGCGGGGGACAGTATGATTGCCGGATTTATAGCGGCAAAATCACAAAACCTTGATATAGAAAGCGTTTTGAAAAACGCAGTTGCTTTTGGTTCTGCGGCTTGTCTTACAAACGGTACCAACCCGCCCCGAAAATCAGATATACAAAAAATTAAAAATCAGATAAATATAAAAAAGCTGTGATTATCACAGCTTTTTGTGTTCTGAAAATTTTTTTGTGAGTTCCCAGAATATAACTGAACTTGCTGCGGCTACGTTCAGAGAATCAACACCTTTTTGCATAGGTATCTTTGCGGTGAAATCGCAAACGTCAATTGTTTGTCTTGTAAGTCCTTCACCCTCGGACCCTAAAACAATTGCGAGTTTTTCACAGCGTTTAAGATTTTTGTCTGCCACCGAAATTGAATTGTCGGTAAGTGCCATAGCGACTGTTTTAAAACCCATATCCTTCAAATACTCAATGTTCTTATAAGGTTCATTTTTTGGAAAATACGTCCAGAGCATCTGAAAAACAGTGCCCATACTCACTCTTGATGCCCTTCTGTAAAGTGGGTCTGCACAATCGTAGCTCAAAAGAAGAGCGTCAATCGAAAGAGCTGCGGCGCTTCGCATAATTGCACCTACGTTGGTAGGGTTCATTATATGCTCTAAAACTGCGATACGTTTTGCATTTTTGCAAACCTTTTCTACTGTATCGAGTGTTTTTCTCTTCATTTGACAGAGAATGCCGTATGTCAGCTCAAATCCTGTTATTTGTGAAAGAATACTGTCATCTGCAGTATAAATCGGCAGGGCAGGGAAACTTTTGAGAATTTCATGGCTTAGCATATTTCTTTTTGCAACAAAAGATAAAGGTGTATACCCCGCCTTGAGTGCAAGGTCAATAACGTAGGGGCTTTCAGCTATAAACACGCCTTGGTCCGGCTCGTTTATGTGAAACAGTTGGTTTTCGGAAAGCTTTGAAAAAACTTCGAGACCGGAGGTATTTAAATTTTCAATTTCTATAATATTCATATGAATATAATACTATAACGTTTTCATAAAATCAAATCAAAAAAATGTCGAAAAAAGCTATTTTTGGTTTACAAATGCAGTATTAATGTGTTAAAATCAAATTTATGAGATATTTCTCTTAAATTATTTTTTGGAGGATTTTATGGAAAAGAAATTAGTTTATGACATCCATGACAAACCTAAGTTCGGTCAGATGCTGATATTTGCTCTTCAGCAGGTACTTGCAATTCTTGCAGCTACAATAGCTGTACCGACAATTATCGGTTTGCCTACACAAATTCCTGCTGCAATTCTCGGCGCAGGTATCGGTACTTTGGTGTATCAGCTTTTCACCAAATTTGGCAGTCCCGTATTTCTGGGTAGTTCATTTGCATTTCTTAGTTCGTTAGGCGTTGCTCTTGCTTACGGTTACTGCGGTATAGTGCTTGGCTCTATAGTTGCAGGTCTCGTATATGTAGCTATCGCAATAGTTATTCATTTTACAGGAACAAACTGGGTAGACAAACTTATGCCTCCCGTTATTATAGGACCTACAGTTGCTCTTATCGGTCTTTCTCTTGCAGGAAGCGCTATGGGTGATATTGTTAAAGCCAACTCTTCCGCACTTTACGGTACAGATAACCTTGCCGCTCTTTTCTGCGGTCTCGTAGCATTTTTTGTTATTGTTATCTGCTCAACACAAAAACGTGTTAAAATGGCTCGTCTTATTCCATTTATTATTGGTATAGCAACAGGCTATGCTGTTGCCGCAATACTTACATTCATCGGTATGGCAACAGGCGCTGATTACCTTATGATTGTTAACTTCCAGCCCATTATTGATAATTTCATTACAGCTGATGGTGCATTCAAAGGTCTTGCTGCATTTATCAACGTTCCTTACGTTGCAGTTGCAGGCGCTATAAAAGAACTTGTTACAGGAAATATGTCTTTGGAAATTCTTGCAGCTAATCAGGGCGCAACACTGCTTAATGCAGGCGGTATTGCAGAAGTTGTTATCGCATTCTTACCTGTTGCTCTCGTTGTTTTTGCAGAGCATATTGCTGACCACAAAAACCTTTCTTCAATTATTGATAAAGACCTTATCAAAGAGCCCGGTCTTAAGAGAACTCTTTTAGGTGACGGTGTCGGTTCTATCGCAGGTACAGTTTTCGGTATCTGTCCAAACACAACCTACGGCGAATCTGTAGGATGCGTTGCTATTACAAGAAACGCTTCTATTTCAACTATTACAACTACTGCATTTATGTGTATCATACTTTCATTCATAAGTCCAGTTATGGCAATTCTTCAGACTATTCCTTCATGCGTAATGGGCGGCGTATGTCTTACACTGTACGGATTTATTGCAGTTTCAGGCCTTAAAATGTTTAAAGACCTTGATTTAGGAGATAATAAAAACTTGTTCGTAGTTGCTTCTATTCTTATTTCAGGTATCGGCGGTCTGGTTATTAAAATACCTTACGCTATTGCTCCTACAGGCGAAATCACAAACGTTATCCAGATTACATCTATTGCAACAGCGCTTATTATCGGTATTATCACCAACGCAGTTCTTACTAAAGTAGAAAACAGTAAGCTCGGTAAAGAGAAAGAGGAAAAATAATGGAAAACTTTGATAATGTAGTAATTTTTAATCATCCGCTTATAAACCATAAAATTGCGATTTTGCGTGATGAAAAAACAAGCATGAAAGAATTTCGTGAGCTTATTGAAGAAATTACTACTCTTATGACTTTTGAATGTCTTAAAGAGGGCGTTCCAATGGAAGAACGTCAGGTTAAGACACCTCTTGAGGTTTGTACTCAGAAAGTTGTTAAAGATAATGCTATCGTAATTGTTCCGATTCTCAGAGCAGGTCTTGGAATGGTTAACGGAATTCACGTTTTGTTCCCGTCTGCGAGAGTAGGTCATATCGGTATGTATCGTAATGAAGAAACTCTTGAACCTTGCGAATATTATTGTAAACTTCCCGACGGTATAGAAGATAAACTTGTGTTACTTGTAGACCCAATGCTTGCAACAGGCGGAAGTGCTTGTGATGCTATAGATTCTCTTAAAAAGAGAGGCTGTAAAAACATTAAGTTTATGGCAGTTATAGGGGCGCCTGAGGGTGTATCAAAGGTTGCTAAAGCTCATCCCGACGTTGAAATTTTCGTTTCAACTCTTGACAGATGCCTCAATGAAAAAGGATATATTCTGCCCGGACTTGGGGATGCTGGCGACCGTCTTTTCGGAACAAAATAGAGAATATAAAAATTGTAAAAGAAAAAAGATGCACGAAAATTTCGTGCATCTTTTTATCTGCCCAACATATTTATTATATCAGACTAAAATGTACACAGTCAATAGAAAATGCCGTATTTCTGCGTTTTGGATAAAAATGGAATAAAAGGTTTGTAAGCCTTGCCATATTGTAATATGGCAAAAATCGTGGTAACATATAGACAAGAAAGGGTGATACCAATGTTCAGATAAAGACCAAAGGATTTAATAAAGGTCGGTAAATAAAAAATCCCAAAAAAGACTTTAAAAGCTTCTGAAAATTTAAGACAGGATATTAAAGTTTATCTCACTTTACGAGATTAATATAGATTTTGGAAGTAAAAAATGAAGGCGTATAGAAGGAAGACAGTAAATAGAAGCTTTGATTAAGTCGCAAACTAAGAAAGTGAGGTTAAATTGATGTTAGATATTAAGAACGAACAGAAATAACCCTTGACCGAAGGAAAAACGGTCAAGGGTTATTTTTTTGTTGTGTTTTTTCAATATTGTGGTAAAATCTATATATACGTACAAAAGGATGGATTTTATGAAACTTGTCATTTTAACCGCAATAGGAGTAGGCGGAGCGACAGCTCTTGGCGCTGTTATAGGTTTTTTATTTAAAAAAGTATCTCAGAAATTTTCTGATATAGTGCTTTCTTTTGCGGCAGGTGTTATGCTTGCGGCGGCAGTGCTTGGCCTTGTTTTGCCGTCTGTTGAATACGGAGGAAAATTCGGTCTTCTTATAACAGTTGCGGGTATTTTTGCAGGCGCGCTGTGTCTTAACCTTATTGATAAACTTGTACCCCATCTTCACAGAATGGTAGGCTCTGATATTGAATCTCATAACAATTCGCATCTTAGTAAGGTACTTTTGTTTGTAACCGCCATTGCGATACATAATCTGCCCGAGGGTATTGCGGCAGGTGTGGGCTTTGGTTCGGGAGATACGGCAGGCGCGCTTATAATCGCAGGGGGTATTGCTCTTCAGAATATTCCCGAGGGTATGGTCATAATAGGGCCTATGCTTGCAGCAGGGGTCTCTCCATCAAAGACATTGGTACTTGCGCTTTTTACAGGTCTTATAGAAGTTATGGGAACAATTATAGGATATCTCGCAGTAAGCGTAGCTTCGGCAATACTTCCTTTTGCACTTGCTTTTGCAGGAGGAACCATGCTGTATGTTATAAGTGATGAAATGATTCCCGAAACACACTCGGGAGGTAACGAAAGATTTGCAACCTACGCGCTTCTTTTTGGATTTTGCGTGATGCTTGTTACCGATACTTTACTTGGATAGAGTAAAAACAGAAGTTTTTTACCGCTCATAAATTTATTATATCAAAACAAAAGATTTATAGTCAATAGAAAAGGCTGTATTTCTGCGTTTTGGATAAAAACGGGGCGGAAGGTTTGTAAGCCTTGCCATATTGTAATATGGCAAAAATCGTGGTAACATATAGACAAGAAAGGGTGATACCGGTGTACAGATAAAGACCTAAGGCTTAAAAACAAGGTCAGTAAACAAATAAGCCGGACTTAAAGGTTTCTTAATAAAAACGCAGAAAAATAAATAAAGTGTATCTTGCTTGAAAAGATTTTATATGAATGATTGTTTAGAATTTTAAGGCGATTGAGAAAAGGAAACAGTTAAGTCACCAAATACTGAAAGAGAGGTTTAAAAGATGGTAGAACCTAAAATTGAACAGAAATAACCCTTGACCAAAGGATGTAAAAAAGGTCAAGGGTTATTTCTGTTCAATGTTTATGAGAAGCGCCTGTTTATGCATTGTGGAAAATGTAGTCCTGTGCAGATATTATTAAATCGCGGTATTTGTCAACTGGACTTGAATAGTTCATAAAGATAATAGTCCTTATTTTTTGTATGAATTTATGGTATCATTTTACTTTACTAAACACAATAAAATAAGCAAAAAAACCAATAATATAAAAAAAGAGCAAAATAGTACTTGATTTTATAAAAAGTTTGTGCTATTATATTAGTCGCACAATTGATAAATGCGCTGATAGCTCAGCTGGATAGAGTGTCTGACTACGAATCAGAAGGTCGGGGGTTCGAGTCCCTTTCAGCGCGCCAAAACGAAAATCCTGTCGATTCTTGTCGGCAGGATTTTTGTTTTGTATTATTCACTATTCATTTTTCATTATTCATCATTCATTCGCCAGGATTTCCAATGAATAATGAATATGTAAGTCGCTTTGCTGATGAATAATGAATAATTTCGGTGCTTTGCTTCGCAAAGCATGATTATAAATATAGTTTATGATATAATCTAACCTGTAAATAAGAATTTATAGAGGAGGCTACATTCTGTGACCAAAGAAGAATTACACGGCATTATTGCAGATGAGCAACCTAATATATGTCAGATAGTAGCCGTAAAGGACAATGAGATTATTTATAGTGATACTTGGAATAATTACAAAGCAAAGGACAATGTTCATATTGCTTCCGTTACCAAAAGTATTATATCTATACTTATCGGAATTGCCATTGATAAAGGTATGATTAAAAGTGTTAACCAAGGAGTATTAGAGTTTTTTCCCGATTATGCAGTGAAAAGAGGAGAAAAAACAATACAGGATGTCACTTTATATCATTTGCTTACAATGACTGCACCATATAAATACAAATCAGAGCCTTGGACGAAAGTATGCACAAGCGAAGATTGGACAAAGTCTGTTCTTGATTTACTCGGTGGAAGAAATGGAATTATAGGTGAATTTAAGTATTCAACATTAGGCATTCATATATTGAGTGCAATAATAACAAAAGTCAGCAATATGACAACATTGGAATTTGCTAACGAATTTCTTTTCAAACCACTTGGAATTGAAGAAAGAAAACCCTATATAGTAAAAAATAAAGAAGAACATATTGGTTTTGTAACTTCAAAATCGCCAAAAGAAAACGGTTGGTTTTGCGACAATAAAGGAATCGTGACATCAGGATTCGGTTTGTGTTTATCGGCAGAAGATTTGGCGAAACTTGGACAACTGTGTCTTAATAAAGGAAGGGTTAATAATAGACAAATAGTTTCATCCGAATGGATAACACAGATGACCACACCATATATGAAATGCGATGAAAAGTTTGCCTTTATGCAATACGGATTCTTATGGTGGGTTATTGATAAAAAAAAGAATATATACTCTGCCATCGGTGATAGTGGAAATGTGATATATGTTAATGCGGATAAAAATATTGTTATATCCGTTACTTCCACCTTTAAACCATTAATATTTGACAGAGTTCAGTTTATACAAAAATATATTGAATCCTTTATTACTGAATGATAAATTCCAATATATCGAGCAGATACAAAACTGATATTATAACTACAAAAGACATCTCTAAAATCTGTAGGGGTTCGAACACATAGGTTAAATAATAAAAGGACTTCGAATTAGTACAACCTTTCCATAAAAGGATATATCCCATTCGGGATATATCCTTTTATTTATTGGTGTAGTATGAAAGGGACTCGAACACATAGTGGGCAAAAACCGTAGCAAAAGGCTTCAGTGAAGCGTTTTGCAGGTTTTTGGTGCGCAGGAGGGTACCGAAATGCGAAGCATTTGGGTCGACGAGCAGTATTGACTGCAAAGCAGACAATGTCCCTTTCATTACGGTAAACTTGTACGAATGAAAGGACGTTCAACTCTCCAAACCCTTGACAAGATATTTTAAAAAACTACAATTAAAATGACTATATTTCAAAGGTGTGATAATGGCCGAAAAACATATTATTTCATCAATTTTATTTTTGAATCGCGGGGGCAGTAACATTTTAGAAAACCTGAAAAGAAGATTTCAAGCCCATGCCGACGTTGGTTTTAAGGGTATTGATTTCAATACCGAGATTCTGACAGGAGTAACAGAAAACAGGGAACAGATTATTTTGGAAATTGCAGAAATGGCAAGAGAAAACGGACTTGTGTTTTGCCAGTGTCATCTGCCATTTATTTCTCAAAAGGACGGTGTGCCGGATGGGAATTCGTTTAATAAGAAAGTGTTTGATGCTCTGGACAGTGCGAAAGCTCTTGGCATAAAATACGCAGTTATGCATCCTAATACTACATCTGTAAATCAGGGGAATATTTCAGAACACTTTTATAAAAAACAATAGAAAGTTGGTTTAAAATACATTAAACCAACTTTTTTTAATTTAAAACAACTTTCTGAAATAAAACCCCGAGAAAATCTCAGGGGCTATTGCATTTTTATGTTGTTATGGTATACTGTATAAAAAGTATAAGGAGGATTTCAAATGAAAAAGTATTTACTGCCCGAAAATGGTAAGTTTTATAAAGCAAATCTGCACTGTCATACAACAATTTCTGACGGAAAACTTACTCCCGAAGAGGTGAAAGAGCATTACAAATCACATGGATATTCCGTTGTAGCCTTTACTGACCACGACGTTTTTATAAAGCATCCCGAGCTGTGCGACGATGAATTTATCGCTCTTAATGGCTATGAAATAGAAGTGAATCAGACGGCAGAGGACACGGACAGTCCTTTCAAAAAATGCTGTCACCTTTGTCTTGTGGCACTTTCACCCGACACAGAAAAACAGGTGTGTTGGCACAGAGAAAAATATCTTTTCGGAAATGCTCCGCAGTACAAAGATCAGGTTAAGTTTGACGAGAGTTTGCCTGATTTTGAGCGCAGTTTCAATACAGAGTGCATTAACGAAATTATAAAAAGAGGAAAAGAAAACGGATTTTTCGTAACCTACAATCATCCTACCTGGTCAATGGAAGAATACACTGATTATATGAGTTACGAGGGTATGGATGCTATGGAAATCGTAAATTATTCAGCTGTTGTTACAGGGTATCCCGAATACAACGCAAATGTATTTGACGCTATGCTCAGAGGCGGCAAAAAGTTATATTGCATTGCGGCAGACGACAATCACTCAAGAATTAGTATGTGCGGCGGATTTACAATGATAAAAGCTGACAAGCTTGATTACTGCACTATTACCAAAGCTCTCAAAGACGGTAATTTTTACGCATCTGAAGGTCCAGAGATAAATGAGCTTTGGTACGAAGACGGAAAAATACACGTAAAATGCTCAGAGGCAAGACAGATTTGTTTTAGATGCGGAAAAAGACGTACAAGATCACGAAGAGCAGACGAAAACGGACTTTTGACAGAAGCGGTTTTCGAGCTTCCTGAACTGTATGAGCACGTAAGAGTTACTGTAATAGATAAAAATGGAAAACACGCAGATTCGCAGGTTTATTATCAGAAAGATTTAGAAAAATAAAAAAAGAGCCTTGAAAATACTTGGATTTTCAAGGCTTTTTCTTCGTCTTACAGCGTGTTGTGTTTTTAATTATTTATTAAGTCTTTCGCCTACTGCACCGTGGGGATGAACTACTGCAAATTGTTCGTTCTGGAAATCGGTCTGTTCAATAAGCATTGTCTGAAGCACGTGGAATATAACTGCAAGAGAAGTTGATGAAGTAGTGCCCTGACAGTTATATTTATCTGTCTCGCGGTTTACGTACTGTTTGATTACAACGTCAGCAGATGTCGCAAGAGGAGATTCCATATTTTCAGTGATTGTTATGATTTTAATACCTTTTTTCTTGCAGATATCAACGAGAGTCAGAAGTTCTTTAGTTTTACCGCCGCGTGATGCGAGTACCATAACGTCACCCTGCTGCAGAAAACCTGTAGCTCCGTGAGGACCTTCTGCGGGAGAGATGAATCTTGAGGGCTGTTCAATACAGCACAGAAGATGAGAAAAATGCTGACAGATAATGCCGCTGTGACCGCAACCCGATGTACCGATACGCTCTGCGTTTATTAAAAGTTCAACTGCATTTGCATAAGCTTTTTCGTCAAAATGTGCCGCCATTTCTGCGATACATTCGCTTTCTGTAATGTATGCTTTTTTTGCCATTTCTATAGCCTGAGCTTTAAGTTCCATATCAAAAACCTCGCTTTTTTAATATTTACTATTTGATTTTACTTCATATTAAAACAAAATTCAACAAGTTTATTTAAGCAACTTTATTCTTTGTTTATAATCGGGCATAACAGATTCAATTATACTGTAAAACCTTGCTGAATGGTTTTTCTCTTTTATATGAGCAAGTTCGTGAACTACCACGTAATCAATGGCATCTTTGGGATATTTCATAAGAAAAAGAGAAAAGCAGACTGTGTTTTTACTGTTACAACTGCCAAATCTTGTTTTGGCAGAAGTGATTTTAATATTTGTCGGATAAAGATTCATTACATTACTGTAATACTGTACTCTTTCGGGTATGTACTGTTTTGCAATAAAGCGCAGTTTTTCAATTTCCGATTTTTCAAGGTCGTATTTTTCGGCTCTTTCCGCAACTCTCTGCAAAGTTTTATCCAGCCATTTTCGGTGTTTTGAAACAAAGTTTTTTATGTTATCAAAAGATGTGCCTACAGGTGCAAGCACACGGACTTTTCCGTCTTGTTTTACCTGTAGGCATATTGTTTTTCGTTTTGAATAAACAATTTCTATATTGTTCATTTGGAGATTATTGCAACAACGTCTTCAGCGATTGCAAGTTCTTCGTTTGTAGGCATTACGATAAGTTTAACCTTTGAATCGGGAGTAGAAATTGTTTTAGCCTCGCCGCGTACTTTGTTAGCTTCCTCGTCAAGATAAGCTTCGATATAACCGAGTCTGTCAGCGATATATCTGCGTACTGTTGTGTTGTTCTCACCAAGACCTGCTGTGAATACAACTGCATCAAGACCGCCCATTGCCATAGCGTAGCTGCCGATGTATTTTGCAACCTGATATGCAAGCATACGAAGAACGTAGTTAGCATCTTTGTTGCCCTCGAGAGCGGCATTTTCAATATCACGGAAATCGCTTGAAAATCCTGAAACTCCAAGAGCGCCTGACTGTTTGTTAAGAAGAGAATTTACCTCAGATGGAGTAAGACCCTCTTTTTCCATAATATATGTTACAACAGATGGGTCAATATCGCCTGAGCGGGTACCCATCATAACACCTGCAAGTGGAGTGAATCCCATAGAAGTGTCAATACTGATACCACCGTCAACAGCTGTGATTGAAGAACCGTTTCCAAGATGGCAAGTTACGATTTTAAGATCTTTTATATCTTTGCCGAGGTATTCTGCAGTAGCTTTTGCAACGAATTTATGAGAAGTACCGTGCGCGCCGAAACGGCGGATACCATACTGCTCGTAGTATTTTTTTGGAATTGCATAATATGCTGTAACGTCAGGCATTGTCTGATGGAAAGATGTATCAAAAACAGCTACCTGAGGAATGTTTTCGCCCATAACAGAAACACAAGCACGCATACCTGTAACTGCAGGCGGATTATGAAGAGGAGCAAAATCGGTAAGTTCTTCAATTTTGTCAATTTTAGCGGTATCAAGAAGAGTGCTTTCAGGGAATACTTCACCACCGTTAACAACTCTGTGACCTACAGCTGAAATTTCAGATATATCACTTATAACACCGTATTCTTTATCTGTAAGGTATTTAAGTACCTGACGGATGGCAACTTCGTGGTTTGGCATATCGTATTCGGTTTCAAAAACCTTATCGTTTGCTGTCTGTTTGAAAAAGCCGCCGTCAATACCGATTCTGTCACAAAGACCTTTTGCAAGACACTGTTTTGTTTCCATATCAATAAACTGATATTTGAGTGATGAACTACCTGCGTTGATTACAAGAACTTTCATTTATAATCTCCTTAAACACTTGAATTAATTTTTTTATAATTATATAATATCCGTAAGAAAGTTTCAAGTATAAGGTGACAAGAATAATACGAACTTGCCAAAAACGGTATATTTCGTGTCTTTTCATCCAATTAATTCTCGCAAGGCGTCAGCCTTGCATCGTCTTAATTGAATAAAAATCCACCTTTTTAAAACAGGTTCGGATTACTCTTGTCACCTTACGTTTGCGAAAGGCAAAAAAATGATAAATGCTGTAATTTGTGAATTTAATCCGTTTCATAACGGTCATAAATATCTTTTGGAAAAAGCAAAAGAAAAAACCGGCGCAAAGGCTACCGTATGCATTATGAGCGGTAACTTTGTTCAGAGAGGCGAGCCGTCTTTGTGGGATAAACACACAAGAGCGGCGGCTGCCGTCAGAGGCGGAGCTGACCTTGTTTTGCAGATTCCTACTGCCCACTGTCTTGCGGGTGCTTCCGTTTTCGGAACGGCGGGGGTGTATATTGCAAACAGTCTCGGAGTGGAAACCTCCCTTTGTTTTGGCAGTGAGTCGGAGGATATCACGTCACTTATTGAACTTGCAAAAACAGATAAGAAAAAACTTGATGAGAATTTTAAAATTGCTCTGTCACAAGGCGTCAGCTATGCTCAGGCGGCACAGACGGCATATACAATGTGCGGTATGGATGCGCAAATACTTAAAACTCCAAATAACTTACTTGCGTTTGAATATATAAAAGCGGCAATTAATCTTGGCAGTGACTTGAAAATTGTCAATATTCAGAGAACTGGAGATTGTCACGACGGACAGAATCCTGACGGCGCTTTTGCAAGTGCGTCATACATCAGAAAAAATATATCAGAAGATATGTCGGCATACGCAGATAATCTCACATCGCCCTGTCTTGACATCGAAAAATTCGAGCAGTTTTTACTTTTTTCATTATATAACAAAACAAAAGCCGAGCTTTCACAGTTTGCCGATATGACTGAGGGGATTGAAAACAGGTTTTATGAGGTGAGCAGAAAGTCTGAAAGCTTTGAGCAGTTGTGCCAAAGTGTCAAAAGCAAAAGATATACAGCTGCCAGAATAAGAAGAACGGCGGTAAATGCGTTTATCGGAAACCCGAAAGGGCTGTACAAACAAATGCCGCCCTGTCTTAAAGTTCTTGCTTTTAACGACAATGGCCGAGAACTTCTAAAAGAACTGACAGCCAAAGCGAAACTGCCTATTATTATAAAACCGTCCGATTATGAGAAGTTAGGGTCTGCTCATTTTGACCTTGAATGTAGGGCTTCTGATTTATACGATTATTGTTGTTTCAATAAAAAAGGAGGAGGCGTGGAATACAGGCAGTCTCCGATATATATAAGATAAGAGAAAAAGAGTGAAAATCTTAGGAGTCGTACTGTTAAGGACAGTATAAATTAAAACGCCCATTGCTCGACTTGTTGC
>JAZOSU010000032.1:0-15560 GCA_045657265.1 Eubacteriales bacterium | reverse complement strand
AAGGTCCCACCCGTTCCCATTCCGAACACGGTAGTTAAGCTTCGTTGTGCAGACAATACTTGGCTGGCGACGGCCCGGAAAGATATGTTATGCCGACACACTAAGAGCTGTCTTTTTAGGCGGCTCTTTTATTTTTTATATTAAAGACATAAATACTCAGTTTATTTTAATTGAGAATTTGTGTCTTTTTATTTTTGATATATATATCGACATTTTTCTTATAATGTTATATCATTATATTGTATGAACATTTTCTGCTTTGAGGTTTTTATGAAAAATAAAATCATTTCTTGTATTTTATCAATATGTTTATTTGCAAATATGTTTGTTTCATTTTGTTTTGCAGACAATCAAATCAATGGAGTGAATCTGAAACTTGATGATTTACTGAAAATTTATGATAACGATTCATATTTTACTGCAGACGGTGAAAGTTGTGAAAAATCCTGTGATAATTGTCTTCTTTCAAATATACCTGAAAAAGATAATCTTCCTGACGGACAGACTGTATCCGATATCTACGGCGACGGATATTCCTGCGTTGCATTTGCGAGATATGTATTTTATTATTTGTTTGAATGTAATCCGGAACAGACAGATGTTGTTGATAGCCCATCAATAGGTGATTATATTTCTTTGAATGATGGAAAACACACTGCGATATATCTTTGGGAAGATGATAACTATATCTATGTTTATAACTCAAATGGAGATAGACTTTGCGGAGTTGAATACGAACAAGCATTCAGTAAATCAAAATGGCATATTTCCACTGTTATTCATGCTGATAATTATGATGAGGTTTATAATATTCTTCCGCAAAAACCTGAATTTGACTTTCAGATGAAAGATGAACTTTTGAAAGTTGAAATAAAACCTTGTCTCTACACTGATTTCTTTAATATAGAAATATTGAATTCTGAAAGAAAAATTGTTTTTAAATTTACAACAGAAAAACTTGATTTTAAAACATATATTCCAAAAGGTGAATATTTTATAAAAGTAAGTTCACAAAATCGTCAAAGTGATATTCCTGTGTATTCTGATATAAAGATCATTAAAACTGAAAAAAATGTAAAACCAAAACCCGAACCTGAAATTCAACCTGATATACCGAAAGGAGAGAATTCCGAAATCATCCCTGAAGAAAAAACTGAGATTCAAAAACCAAAAAAAGTATTTAAAGACGTTGATGCAAACAGCTGGTATAAAGAATACGTTGACTATGCTGTTGAAAATGGAATATTTGCAGGTACATCAGAAGACGAGTTTTTACCTGATAAAACAATGACAAGAGCTGAATTTGTACAGGTATTTGCAAATATTGAAGGAATAAATACTGATGATACAAATGTACAAACAGATTTTTCCGATGTAGAAGCCGGCATGTGGTATTCACCTGCAATAAAATGGGCTACAGATAATAAAATCGTTTCAGGAAACGGGGACGGAACTTTCAGACCCGTTGAATCTGTTACCCGTGAAATGATGTGCGTTATGATGTCGGGCTATTTCAACTATAAGAATATAAAAGTTGAAAAGCAGAACAATGAACAGAAATTTTCTGATGATGAGAAAATAAGTAGCTGGGCAAAAGAAGACGTGTATAAGTGTTACGATATGAAAATAATAAGCGGTACAGGAAACGGTGAATTTGAACCCAAAACAACTGCATCAAGAGCAGTCGGAGCAACTATATTTTCTGATTTTTATAAATTGTATATAAAATAAAAAGAGCCGATATGGCTCTTTTTATTTTGGGATTTTTAGGAGTTTCTGCTTCTGTCAATCTTGCTTGAAGACTGATTGTTGTTTGATTTGTTGTTTGAATTCTGGTTGTTTTCAGATCTGTTGTTTGAATTCTGATTGTTGTTTGATTTGTTCTGGTTTTGATCTTTCATTACATTTCTCCGTTCGTTTCTGTGTTTTGGGATATCAATATCTGTATCGTTTATCTGAACAGAATCCATAAATCCTGTACATACAGAAATTTTACCCACACCATCATCAAAAACTTCCATAAAAAATCTCCGTTTGAAATTTTGAAAAAAGCTTATTGCCTTCTTCAATATATATTCTGTTCATAGTTTTCGGTTTTATTATTAGAAAAATTTTCTTTTTTATTGATGTTGTGCACATATATGAGAATTATAATATAATAACAATAAATACTATATAAAGGAAGGTGAATACAGTTGACACTGCAGGTGGCAGTACGTTACCGCGATGGAGATATACGGCAGTTGTTTGCTGTTTTATCTCAAAACGCTCCTGAAATTTAACAAAGGAGGTCTTTTATAGTGACTTTATATCAAAATATTCTTGCTCTTTTGGAAGAAAAGAAATATAAAACGTTAAGAGACGTTTTATCGGTAATGAGACCTTTTGACCTTGCTGAACTTTTTGACTCGGTTAAAGATGAAGGTTTTATTATTTTGTTCAGATTACTCCCGAAAGAACTTGCGGCAGATACGTTTGTAGAATTAGACGACGATATCCGTGAAAAACTTGTAAGTTCATTTACCGATATGGAACTCTCTCAGGTTATGAGTGAGCTTTACGTAGATGATGCTGCGGATATTATTGAAGAAATGCCTGCAAACGTGGTTAAACGTATACTCAGACAAACACCCTCTGATATGCGTAAAAAGATAAACGAAATTCTGAATTACCCCGAAGACTGTGCAGGCAGTCTTATGAACACCGATTATATTTCGTTAAAACCCAATATGACGGTTAATGAAGCTCTTGAACATATCAGAAAAGTTGGCCCTGATAAAGAAACAATAAACACTTTGTATGTTATTGATAAAAGCCGAAAACTGTTGGGCGATTTGAGTATTAAAGATATTATTTTAGCGTCGCCCGAAAGGGTTATAGAACAAATTATCAGTGCAGATGAAATTCTTTTTGTAAATACCCTTGACGATAAAGAAAACGTTGCAAAAATATTTGATAAATATGACAAAACGGAAATTCCTGTTGTTGATAAAGAAATGCGTCTCGTGGGTATTATTACAGTTGATGATGCTATTGATGTTATTACAGAAGAAGCAACGGAGGATATTGAAAAGATGGCGGCTATTACTCCGTCGTATAAACCGTATCTTAAAATGTCGGCTTTTGAAATTTTCAAAAACAGAATCCCATGGCTTTTGCTTCTGATGATATCTGCAACCTTTACAGGCATAATAATTTCATCTTTTGAATCTGCTCTCGGTGCACTTCCTATACTTACTGCGTTTATACCGATGCTTATGGATACGGGCGGTAATTGCGGATCTCAGGCTTCTGTTACCGTTATACGCAGTTTGTCTCTTGATGATATAAGATTTAATGATATTTTTAGAATTCTTTTTAAAGAATTCAGAGTATCAATTTTGTGCGGCGTGATACTTTCGGTAATATCATTTGGAAAAATGTTTGTTGTTGATAAACTTATTATGGGTAGAGAAATATCAGTTATGATAGCTCTTGTAATAAGCCTTACTTTATTAGTTACGGTAATTATTGCAAAACTTGTAGGAAGTTCTCTTCCGCTTCTGGCAAAAAAGATAGGTTTTGACCCTGCAGTTATGGCAAGTCCTTTTATAACAACAATTGTAGATGCTCTTTCTTTGATTGTATATTTCAGATTTGCTGTCTGGATTCTTAATTTGTAAATAAAAACAGGCTATTTTATAGCCTGTTTTTTGTATTTATATGGTGTTATACCTTTAGTTTTTTTAAAGACAGTTGCAAAATAATTTAGAAAGACACTTTCAAACCAAAAGTGTCTTTTTAAATTATATGTGTCCGTCGTTCTTTATTATAAATAAAAAAACCACCCTATTGGGTGGTTTGGTGCGCCTCACGGAGAATCGAACTCCGTATAATCAGTCTGCGACTGCTTATACGCTCCGCGAGGATTATATGGGTTCGCCTCGCCATTTAGCTCACATTTGTTCGCAAAATGGCAACCGCCGAACATTGTAGGTGTCCGGAGTTCTTGGTTTGCAAATAAAAAAACCACCCTATTGGGTGGTTTGGTGACCTAGCGGAGAATCGAACTCCGGACACCATGATTAAAAGTCATGTGCTCTGCCAGCTGAGCTACTAAGTCATTTGCTTTTTGATAGCTTATATATTTTAGCAGTATACTTGCGATTTGTCAACAGTTTTTTTATTTTTTTTAAAGGAATTTTTAAAAGAATGTCGTATTATATAAATAGAAGAATATTTTTTAGGAGTTTTTATGAATTATCGTCAGATTTTTGAAGAGCGCGAAAAAGATATTTTGTCACCTTATGCCTGTTTTTCAGCTGATACAAAAGGCAGACGTATACCAGAACAGGAATCGGATACAAGAACAGCTTTTTGCCGTGACCGTGACAGAATTATTCATTCCAAAGCATTCAGACGTCTTAAACATAAAACACAGGTATTTTTAAGTCCTACAGGTGACCATTACCGTACAAGGCTTACTCATACTCTCGAAGTCAGTCAGATATCAAGAACAATTGCAAGATGCCTTCGTCTTAACGAAGACCTTACCGAAGCTATTGCGTTGGGACACGACCTTGGTCATACGCCTTTCGGTCATGCAGGTGAGAGAGTTCTTAATGAAATATGCCCGTTCAGATTTTATCATAACGAACAAAGCCTGAGAGTTTGTACTGACCTTGAAAAAGACGGTGCAGGTCTTAATCTTACTCAGGAAGTGCTTGACGGCATACTTTGTCATACAGGAGATAAGGTTGCAGATACTCTTGAAGGACAGCTTGTCCGCCTTGCAGACAAAATAGCTTATATAAATCACGATATAGACGATGCCGTAAGGGCAGGACTGCTTACAGAAACCGATTTACCTGCAAGAGCTACAGAACTTCTGGGCGCGGGACATACCGCAAGAATCAATTCAATGGTTATGGGAACAATAGAAGCAAGTCTTGATAAGCCTTACATAGCAATGACAGACAGTGCAGGAGAAGGCTTTGATATTCTTCATACATTTTTGTTTTCAGAAATCTATATTGATTCAAGAGCAAAGATAGAAGAAGGTAAAGCTCAGGGGATAATTGAAACCATCTATGGTTATTATACCCGTAATCCTGCAAAAATGCCGTCGGAATATATCGGCATAATTCAAAAAGATGGAGTGGAACGAGCTGTGGCTGATTATGTATCAAGTATGACAGACCGTTTTGCAGTTGAACTTTTTGAAGAACTTTTCATACCAAAAAGTTGGGATACTAAATAGGAAGTGAACAAATGGCATTTGACAGCAATTTTTTGAGCGAACTTAAATTTCGCTGTCCTGTTGATGAGGTTATCGGCAGTTATATATCTTTAAAACGAAACGGCAGCAGATATACAGCCTGCTGTCCGTTCCATAACGAAAATACGCCGTCGTTTACGGTGTTTACAGATACGTCCTCATATTACTGTTTCGGATGCGGGGCAGGGGGAGACGTAATCACCTTTGTAATGAACAGAGAAAATCTTGATTACGTAGATGCAGTCAAGCTTCTGGCATCAAGAGCGGGGCTTTCTTTGCCTGAGGACAGAGGCGTTTCAGATAAAAATAAAAAAATGCGGGAACGTATGCTTGAAATGCATAAAATCGCTGCTAAACATTATTATGAAAATCTCACGAAAGAGAAAAATATTTGTCAGCAGTATCTGAAGGGCAGAGGTCTTGATATGAATTCTGTTGTCAGATATGGCTTGGGATTTGCAAAAGATGATTTTTCCGATCTGAAAAATCTTTTACTTTCAAAAGGATTTTCACTGCAGGAAATGTTTGATGCAGGACTTTTGGCTAAAAGTCAGAAAAACGGAAGCTATTATGACAAGTTCAGATGTAGACTTATGTTTCCTGTCATAGACATAAGAGGAAACGTAATTGCTTTTTCAGGAAGAGCTCTTGAAAAAGAACAGATGCCAAAATATATGAACTCTCCCGAAACGCCTATTTATCATAAAGGAAGTACGGTTTTCGGACTTAATCTTGCAAAAGACAAAAATGACGGTACGCTGATATTATGCGAAGGTAATATTGACGTGGTTATGCTCTCTCAGGCAGGGTTTAAAAACGCAATAGCGCCTCTTGGTACGGCATTTACCGTTGAACAGGCAAGAATAATAGCTAAATATGCAAAAACAGTAATTATTTCATTTGACAGCGATACTGCAGGACAAAAAGCAACCGCAAAAGCTATAGACTATCTTAAATCTCAGGGCGTTACCGTAAGGGTACTTCAGATGCAAGGCGCAAAAGACCCTGATGAGTTTATACAAAAATACGGAAAAGAGCGGTTTGCAGGTCTAATCAACCGCTCAAAAACTCCTACCGAATATATGATGGACAAGCTTCTGGAAAATTATAACATATCAGATACTGCGCAGAAAATGGAGTATATATCCAAATGCTCTGATATAATAGCAAAACTGTCATCACCGGTTGAAAGGGAAATATATTCTTCTAATCTTGCAAAAGATATGGATATATCTGCGCAGATACTTAAAGCAGATATAGAAAGAAGACATACAAAACTTATAAAAACAGAACGAAAAAAAGAAATAGACAGACAAACTCAGCAAAATTCGGGAGTTACCGATAACGTAAATCCGCAAAAAAGAGATAATGTACTTGCGGCAAAAGCAGAAGAAATGCTTATTGTTATCTTAGCAAGAAATCCCGATATGCTTAAGTTTATAAAACAAAATATAGAACCATCTGAGTTTATAACTGATTGGGGACGGAAAGTATTTGAATTTTTTATAACGGGTCTTGAAAGTGACCCGTCGGTACAGAATCTGCCGTTTTCGGAAAACTTCTCAAAAGATGATGCGGCGAGAATTTCGTTTATACTCAATACTACAGTGTTGTCAGATGATCCGCGCATGCAGGCAGACGACTGTATACAAACTATAAAAAATCAGAATAATAAAAAAATTGATGCAGCGTCACTTTCAAGTGAACAGTTGGCGCAGCTTATAAAAAAGGAGAAAAAATAGGATGAATATTGAAAAGAAACAATTTTTCAAAGATTTATGTGAGACGGGTAAAAACAAGGGGACTCTTACCAACAGAGAAATTATGGACGCTATTGATGAGATAACTCTCGATGCGGAGCAGATGGAAAAACTTTATGATTTACTTGAAGAACAAGGTATTGAAATCATTGAAGATATAATTGATGATATTGAAAACCTTGATCTTGCCGCTGTTGATTCGGATTCATATCAGGTAGATGACGGCGCTGAAATGATGATAGTTGATGACCCGGTTAAAGTATATCTTCGTGAGATAGGTAAAGTTCCGCTTCTTTCTGCAGAAGAAGAAATCGAACTTGCTAAAAAAATGAAAGACGGAAACGAATATGCAAAAGACAGACTTGCAGAAGCAAACCTTCGTCTTGTTGTATCAATAGCTAAAAGATATGTAGGCAGAGGTATGCATTTCCTTGATCTTATTCAGGAAGGTAACCTCGGTCTTATAAAAGCCGTTGAAAAATTTGATTACGAAAAAGGTTACAAATTCTCAACATATGCAACGTGGTGGATTCGTCAGGCAATAACCAGAGCTATTGCCGATCAGGCAAGAACGATCCGTATTCCCGTTCATATGGTAGAAACCATTAACCGCGTTATGCGTGTTTCACGTCAGCTTGTTCAGGAACTCGGTCGTGATCCTACAAGTGCTGAAATTGCAAAAGAATTAGGTCAGCCTGAAGAAAAAATCCGTGAAATACTTAAAATAGCTCTTGATCCTGTTTCGTTGGAAACACCTATTGGTGAAGAAGATTCTCACCTTGGAGATTTTATTCCCGATGAAGATATTCCTGCGCCTGTAGAAGCAACCTCACATATTATGCTTAAAGAACAGCTTGCAGAGGTACTTGAAACACTTACACCAAGAGAAGCAAAAGTTCTTCAGCTCCGTTTTGGTCTTATTGACGGAAGACAGCGTACTCTTGAAGAAGTAGGTAAAGAGTTTAATGTAACACGTGAGAGAATAAGGCAGATAGAATCAAAAGCACTTCGTAAATTACGTCATCCTTCACGTAGCAAAAAACTTAAAGATTTTTTGGAATAATTTTTAAAAAAGTGCAACTTTTTTGCGCCCTTATGTGTATTATAGTAAAAGGACGAGGGGTATATGAATACAGATATTAAGTGTTACAATAAGACTGAATATCTGGTAGACAGGTTTTTGGATGAAATAATACGCCTTTCGCTTGTGTATGTTAAAAATATAGATGATGCTCAGGACATAGCTCAGCAGGTGTTTGTTACATACCTACAGAAAAAACCTGAATTTGAAAGTGAAGACCACGCAAAAAACTGGCTGTTCAAGGTTGCAGTGAATATGTCAAAGAATCATCGGCGTACGTGGCGGCAAACGGTGGATTTTGACAGTCTTGAAAATGTTTTGTCTACAGAAGATATTTCAAAACATGAAAAAACCGATAAAGAAGAAGCAGTTTTTAAAGCTGTAATGGCACTTCGGCAAAGTTACAGAGAGGTTATTCATCTCTATTATTATTTAGGCTATGAAACAGAAGAAATAGCAGAATTTTTAAATATTGCGCCCTCTTCTGTCAGGTCAAGATTACATAGAGCTCGTGCCAATATACAAAAAACATTGAAAGGGGGGCAAACAAAATGATGGACAGTTATAAAAAAGCAATGGACCGCATAAAAACGGACGATGCTTATAAAGAGAATTTTATAAATTTACTCCAAAAAACGAATACTGCTAAAAAGAAAACTGTACATTTTATGTCTGCCTTTTCATATGCGGCATCTGCCGCGGCTTTGGTGCTTGTGGTATATGCAACAACACTTTTCTTTATGAAACAGCCTGAAAATGCTATTATTGAAACGCCGCCCGAAATAGGTACGGAAATTACTCAATATAAGGAATCCGATGAAAAAACTGTAATAGGCGTTGTGTATTTCACTTTTGACGGTTTTGAGAATTATGATATTGACACTCAGTCAAGAGCAGTGCTTTTGAAGAACTTTGACAGGGATTATACAATGGCAAATCTGCTTAGCGATTATTATCCTATGCTTATGGACGAAAGCAGTGACGTTGTTATAAATGACGGTATGATAGACAGTTTTTCGGATATAAAAGCGGATAAAAGCAAAGAAATCAACGTGTATATTAACGACAGAGAAGTTTTGAATCTTGACGAAGAATTGGTTTATGACTGTATTAAACTTGAAAACAACGACGTCAATTTCAAAGTTTCTGTTGTTGAATTTGAAAAATAATGTATATTTAAATTCTTCTTTCACAGAATAATATCTGTGAGGAGCAGATTGCTACTCTTAATATAAAAACAGGGTATGGAAATTTGATTTTAAATTTCCATACCCTGTATTTTTCATCTCGCAGAAAAAATTATTATCTGTTTAAATTGAGAAAGTTTTTTGAGATATTCTCTGGCAGTTTCAAGTCTTCCGGAATCCAATGCCCAGAAAGGATCGTCAAGTAAAATCGGTAATTGTTTTTCGCCTGAAATAAGCTCCGATACAGCATACCTGACAGCGAAATAAACTGCATCTACAGTTCCTTTTGAAAAATAGCCAAGATCTTTTGTTTCTCCGCCTGCCTGAATTCTTATATCATAGTTTTTGTCCAGATATAGTTTTTCGTATTTTCCGTCAGAGAAAGCAATAAGTGCATCCTTTGCTTTTTCACTGAGAATAGGGGAATATATGCTGTTTATTTTATCATAAGCTTCGGTTAATGCTTTGGTTGCAATGTCAAGCACGTCGTTCTGATATAAATCAAACTCAAGCTCCTGCTTTAAGGCTTCGATTTTTTTGTCATAACCGTAAATGGATTTTTCAAGCTCGTTTTTGAGATTGCTGTTTTTTTCAAGAGCCGAAAGCTTTGATAAAAGGACTCTTTTTTGTTCTTGAATTTGTGAAAGTTGTTCGCCGACAGAACTGCAAGTAGGTGCATCGGGGTCTGCCCCTATGCTCTCTTTTTGTAGTCCTTCGATGGTTTTATCGCCTAAAATGGCCTGTCTGTCAATTTCAAGTCTGCGAAGCTGGTTTTTAGTAATATCGCTATTTTGTTTTTGGGATACAAGCTCAGATAATTGCTGTCTTGTTTTTATGTTGTTGACCGAACATTGATTTTCGCATTCACTCAAATTTTGTATATCTTCCAAATGTGAACGCTCTGCTCTTTCTAAAAGAGCTTTTGCTACTTCTATTGAACCTTTGTTGTTTGTGTATATGTCATAAGCTATGCAAAGCTCAGAATAAGTCATATTGAATTCTGAGGGTACTTTTGCAGGAGTTTTGAAAACAAATGCCAAAGTTGTAAATATAGCTCCTAAAAGACAGATTACTATACCTACAATGGCAGAATTCAGGCAAACTGCAGCTCCCGCCAGCATTGTCAGAACACCTGTAATAACAAGCCAGGAATTGATTTTACTTTTTGTGTTTACTATGTTTTTTATCTGTTCTATGTTGTCTTTGATGAAATCATAGTTGGGACAGGTAGCTTTTGCCATAACGTAAGTATGCTTGGCACTTTCTTTTTCCGATTCCGACTGCTCTGCTTTTTTTGCATACATCTCTTTTTTATCAAAAACTTCATAAAGAGCATTTATTTCTTCATCGGTTATACGAACGTTTGAAAGAGCAAGTTTTTGTCTGCATTGCTCGATGTCATAGTCAATATCTTTAAGCTTTGATAAATTGCGGTAAGCGTCTGCCTTTTTTGCGGTTTTGTAAAGCGCTTCAAGTTCCTGTTCTTTGGCTTGAATCTGCTTAAGATGAGAATTTATACTTTCTGTAAGACCTGTGCTTTCAGAAAGAGCAAAAAGTTGACGTTTGCATTCGTTTTTGCTTAGCTCAAGCTCGGCTATTTCTCTTGGAATGTCAAATATTCTTCCCGAACGTCTGTCACCGTGTTGAAATTTAGCTTTTTTCTTTCTGAGAATCTCGGTTGCATCGTTGAAAGAAATTTCTTCATCGCCTGTAGTTACAAGGTTTTTAAGAGCAGTTTCGATACCGTCAGTGCTAAAAAAACGCATATCCGTCTGACGTACGGTAAATGTTCTTAAAAAAGTATCTGCATCAACCCCGAAGAAAAACGCACCCGGAGAGGGAAGGGCGGGAATTTCAGCTCCGCCAATGTCACGTACGGTAACTTCACCTCTGCCCGTTTCTTTCTGGAATCTTTCAATGCGGTAAACCTTGCCGTCAGATACAAGCTCTAATGCACCTGAAATTTTTCCGTCACCGTTCCAGGGGATATATTTTTTAAGATAATTTTGTTCAAGAGTTATTTTTTTAGATGCGGTTTTAACAAAACCGTATAACATAAAAATAATAAAATCTGTTATGGTGCTTTTTCCGAATTCGTTTTCAAATACAAATTCGTTAAACCCTCGGTCAAACTCCATTTGATAATTTTTGAATTTTCCGAAATCGGTAATTTCAATTTGTTTAATGTAAGTCATTATTTCCTCCGCAGAGCCAATATTCCTTCTTTCATAGCATCAAGGATTTTTTGTCTCAGAACGTCGTCTTTTGTTTTGTTAAGCTCTGATGCCAGTATTCGTATAAACTCTCCTTCAAGAGTGTTTTCGTTTATGTTTTCCATAACGTCAATGTCAAGGGCGCTCTGGTCTTTTATTTCACAGAACTTGCTTAAAAGTCCTTGCAGTTTTTCACAGTCTATAGTGTAAGGCTGACTGATGTTACCTGTAAGCACTGCTCTTGCAATTTCATTCTGAGATACCTCAATGCCGTCTAAAACTTCTAAAAGCTCAGACGTATTGCTTGTGCCTGATATGTCAACAGAGTATTCTTTGTATATTTTTGCAGATGAATTTATGAATTTGTATGACATATCATCGGTGTCGATAACGTAAAACCCCTTTTGTCCGCACTCATCAAAACCTCTTCCTGCAAGACATCCGCTGTAAATGGCTTTTGCACCGCTTTGAAGCGTGTAAATTTCGCTTTTGTGAATGTGACCTAAAAGACATAAAGATGCGTTGCTGTCAGATAAATGAGCGGGATTTAAAGTTCCGTGACTGAGTGTTATGAATTTTCCGTCTCTTCTAAAGCCTTGCCATTTGTCTTTGTTTTCTTCAGTGGACTTTTCCGATATTCCGTATATTGTCACGTCTTCAAGCTCAAATGCTGTGATAGTTTCAGGAAAAACGTAAAAGTTTTTGGGGCAGTCGCTGTAAAACGAAGTTACGTAAAGCGGGTCGTGGTTTCCGCAGATTGCAATAAACTGTAAATCGGGATGTGAAGATATTATGTTTTTAACCGATGCTTTTATTTCGGCAGACGGATAAGGTGAATCAAATAAATCACCGCCGAGAACTATAGCTTTTGCTCCTATGGTTTTTGCATAGTCTACAGTCTGTCTGAAACAGGCTATGAGTTCGCCGTTGCGTATATCGGCATTTTCATTTGTAAACGCACTGTCAAAATGCGTGTCTGATGTGAATATGAGTAACATTTTTTTCTCCTGAATGTATCTTGTGATTATATTTTAACATTCATATACATTCCTTTCAAGCAAATTTGTTTATTATTGTTGATTTTTTCGGCAGAAGATAATATAATTAATAATTATTATATGTGTTTATTGGAGAATACTGATGGATAACAAAAAAATGGTAAGCGAAATAACTTCAATGGATGAAGATTTCGCAAAATGGTACACTGATATTGTTAAAAAAGCAGAGCTTGTTGAATATACAAGCGTTAAAGGCTGTATGGTAATCCGTCCGTACGGTTATGCTATTTGGGAAAATATCCAGAAAATACTTGACGGAATGTTCAAGGCAACAGGTCATGAAAATGTTTGTATGCCTATGTTTATTCCTGAAAGTCTTTTGAATAAAGAAAAAGATCACGTTGAAGGTTTTGCCCCCGAAGTTGCTTGGGTGACTCACGGCGGAAGTGAAAAACTTGAAGAACGTCTTTGTGTACGTCCTACATCGGAAACTCTCTTCTGTGAACATTATGCAAATATAGTTCATTCTTACAGAGACCTTCCTAAACTGTATAATCAGTGGGTTTCTGTTGTACGTTGGGAAAAAACCACACGTCCGTTTCTTCGTTCAAGAGAATTTTTGTGGCAGGAAGGGCATACTATTCATGCAACTGCAAATGAAGCAGTTGAAGAAACAGAACGTATGCTTGGTGTTTATACCGAATTTTGTGAAAAATATCTTGCTATGCCTGTAATTCAGGGTAAGAAAACCGAATCTGATAAATTTGCAGGCGCTGTTGCTACCTATGCAATTGAAGCTCTTATGCATGACGGTAAAGCTCTTCAGGCAGGTACTTCACATTACTTTGGTGACGGTTTTGCAAAAGCGTTTGATATTACTTTCAGTGATAAAGATAATAAAAAAGCATATCCGCATCAGACATCCTGGGGTGTTACAACAAGACTTATCGGCGCGATAATTATGACTCATGGCGATGATAACGGTCTTGTTCTTCCTCCTGCTGTTGCTCCTATACAGGCAGTTATTGTTCCTATCGCAACTCATAAAGGCGGCGTAATCGAAAAAGCTAAAGAACTTGAACAGACACTTTCAGAGGTTTGCCGTGTTAAGCTTGATGATAGTGATAATACTCCGGGCTGGAAATTTGCCCAGTATGAAATGAAAGGTGTACCCCTTCGTATTGAAATGGGTCCACGCGATATTGAAAACGGCGAATGTGTTATAGTTACACGTCATAACCGTGAAAAAACAGTTGTTAAACTTGAAAACGTTAAAGAAGCTGTTTGCCAGAAACTTCAGGAAGTGCGTGACGGTATTTATAATAAAGCACTTGAAAATCGCGAGAAAAAGACTTTCGACTGCAAAACAACAGACGATATACTCAAAGCTTTTGAACAAAACGGTGATGGATTTATCCGTGCAATGTGGTGCGGTGACGAGGCTTGTGAAGATGCTGTTAAAGAAAAAACAGGCGCAGGCTCACGTTGTATTCCGTTTGACCAGAAAAATATTTCCGATAAATGTGTTTGTTGCGGTAAACCTGCTAAACATATGGTTCTTTGGGGAAAAGCATATTAATTAAGTGAAAACAGTTTGTGCCCGACTGCGATGCAGTCGGGTATTATAATAGGAGATGTTATTATGTCAAATATTTATACCTCGGCGGATTTGCTTATAGGTAAAACTCCGCTTCTGGAACTGTCTAATATTGAAAAAACGTATAACCTTAAAGCAAAGGTTATTGCCAAACTTGAATTCTTTAATCCTGCAGGGTCTGTTAAAGACAGAGCGGCAAAAACTATGATTGACGATGCCCAAAAAGCAGGTCTTCTGAAAAAAGATTCGGTTATAATTGAGCCTACTTCGGGAAACACAGGTATAGGTCTTGCATCTGTTGCCGCAGCAAGAGGATATAAAACTATTATCGTAATGCCCGATTCAATGTCACAAGAACGCAGAACGCTTATGAAAGCTTATGGCGCGGAACTTGTGCTTACTGACGGCTCTCTCGGTATGAAAGGCGCAATTGAAAAAGCCTATAACCTTGCAAAAACTATTCCTGATAGTTTCATTCCCGACCAGTTTGCAAATCCGTCAAACGCAAAAGCTCATAAACTTACAACAGGTCCTGAGATTTTTGAAGATACTGACGGACAGGTGGATATTTTTGTGGCAGGTGTTGGTACAGGCGGTACTATTACAGGGGTGGGCGAATATCTGAAACTAAAAAAACCCGATGTAAAAATAGTTGCAGTTGAACCTTCCGGTTCACCGTTTTTGTCAAAAGGAATTGCAGGAACTCACGGCTTACAAGGTATCGGCGCAGGATTTGTACCTGATGTTTTGAATACAGAGATATATGACGAAATTATTACTGTAGATGAAAAACAGGCTTTTGAAACAGCGCGTCTTATCGGAAAAAAAGAAGGGGTGCTTGTGGGAATTTCATCGGGAGCTGCGGCATATGCGGCAATAGAACTTGCAAAACTTGATGAAAATAAAGGTAAAACTATTGTAGTTTTGCTTCCCGATACAGGAGACAGATATCTTTCTTCAGACTTATTTTAATTTATGTATAAAAAGGATGTGAAAACATACGTTTTTACATCCTTTTTTGAATCAGTTTTCAAGCTGTTTGCCAAGGAATAATGAGGCGGCAGATAATAACTTTTCTTCTGATTCGCCAACGTTTTTTGAAGGTGTTTCCAAAAACATAATCATTCCTGAAATGTCACCCTCGGAAATAATAGGGTGCGCTGCAGTTATTATCGGCGATTTAGAATCATCAGTTATGGGGATACTGTTGCTACCATCATAACGATAACTTTGTCGCGTTTGAATAAGAGAGCAACATTCGTCGCTTATGTTTCGTTCGAGAATTTCGCGTTTGCCTTGCCCCGCGAAAGCAATAACACTGTCCATGTCGCAGACAGCACAGTGCAGACCCGATACCGAATTGAGCGCATAACAGCAATCCTGTGCGTAGTTGGAAAGTTCACCAAGGGGCGAATATTTTTTAAAAATAACCCCACCGTCACGGTCGGTAAATATTTCCAACGGATC
>JAZOSU010000031.1:0-51627 GCA_045657265.1 Eubacteriales bacterium | reverse complement strand
TTTCCCTGCTTGTTACGGTATAAGACAAATATTAAACGGATGTGTAGATTTTCTACACATCCGTTTTACTGTTTCAACAGAGAATATATTAAATTTTTGAGAATGGTAATTCGCGATATATTGCTTCGCAATTCGATATATCTTACTTCGTAAAATTCGATATGTTTACCTTACGGTAAACGAGATATGATATAAATCCTATCTCGTGGACATATCGAAAGGCATAGCCTTATATCGCACCGATAGGTATATCGCAAATCCCGTAAGAGATTTATATCGCTGCGTTGTATCCTTAAGGGTACAACGCATAAAAGTGCTCTTTTTTTATACTCTTTTCAGAGTAGTTGCTTTTGATACCTGCGTAGTGTTCGGAAGATTCGGTATGAAGGATACAAACTCTATTGAATACAGGTTGCAAACGGTATATATGTTTGATTTATCGTCAAACAGTACAATATAACTTATTCCTACAAGATACAGTATGCCTTCTTTACGTATAAGATTTGAAGTGCCTACAAGAAAATCAACAATTACCCGTCTGCCTACGTTTTGAGACAGCATATGTTGAAGTGACCCGTTGTAGTTCTGATCTATAAGATTGTCAAGATCAGTCTGATTTCCGTTTATGTTAGAAGTTGACGGACTTGGATCGGTTTCGGAGGGTAACCTTTGCATAGGCGGTGTCATACCGCCGTTTGAAGTCATTGGAATTTCAGCCATACTATATAACTCCTTTATGTAAAATAATATAAATCGGTTGGGTTGTAAAAACAGTGTTCACCCAGTCTTGTGAAGAAATATCCAACATCGCTGGGGAATGTGCTTTTACAAGTTGTAGAAAACGGATTGTAAAACCAAAGTGCCATGCCGAAATCGGGAAGTCTTTGACCGGATATAACGATATCGGCAATATCAAAATGTACTTGCTGAGGATTCATATTATAAATGTTCTGAGGATTGTATCTTCCGTTTTCAGTTTCACTTGCACAGACAAATTGGCCTGGCTGGAAAATAATATTTCTTATACTTCCTCTGCCAACTCTTGCATATTCTCCTGCAACAGCGTGAACTCTGTTCATCACAACTGCGCCTACAGCTTTCATACCATCCTGACCTTCGCCTCCTGCTTCGCATTGAATAAGCCGCGCCAGTAATTCTCTGTCGGTCATATTTATCCCCACCCTTTTTAAATGTATATTCGCAAGGCTTTGGATAAATGATATAAAAAAGCACTTTCCTGAAGGAAAGTGCTTTAAAAGTTTATTTTGTTATAAGTAATTCTTTAACTGTGAAGAGTGGAATTTCAAGAGAAATATCCATATTTTCAGAAGTGATTTCAAATTCTTCTGTTATCTCACAGTCGGTTTGCTCATCAAGAGTGAACACTTTGATTTTGCCGCTGACTTCCAGTCCTTTTAGTTTGAAATTGACGTTCTGGGCAGGGGAATTGTCGTCTTCTTCAAAATTAGTAACCATTATCCCCATTGAAGTATCGCCTTTTGCGTCTACGCAGTAAATTGGAACTTCTGTCAGTAAATCGGAACTTCTGTATAATTTACAGGTACGTTTTCTCCCATTCGGTAAAGCTCACCAAACATTTTAAATGGATAATATCCTTTGAGGGAAGAGAGAAAATCTGTGTGGAACATACCGTTCATAGTGCAGGGTCTTGCATCATAATACATAAAATTATTAAGTGCTGAGGCCTGAGCAACACACATTAAAAAACTCTACAAATTGTTCCATAGTTCCCAATAAGTAATGTGGTAATTAAACCCGTCAGCTCAGCTATCTGTATAGTGACGGATTATATGTTCACATATAACTGCCCATTTGTGATAGTCGGCAGGAGGAAAGGCGTCTTTCTTTTTGCCGTGCTCAATTCTTGAACCCAGACGGTAAAATACTTCGCATCCTATGGAAAAAGTATTGGCAACGCACATATCGGTCATTTCAAAGTCGTAATTTTGGGGTCTTTGGGATCGGCGTTAAAGTCAGTAAAAATTCTATGTACGTCAACTGTGTATTCACCGCCGTAACTATGATGGAAAGAAGCGTCGTGATTACGTGCGTACGGAATGCCGGCTTCTTTAAAATAATCATAAGTGTTATTCCCTTTGCGTACAGATGAACCAACAGGTCCGTTATTAACTGAATGCATGGGTTTTATTTTTCCGTTTGTTATATTGAAATCTATATTTACATCAGGCATAAACTAATACCTCCTTTTTTATCATTTTGATTTTTAATTGTGCTTTTTTAAATAGTTTTACTTACGAAACTATTTAAAAAAGCTTCCTTAAAAATGCGTTTTAAGGAAGCTTTTTAGTGCATATTATATTTTTTTGAGATTCCAGATGTTTTCTGCGTATTCGCTTACGCTTCTGTCTGATGCAAAGAAACCTGCTTTTGCGATGTTTATAAGTGACATCTGATTCCATTTGGTGCGGTCTGCATATGTTTGGTTGATTCTTTCCTGAGCCTGTCTGTAACTGTCAAAATCAGCAAGAGTCATGTACGGATCTGAATCTAACAAGTAATGAACAATGCTGTCGAAATTCTTTCCTGAAAGACCGCCGTTTGATATGAAATCAAGTATCTGACGAATATCGTAGTTAGAATTGTAGATGTTTCTCGGTCTGTAATTTGGTCTGAAAGCATTGACTTCATCTGTGTGCATACCGAACAGGAACATATTGTCATCGCCGACCTGTTCATTGATTTCAACGTTAGCGCCGTCAAGAGTACCGATAGTCAGCGCACCGTTTATCATAAATTTCATATTACCTGTACCTGAAGCTTCTTTACCTGCAAGAGAAATCTGTTCTGAAACCTCAGCGGCAGGCATCATAATTTCAGCAAGAGATACTCTGTAATCTGCAAGGAAAACAACTTTTATCTGACCGTCTATTGTAGTGTCGTTGTTAACAGTATCAGCAATAGCACAGATAAATCTAATGATTTCTTTTGCCATAACGTATCCTGCAGATGCTTTTGCACCGAAAATAAAGGTTCTTGGCTGAATTTTCAAACCTTCGTTTTTGATTTTGAGATAAAGATGAAGTATGTGCAGAGCACACATAAGCTGACGTTTGTATTCGTGCAGTCTTTTTGCCTGTACGTCAAATATTGAATGAGTTGATACAGATATTCCGCAACTTTCCGCAATGTATTTTGCAAGACGTTTTTTGTTGTTTTTCTTTATCTGTTCAAGTCTTTCAAGAACTGCGCTGTCATCTTTGAACTGTAAAAACTTTTCAAGTTCTGCGGCATTTTTAACAAATCCGTCACCGATGGTTTCACAAAGCAGTTTTGTAAGCTCAGGGTTTGATTGGCAAAGCCATCTGCGGTGAACTATACCGTTTGTGACATTGGTAAGTTTGCCGGGGAATATATCGTGATAATCTTTGAAAAGGTCGTTTTTGAGAATTTCGCTGTGAAGACCTGAAACACCGTTAACGCAGAAACTACACGCAACACAGAGATTAGCCATTTTGACCATTCCGTTTGAAATGATAGCTATTTTTTCAATAACATTGCGTTTTTCAGGATGATTTGAATATACCATTTCGCAGAAACGACGATTGATTTCTTTTACAATAGAATAAATTCTCGGCAAGATAGATTCAAACATTGCGCAGCTCCACTGCTCAAGAGCTTCGCTCATTACGGTGTGGTTTGTGTATGCTACTGTTTTTGAACAGATATCCCATGCTTTATCCCACTGATAATTATGCTCATCCATAAGTATGCGCATAAGTTCGGGAATACAAAGAGCAGGATGGGTGTCATTAATGTGAATAACAGCTTTGTCAGCAAGATTGTCAAGAGTACCGTATTTGTTCATATGCTCCTGAACAATGTTTTTAAGTGATGCGCTGACGAAGAAATACTGCTGACGAAGACGGAGTCTTTTTCCTGTTTCGTGGTCATCCGCAGGGTAAAGAACTTTTGATATAGCTTCGCTTTGTGCTTCGTTTTCAACGCTCTTTAAATATTCACCTCTTGAGAACAAAGACATATCGAAATTATCAAGACTTTTTGCACCCCATATACGAAGTGTGTTTACAATTTCACCATTGCCCGAAATTAAAAGATCATAAGGAACAGCTAATACTCTTGTGTAGTTTTTGTGTTCGGTTTTAAGACCCTCGTTGCTCCATTTTTCTTCAACGTATCCGTCAAAGTAAACTTCCTGACTTTCGTCAGGTCTGGCAACAAGCCAGCCACCGCCCATTTCAAGCCAGTTATCAGGAAATTCTACCTGCCAACCGTCCATAATTACCTGCTTGAATATACCAAATTCATATCTGATAGAAAATCCTGTTGCGGGATAATTAAGACCTGTAAGTGAATCAAGATAACAAGAAGCAAGTCTTCCCAGACCGCCGTTTCCAAGTCCTGCATCAGGCTCCATATCGTACAGTTTCTCAAGGCTTTTTCCTATATCTGAAAGAGCTTTTTCCATGCTCTCTTCAAGACCTAAGTTATAAAGGTTGTTTTTGAGTGAGCGACCTACCAAAAACTCCATTGACATATAGTATACTTTTTTTGCATTTGCGGCATCAGCTTTTTCAACTGATTCTGCGCGTTTTTTCTGCAGAATATCACGTGTAATGCCGATTACAACTTCATATATTTGTCTGTCAGTTGCTTTCGCAGGTTTAACCGCAAATTTTTGTATTAATTCTTCCTCGATTTTTTGCTTAATGTCGAACAATGTTCATTTTCCTCCTATTGCTGTGGGTTTAATTGATAGAATTATATAATTGTTGGTATTTGAGTGCAGATGCTCTCCAACTGTAATCTCCGGACATCGCATTCTTTTTAATAGTACCAAATTGTTTTTTGTCGTGATATATACAGATTGCACGCCAGATAGCATCGGCCATATCGTTTTCATCAACTGATCTGAAGTTGATACCGTTTCCTTCACCTGTTTCGTGGTTGAAAGGTATAACAGTATCCGCAAGACCGCCTGTTGCTCTGACTATCGGTATGGTGCCGTATCTTAATGCAATCATCTGAGCAAGACCGCAAGGTTCAAATTCTGATGGCATAAGGAAAAAGTCGGCTCCGGCATAAATGCGTTGAGCAAGATCGGCATCAAAACCGATTACGGTACGCATTTTGTCGGGGTGTCTTTCTGCAGCGTCACGTATGCAGTCTTCATAATGAGAATCACCTGAACCGAGAATTACAAGTTGCAGGTCATTTGAAAGTATCCATTCAAGACGTTTACAAACCATATCCATACCTTTTTGATGGGTAAGTCTTGTAACCATTGCTATAAGCGGTTTGTCGTTGGTTTTTTCAAGCCCAAGTTCTGTTTGAAGAGCATACTTGTTGTGGTATTTAAGATTTCTTGTTTTTATGCTGTAGTTTGTTTTTATGCGTTTATCGGTTTCGGGATTATATACTTCTGTATCAATTCCGTTGAGTATACCGGATAATTTGAACTGTCTTGCTCTTAAAATGTATTCAAGACCAAAAGCATAATAAGGGTCAAGTATTTCGTTTGCATAGTTGGGAGAAACTGTCGTGACTTTGTGAGCGCACTCAATTCCGCCTTTTACAAGATTAAGACAGTCACCGTAATAAATAAGCGGTTTTATTTCATTAGGAAGACCGAATATATCACCCAAAATGTACGGGTTGAATTTCCCCTGAAATTCAATGTTGTGAATGGTGAACACTGTTTTGATATTTTCATATCCCGGACGGCTTCTGAACTGTACGTCAAGAAGAGCTGGGATAATGGCAGTATGCCAGTCGTTGCAATGAATTATGTCAGGGATGAAATTGATAACAGGCAGAATTTCAAGAACAGCTCTTGAAAAGAAAGCGAATCTTTCGCCATCATCATATTCTCCGTATACTTTACTGCGGTTAAAATAAAATTCGTTGTCTATGAAATAGTATGTTACGTTTCCTTCGCGGTACTCAAAAACACCGCAATATTGTTTTCTCCAGGAATTATGGATATAAATATGATTTATATATGTGAAACTATGCTTTTTCTCTCCGATAGCGGAATAAAGGGGAAGTATAACTCTTACGTCTTCGCCCATTGCACATAATTCTTTAGGAAGAGCTCCTGCAACGTCACCAAGTCCTCCGACTTTGACAAAAGGTGCGGCTTCTCCTGCAACATATAATATTTTCAATGTCAGTTACTCCTTTTAAATTTCCGAATTTTTAGCAAGTACAAATGGATAGTTTTTATCACCACGGATATTTTTTTCTTCAGACACTGTGGTGTTTTTATCAAGGATAGCACAAGACAGATTACTGTCACGTTTTATGACAGAGTTCTGCATTACGATACAGTTTTCAACTACTGCGCCTGTTTCTATAGTTACGTTTCTGAAAATGATAGAATCTTTAACTGTTCCGTCAATTTTGCATCCGTCTGCAATAAGTGAATTGCTGATTTTGGCATTGAACTGATAAAGAACAGGCACAGAATCCTTAACCCTTGTCATAACAGGACGCTGGGGCAGAAACACCTCGTCTCTTTTTTGCTTACAAAGCATTTCCATACTTGCTTTATAATAATCATCTACGCTGTGAATTATACGCACGTACCCTTCATGCTTGTAACCCATAATTTTAAGATTTTCTGTATTGTTTATGAGGGCATATTTATCAAAACTGTATAAATCGTGGGCATCTGCATATTTGATAAGCTCCATAAGAAGTTCTTTTTTAAGAATGTACACGTTAAGAGAAATATTTTTCTTATCGCTTTTTCCTTCACTGTAAACTATATCTGTTACTCTGTTTTGACCGTTGATTGCAAGTTCGAGATTTTTAGTTGAATTTGCCTCGGTATTTGCATAAACTATGGTTATGTCAGCTCCGGTTTCGAGATGTTGTCTGAAAGCATTTTCAAAATCGAAGTTTGCAACAACATTTCCGTTAGCAATAACAATATATTCTTCTTTTATAGAACGGAAATACGGCTGAACTGAACGTAGGGCATCCATTTTGCCTCTTGCCTGAAAAACTTCGCTGCTATTATCCGATCTGAAAAATGGAGAGAGAATTTTGAGACCTGAATTTCTGTGATCAAGATCCCAGTATTTACCGCCGCCTAAATGGTCGGTAAGAGAAGCGTAATTTTTCTTGGGTATAATTGCTACGTTTGAAACACCTGCATTTACAAGTGACGAAAGAATAAAATCAATAAGTCTGAATCTTCCACCGAAAGGTATGGAAGATAAGGTTCTTTTGTCAGCGAGTTCGTTGATTTTTTCTTTGTATGAGTCCGCAAAAATAATGCTTGAAAACATATTCATAGTTTATCCACTCCTATCTTCCGCTATACGGTTCTATCATTTCTTTGGCTTTTACCACCTGACCTGCCTTTACTACAGCGCCTTTACCTATAACAGCGATGCCCCATTCGTCAGGGTTTGTGTAGTGTTCGGGTGAATTGCCTATGACGGCACCATCTTCGATAATTACGTCGTCAGCTATAATAGCGTATTTTATATCTACGTTTTTACCGATTTTTGTGTTTGACATTACAACGCTGGAATTAAGCTTGGAGCCTTCGCCAACCGAAACTCCTGAAAAGAGCACCGAATACCAGAGTTTTCCGTTTATGTCACAGTTTTCTGTAACCATACTTTCTATGATTTCAGCTTTATCTCCTATATACTGAGGTATCATTGCTTCAAATCTTGAATAGATTTTCCAGTCAGGGTCCGACATATTAAGAGGAATTCTCGGATTAAGAAGATCCATATTAGCTTCCCAGAAACTGTCGATAGTACCTACGTCTTTCCAGTAACCGTCAAAGGTATATGCCATCATTTTTTCGCCTGCTTCTATCATAGTAGGGAGAATGTTGGCGCCGAAATCGTTTTTACTGTCATCGTTTTGCTCGTCAGCTATAAGATACTCACGAAGCTTTTTCCAAGTAAAAATGTATATACCCATAGATGCATTGTTGCATTTTGGGTGAGCGGGTTTTTCTTCAAATTCATATATCTGACCGTTTTCGTCGGTGTTCATAATACCGAAACGTGAAGCCTCCTCGATAGGAACCGGAAGAGCAGCTACAGTACAGGCGGCGCCGTGTTTTTTGTGGAAATCAAGCATTTTTGAATAATCCATTTTATAGATATGGTCACCTGAAAGTATAAGAACATATTCCGGATCATATTTTTCGATAAACGGTATGTTCTGGTAAACTGCATTGGCAGTACCGTTGTACCATTCACTGCTGTCAGCTTTGGCATAGGGTGGCAGAATATGTACACCCCCGTTCATGCGGTTGAGATCCCATGGAGTACCGTTTCCTATATAACTGTTGAGTTCCAGTGGCTGATACTGGGTGAGTACACCGACAGTATCAATTCCTGAGTTGATGCAGTTTGAAAGCGGAAAATCAATAATACGGTATTTACCGCCGAAGGGAATAGCAGGTTTTGCTGTGTTTTTCGTCAGAACATAAAGACGAGAGCCTTGACCGCCCGCAAGAAGCATAGCGATTAATTCTTTGTTTTTTTTAAACATATGCACCCTCCAAAAATATTTATTTAATAATTTATTTGTTTACAACTTTATTAAAATCTATTATACTAAATATAAAGACATTTGGCAACGATTATTTATTCACATTTTGGTAAAAATTTAAAGCAAAGAGGTAAAATGATAAAATTCGACTGTTATGACATAAGCCACAAATCTCCCTTAGGAGCTGTGCGCTGCGAAGAAAAACTGTTTTTTTCCGTTGAAGTTGATCCGTCATTGGATATAGAAAAAGTAAATGCTGTTATAAGAAATGATAAAGATGAATCTTTGTCATTTCCTCTTTATAAAAAAGACGGAACAGAGCGTTTTGAGGGTGATATTGTTCTTTGTGAAAAAGGAATATATAAATACCGCTTTGAACTTGTGTGCACAAAAGGTAATATGTATTTTGTCGGTACGGTTGACGGTCATAGCGCAAAAATCGGAGACTGGCTTTCTGAGTGGAATCTTGCAGTCTATGATAAGAATTTTCATACATCGGAAAACCTTGAGGGAGCTGTGATGTATCAGATATTTCCCGATAGATTTTTCAGGGCGGATATACAAACTGGCGTTTCAAAAAATAAACGTATTGTGCATGAAAATTGGGACGAGAGACCTTATTGTTTTTATGATTATCAAGGCTTTAAATGTAACGATTTCTTTATGGGAAACCTTAAAGGAATAGAACAAAAACTTGACTATATAAGCTCTCTTGGGGTGACTCATATTTATCTTAATCCTATATTTGAAAGTTCTGAAAACCACAGATATTCAACGTCAGATTATATGAATATTGACCCATATCTCGGGAATGTAGTACATTTTAAAGAATTATGCGAAAAAGCAAAAGAATATGATATAAAAATTATTCTTGATGGCGTTTTTTCTCATACCGGTGATGATAGTATATATTTTAACAAATATAACAATTTCGATTCGATTGGGGCATATAACAGTAAAGAATCACCTTATTATGATTGGTATGATTTTAAAGAATATCCCGATAAATATGAATGTTGGTGGGGGTTTGATACTCTTCCTAACGTAAAAGAAACCAACCCTTCATATATGGAATATATAACGGGAGAAAACGGAGTGCTTCGTCATTGGCTCAGAATGGGTGCTTCGGGATGGCGTCTTGACGTTGCAGATGAGCTTCCTGATGAATTTTTGGAAGCTGTCAGAAAAGCTGTTAAAACAGAAAATTCCGATGCTCTGATTATAGGTGAAGTATGGGAAAATGCGGTTACAAAACATAGCTACGGAGCGCAGAGAGAATTTCTACTTGGCGCTCAGTGTGATACCGTTATGAACTATCCGTTTTTAAATGCTATAACCGATTATGTTATAAACGCAAATGCAGAGAATTTTTATAACAGTATAATGCAAATCATCAGTGATTATCCTGCAGATTCTGTTGATTGTCTTATGAATATGATGTCAACCCACGATACTGCAAGAGCACTTTGCAGATTAGGCGCAGTTTCTATGCCTGAGCGAAAATGTCAGGCGGATGCAAAACTTACTGATGAGCAACTTGAAATAGGTTTGAAACGTTTTGAAATGGCGGCAGTTATTCAGTTTACTCTGCCCGGAATTCCTTGCATATACTACGGCGATGAGGCGGGTATGCAAGGTTTCGGTGACCCGTCGTGCAGAGGTACGTATCCTTGGGGCAGAGAAAATATGCGTCTTGTTTCGCTTCACAAAACACTTGGAAATCTGAGAAAAAACAACAAATCTGAATTTGCAAAACCTATTCAGTTTATAAAACATGGTGACGGTGTTGTTTGCTATGCAAGAGGAAACCTTGAAATAACTGTAAACAACTCCGATTCGTGTTTATCTGTCGGTGCAGGAGAGACTCTTGTGAGTTTTGGCTTTGACGGCGAAAAATTACAGCCAGGCGGCTCACTTATTCAAAGGAGAAAATAAATGGAAAAAATATTGTTGATTTATAATCCTAACTCGGGTAAAAAAAGCGTTGTAAACCATCTTGATAAAATTGTGGAAATATTTTCATCAGCAGGAAAAATAACCACACTTTACCGTATAGGTGATGCTCCTTACACTATAGAAACCGTCATAAAAGAAGGAAATTTTGACGGCATTGTTGTCTGTGGCGGAGACGGTAGTATAAATACTGTGGCTAAAACACTTACAGACGCAAATATTGACATTCCTATAGGTGTTATACCTACGGGAACCTGTAACGATTTTTCCCGTTCTCTCGGTATGCCATCTGATATTTTACTTTGTGCAAGACTTATAGCTCAGGGCAAAATCGAGAAAACCGATATAGGTATAATCAACGGCGGAAAACAGGTTTTTGTTAATGAACTTGCAGGGGGAGTCCTTGTTACTGCTTCTTATACAACCGACCAGAATCTAAAGAAAATGTTCGGTCCGCTTGCATACTATATGACAGGCATCGGTGAACTTGCTAACATAAAACCTTTTAATATTACAGTTGAAACGGATGACGAAACTTATCACGAACAGGCACTTATTTTTCTTGTTCAGAACGGCACTGATATATCGGGGTTTTCCAATGTTATTAAAGAAGCAAAAATGCAGGACGGGGAAATGGATATTCTTATATTCAAAGACGCTAAACCTCTTGAAATTACAGACACTTTGCTCCGTTTTGTAAGCGGCTCAGAATTCAAAGATAAAAATGTTGTCCGTATCAGAACATCAAAGTGTAAAATCACCTGTGATGATGCAATTACAACAACTGTTGACGGTGAGAAGGGACCTGATTTTCCTATAACTCTCGAAATGAAAAAACAAGCGCTTAAAATTTACTGTTAGGATTTTAAAAATGGCTAAAAGTGAAAACCAAAAACTGAAAATTTTATATCTTCTTGATATTCTAAAAACATATACTGATGCCGAAAAAGGTATCACTATGCAGCAGATTATTTCCAGACTTTCCGATTTCGGTATAACCTGTGAGCGTAAGTCGATATATAACGATATATTTCTGCTCAGAGAGATTTACGGGGCTGATATTGAATGCTTCAAAAACGGAAAAGTAACCGAATATTGTCTTGTATCGAGAGATTTTGAACTGCCTGAACTTAAACTTCTTGTTGACGCGGTATCTGCCTCTAAGTTTATCACCCATAGAAAAAGCGATCAATTGATTAAAAAAATCGAAAATCTGACAAGTAAAAGACTGGCTAAAAATCTGCACTCTCAGGTTTTTGTAACAAATCGTATAAAGACTATGAATGAGACGATTTACTATAACGTGGATGCTGTAAATGAAGCAATAGCTGACGGTAAAAAGATAGCTTTCAAGTATTTTGAGTGGGTTCCGTCGGGAGAAAAAAGACTCAGACGTGACGGAGAAAATTACATAGTCAGCCCATGCGCTCTTTGTTGGGATGATGAAAATTATTATCTTGTAGCGCTTGAAAACGGCGTCATCAAACACTATAGAGTAGATAAAATGCAGGGTATTGTTTGCCTTGACGAAAAAAGAGAAGTGGCAGAGAATTTTGATGCTGCGGTTTATTCAAAATCTCTTTTCGGTATGTATGGTGGCAGACGGGAAAAGGTCACTTTGAAATGCGATAATTCGATAGTGGGTGCTGTGTTTGACAGATTTGGCAAGGATATTATGACAATTCCTGATAAAAACAGCTTCAGTACCACTGTTGACGTTGTGATAAGTCCTCAATTTTTCGCGTGGGTTTCGGGCTTTGGAAAAAGTATACATATAACCTCTCCTGAATCAGTAGTTTCGGAATTCAAAAATCATATACGTGAAATATGCACTCTCTATTAATAGAAACATCTTGAAAAAAGACACAAAAAAACACGGCTTTTCGGCCGTGTTTTTTTGTGTCTTTTTTTACCGAAAAATTAATTTAAAAAATAGTGTAAAACCGTTGACAAAGAGGTTAAAAACCTTTATAATAAATCCAAGTGGATTCAAAGTGGAGACAAAGTGGTGGAATTTTGGATTGACACTTAATTTGTGAAAGGGGAGGTAAAAACAGTGCTTGGCGGAACATATAACCACAGTGTTGATGATAAAGGCAGAGTAGTAATGCCTGTTAAATTCAAAAAAGAACTCGGACTTGAATTTATTATCACTGCAGGTTTTGATGACACGCTTATGGTGATGTCATTTGCACAGTGGGAAAAATTTCAGGCACGTTTTGCAAACGCTCCTGTTTCACAGGTCAGATGGATAAAAAGATTCTTTCTGGGAAATATGCACGAGGTAGGAACGGACAAGCAGGGAAGAATGCAGATTCCCCAACAGCTTCGTGAAAAAATCGGCGTTGAAAATGAAGTTGTGCTTGTTGGTAACGGTGATATGGTGGAAATATGGACACCTGAACGTTGGGAAGCTTCACAGAAAGAATTTGAAAGTGAAAATATCGTGTCCAGTATGGACCAACTGATGATATAAAATGGAATTCAGACATTTTAGTGTGATGCAGTCAGAATGTATGGAAGCTCTGAATGTTAATCCTGACGGTGTGTATGTTGATTGTACACTCGGCGGAGGCGGACACAGTCTTCTGATTGCTCAGAAACTTAAAAACGGAACTCTTATAGGAATTGACCGTGACAAAGAAGCAATTGCCGCGGCAACGAAAAGACTTGAAAAATATTCGGAAAATGTAATTCTTGTAAACGATAATTTTTCAAATATAAAAAGAGTTCTCAGAAATCTTGAAATTCCGAATGTCGATGGCATTATTTTTGATTTAGGCGTATCAAGTTATCAGCTTGACAATGCCGAAAGAGGATTTACATACAGATTTGATGCTCCTCTTGATATGAGAATGTCAAAAGATGATTCTATCACGGCAAGAGACGTTGTTAATAATTATTCGCAAAAAGAACTTTCAAAAATAATATTTGATTACGGCGAAGAAAGATATGCAGGTAAAATCGCGTCGGAAATCGTAAGAGCGAGAGAAAAAGAACCGATAGAAACCACATATCAGTTAAATGAGATAATAAAAAGAGCATTTCCTCCCTCAGAAAGATACGGAGAGAAACACCCTTCAAAAAGAACGTATCAGGCACTTCGTATAGAAGTAAACGGAGAACTCCGTATACTTGAAAACGCTGTCAGGGATGCGGTTGATTGCCTTAAACCGTCAGGAAGAATAGCGATAATGACGTTTCATTCACTTGAAGACAGAATAGTTAAAAACGTATTTCGTGATCTTTCTACGGGATGTACGTGTAATAAAAATATTCCGGTGTGTGTATGTAACCGCGCCGAGAAAATAAAACTTTTAAACAAAAAACCTGTTGTGGCAGGAAAAGAGGAACTCGAAAACAATCTTCGCTCAAAACCGGCAAAACTCAGAGCGGCAGAAAAAATATAGAGGGTGGGGGACACCTTCAAATTGGAGATTAGGATGAAAAAAACAAATAAAACAAAAAAGAAATATTTTTCTCCCTTTACAGTGTGCGCATCAATTGCTTGTGCAATACTTGCAGTGTTTGTGCTTAATGGCTATATATCTCTCAACGAACTTTCACTTCAGGCAAGTAAAAAGAATAAAGAGCTTGAAACACTTAGCAGTGAAAACTCTGTACTTGCGCTTCAGATAGACCGTAAAAATTCTTTAGGTAATATCGAACAGATAGCGACAGAACAACTCGGAATGGTAAAACTGGAATCTTTCCAGATACATACTGTAAACCTTGCCGGTTCTGACAGTGTAGAAATAATCACAGAAGAAAAAGATAACAACTTTTTTGACGGTATAGTTGCAAGCTTTAACATTCTTTTGGAATATTTGAATTAAAGCGTAATAAATATTATTAAGAGCGGGAGGTACTTTTATATGACTTACCCGCTCTTATTCGTATTTAAAGATTATTCATAAGGAAGGAAACTGTAAATTGGCTAAAACTCCTACTAAAAAAATGATAAACAGAGCCTTGGTTGTTCTTGCACTGCTGATTTTGGCGTGTGCAATTCTTATAGGCTTTCTTGTTTATTATCAGATAATTAGTTTTGATTTCTATCAGGCAAAAGCTATTTCACAGCAAACACTTGATACAACTATAAATGCTAACAGAGGTACAATAACCGACAGAAACGGTGTTGAACTTGCTGTTTCAAATACAGTAAAAACTGTCTACATATCTCCTAAAAATGTAAAAGATGATGAAGAGGGGAAAGATATAGCAAAGAATCTGTCAGAAATATTAGATGTTGATTATGACAGAATATACGAAAAAACAAAGAAAAATAACTATTATGAAATAATAAAACGTAAAGTTGAAGCGGATCTTGTTGAAAAAGTCCGTGAGTATATCTCAGAAAGCGACGTCAGTTGCATACATCTTATTGATGATACAAAAAGGTATTATCCGTATAATAACCTTGCATCTCACATAATAGGCTTTGTAGGTACCGATAATACAGGGCTTGATGGCGTTGAACTTATGTACAACACTTACCTGCAGGGTACAAATGGTAAACTTATAACTGCAAAAAATAACGCAGGCAGTGAACTTCCTGTTGAATATGAAACCTATGTTCCGGCAGAGGACGGAAGTAACGTTGCGCTCACTATAGATGTAAATATTCAGTATTACCTTGAAAAATATATAGAACAGGCGCGTGAAGATAATAAATGTCTTGATGGTGCTGCGGGTATAATAATGGACGTCAATACAGGCGAAATTTTAGGAATGACGTCAAAACCTGATTATGACCTTAATAATTATCAGGAAATTACCGATGCTCTTTTGGCCAAAGAACTTGATATCTTTATTAATGGCGGTGAAACTGCCAAAACCGAAAATGAAGAGGGAAAAGAAGAGGATAAATCAGAACAGACTGAAACTTCAACAGATAAAAATAATCAGACCGAACAGTCACAGTCTGTTACGGATAAAAAGAACGAGCTTATTAACACAATGAGAAGAAATAAGCTTATAGTTGATACTTACGAACCCGGTTCTACATTTAAAATACTTACTGCGGCAATGGCTATTGAAGAAAATAAAGTAAGTGTCAATGATTCGTTCTATTGTCCCGGTTATAAACAGGTTGCAAACTATTCTATCAGATGCTGGAAACACGGCGGTCATGGTTCACAGAGCTTTGCTCAGGCCATACAGAACTCCTGTAACCCTGCTTTTATGACTATTGCAGAGAAAGTAGAGGTTAAACCTTTCAGAGAATATTTCAAAAATTTCGGTCTTATGGAAAAAACAGGTGTTGACCTCGCAGGTGAGGCAACAGGTATTTTCCATAGCGATGTTAACTTTAATGAAGTTGAACTTGCAACTGCATCATTCGGTCAGCGTTTTAAAGTAACTCCAATTCAGATGATTACTGCAGTTGCTGCTGTTGCAAACGGTGGTTATCTTGTAACTCCGCATGTCGTTAAAGATATAAAATCAACAGATGAAAATGGTAAATCTGTACTTGTAAAATCTGTTGACAGCGGTGTTAAAAGACAGGTTGTTTCAAAGCAGACGTCAAAAGAACTCTGTGAGCTTTTAGAAGACGTTGTAAGTATAGGTTCGGGTAAGAACGCTTATGTTAAAGGATATCGTGTTGCCGGCAAAACAGGTACTTCCGAGAAACTCGAAAGCGAAAGTTCCACAGGTGAAGAAGAATATATAGCTTCTTTTATAGGTTTTGCACCTGCAGAAGATCCTCAGGTTGCTATCCTTGTTATGCTTGACGAACCTAACGGTTATGAATATTTCGGCGGTCTTACTGCGGCGCCTGTTGCAGGTGATATACTGGGAGAAGTGCTTCCTTATCTTGAAATCACACCTGAATATACACAGGAAGAACTTGAAAGCCTTGATACTTCTGTTCCGTCAGTAGGCGGTCTTGACAGTGAAGAAGCTGTTAAAATGATAAAGGAAAAAGGTCTTTCATATAAAATTATCGGTGGAGAGGGTACTGTTGATTATCAGATTCCAAAAAGCGGTACTTCTATTCCAAGAACAGGAACGGTTGTTCTTTATACGAACGGTAAAGAACCCTCGAAAACAGTTACTGTGCCTGATATAACAAAAATGAGCGTTGCAGGTGCATCTAAAATGATTAATAACTACGGACTTAATTTCCGTGCAGTAGGCAATGAAAGTACTAAGAATTCTGCTCTTGTTTTCTCGCAACAACCGGAAGCGGGAACTATGGTAGAAGCAGGAACGGTAATAACAGCTTATTATAAAAACTATGACGACGTATCTAATTAACGGAGAAAACAATGAAGCTTTCCAAACTAATTTCACAGCTTAATATAAAATCTAAACCGGAAACTGATTTTGATATTTCTGCAATATGTTACGATTCAAGAAAAGTTTCTCAAAACTGTATGTTTATATGCCTTAGCGGTGTAAACTTTGATGGTCATAAGTACGCTCTTTCGGCAGAACAGAATGGTGCTGCGGTTATAGTTGCAGAGCATATGACAGACAGTAGTTTGCCCCATGTTATCGTTGAAGACACAAGAATTGCGATGTCAGTTTTGTCTGCTGCTTGGTTTGACAATCCTCAGCGTAAAATGAAATTTCTGGGAATAACAGGTACTAACGGAAAAACTTCTTCTGCTTTTTATGTCAAATCGATACTTGACAAATTGGGTAAAAAAACAGGACTTATCGGTACAGTATCAAATATGATAGGGGATACTGTGATTGAATCTTCCGTTACAACCCCCGAACCCTATACTCTTTTTGAACTTCTCGGTCGTATGGCAGAGCAAAACGTAGAATACGTAATAATGGAAGTTTCTTCTCATTCAATTGTTCAGCAAAGAGTATACGGAATAGATTTTGAAGTTGCAGCATTTACAAATCTTACTCAGGACCACCTTGATTACCACGGCACAATGGAAAACTATAAAGCGGCAAAACGTAAACTGTTTGAGCTTTGTAAAACCGCTGTTATAAACATTGATGATGAAACAGGAAAAGAATATCTTGCTGATATAACCTGTGAAAAATATACTTATTCGTCAATATACAATTCTGCTGATTTTGTTGCAAAGGAAATCAAACTAACTTCATCGGGGGTAAGATTCCTTGCAGTAACAAAGGGCGGTATTGCAAAGGTAAAGGTACCGACGCCTGGTGGATTTACAGTATATAACGTTCTTGCGGCAATAGGATCGGTATGTGCACTCGGCTTTGAATTCGGTCAGCTTGTACCGCTTCTTTGTGAGATAGAAGGAGTATGCGGCAGAGCTCAGGTAATCAGCGGTGACAGGCCTTATACTGTTATGATAGACTACGCTCATACACCTGACGGTCTTGAAAATATTTTGTCTTCGGTAAAAGAATACGCCAAAGGCGATGTAATTGCAGTTTTTGGTTGCGGTGGAGACAGGGACAGAACAAAAAGACCTATAATGGGTGAAATAGCAGCAAAATATTCTGATTACGTAGTAGTTACGTCGGATAACCCTCGTACTGAACAGCCAATGGCAATAATAGAAGAAATTTTACCGGGCGTAAAAAACGGAAAAACACCTTTCACTGTTATAGAGAACAGACGTGAAGCTATTAAATTTGCGGTTAAAAAAGCAAAAGATGGTGACGTGGTTGTACTTGCCGGTAAAGGTCATGAAACCTATCAGATAATCGGCACTGAAAAAACCGATTTTGATGAACACAAAATAACCCTTGAAATAATGGAAGAGCTTGGAAAATGAATTTGACTTTAAAAGAAATTGCAGATAAAACAGGCGGACAGCTTGTAGGATGTGATATGACGGTCACAGACCTTGTGACAGACTCGCGCGCCGTAAAAGACGGACTTCTTTTTGCAGTAATAAAAGGCGAACGTGTTGACGGCATGGATTTTGTTGCAAACATTGATGAAAGTTTTCGCTGTGCATATATTACCGACAGACCTGTCCAAAATGCAAAAAATCCTTACGTTATTGTGAAAGATGTTATAAAAGCGGTAGGCGATATTGCGTCTCTCCATCTTGATAGTCTTGCTTCCAAACACATTGCAGTTACGGGAAGTGTTGGCAAAACAACTACAAAAAACTATATTGCATCAGCTCTTTCCTGTTGTATGAACGTGCATTACAGTGAGGGAAACAAAAATAATGAACTGGGTATGCCCCTTACTGCGCTTGGTACCGATAAAAATCACGATGCAGTTGTTCTTGAAATGGGAATGCGCGGTCTTGGTCAGATAAAATATCTGTGTGATATAGCAACTCCCGACGTTGCAGTTATAACAAACGTAGGTATATCTCATATAGAAATTTTAGGTTCAAAAGAAAATATTCTTAAAGCCAAACTTGAAATAACAGATAATCTTTGCGAAAACGGAACTGCTGTTATAAATGCGGATGACGATATGCTTTGTAACGTGCAAATAGATAAAAAAACTATCCGTTTCGGCATCAGAAACGAAAAATGTGATATACGTGCAATAAATGTTGTCGATAATAGATTTGATGTTTTGTTTGAAAATAAAACCTATCCCGTATGCCTTTCGGCTCTTGGTGAACATAATATATATAACGCTCTTGCTGCAATTTCGGTTGGTGTTGCACTTGAATGCGATATTAAAAAACTCATTGTCGGAGTTGAAAATTTCAAAGGTGACGGAAGCCGTCAAAATATATATGAATTTGAAGGTCTTCGTATTTTTGATGATACATATAACGCATCGCCCGCTTCGATGAAAGCTTCGATGGATGTTATGAAATCTTTTGAAGGCAGAAAAATCGTAGTGGTTGCCGATATGCTTGAACTTGGAGATTTTTCAGAAAAAGCTCACCGCTCCCTTGCATCTGATATAGTTGATATTGATACAGCATTTGCGGTGTGTATCGGTGATTATATGAAATACCTTTGTGATGAGCTAAAGGGCAAATGTAAAGCGGTTCATTGCAAAAATAACGACGATGCTTTGAATGTAATTTTACAAAACGTTAAAACAGGCGATAACATCCTTTTCAAAGGCTCAAACAGTATGAATCTTGCAGGTCTTTTGAAAAGCTTTAAGGGGGAATATAAAAATGGAATTTAAAATTACGATGGCACTTGCGCTGACATTTGTTTTGTCTCTTGCAGTGTCTCCTATAATTTTACCCTGGCTTCGTAAAATCAAATTCGGTCAGAGTATACTTGAAATAGGTCCTTCGTGGCACAAAACAAAACAGGGTACACCTACCGCAGGCGGTATAATGTTTATATTTCCAATAATCGTTATTACGGCAATTTTAGGAGCGCCGAGCCTGTTTTCAGGTGATTACCGTTTGCTTTACGGACTTGTTTTTATCATTCTATGCGGCACTATAGGGTTTATTGATGACTTTACCAAGATAGTAAAAAAACATAATCAGGGTCTTACTGTGCGTCAGAAAACCCTTATGCTCATTTTAGCAATAACACTTTATATTGCAGCTATGTTTCTGACAGGGTATATATCAACCGATATTTTTATTCCGTTTTTTAATACCCGTTTGCATCTTTCGTATTTCTATTTTGTAATAATGATTCCGTTTTTGTTCTTTTTTGTAAACTCGGTTAACCTAACTGACGGACTTGACGGACTTGCAACAAGCGTAACACTTCCGTATACAATTTCTTTTGTGGTGGTTGCTCTTGTGTTTAAAGGCGTATTTTCAGCAAATACAGGTCTTGCCGTACTTGCATCGTCGGCAGTAGGCGGACTACTTGCTTTTCTTATTTTCAACTTCCATCCCGCTAAAGTTTTTATGGGTGATACCGGTTCACTGTTTTTGGGCGGACTTGTTGTAGCTCTTGCAATGTCTTATGATATGCCGTATTTTATTTTGCTCGGAGGCATAGTATATCTTATTGAAGGACTTTCTGTTGTACTTCAGGTTGGATATTTCAAAATCACCCACGGTAAACGTATATTTAAAATGACTCCTATTCATCATCATTTTGAAATGAGCAAATGGAGTGAAGTTAAGATAGTAGTTGTGTTTACTATAATATCGCTGATTGCGTGTATAGCAGCCCTCTGGGGAGTTATTTATGCGGCAGCTTATTACATTTGAAATTTTGAGGTCATATGGGAATACTTAGAAAAAAACAAAAGAATACCCCTAAAAAAACCGTTTCTGTAAAATCAGGTGCTCTTGGCAAAATAGATATGCCGTTTCTTATTTTAGTGCTTGTTCTTCTTGGAATAGGTCTTGTTATGGTAGCGTCTTCAAGCTATGTTTCGGCTTATTATTCCAAGGGTGACAGCTATTACTATATAAAACGTCAGCTCTTTTTTGCGATTTTCGGTATATTTGTGATGCTCGCGGTTGCTTTTTTTGATTATCACAGATTCAGAAAATTTGCTTTTCCGATTCTATGTGTGGCGGTTATACTTCTTATACTTGTTCTTATACCGGGCATTGGTGTTAAAGTAAACGGCGCAAGAAGATGGCTTAATTTCGGTATACAGTTTCAGCCCTCGGAAATAGGAAAGTTTGCAATTATAGTCAGTTTTGCATCTTATATATCTGCCAACTATAAACATATGGGTAAATTCCAGATAGGAGTATTTCCGCTTCTTTGTATGCTTGGCAGCGTTGTTTTTCTCGTCGCTATTGAGACTCATCTTTCGGGTGCTATACTTATTCTTGCTATCGGCGTTATAATGATGTTTGTAGGCGGTGTTGCACTTAAATACTTTGCGGCGGCAATAGGAATAGGTGTGGCAGGTCTTGGGGGACTTATTTTATTCACACCTTATATGCAAAGCCGAATCAATATGTGGCTTGACCCCTTTTCTGACCCGCAGGGCAAAGGATATCAGGTTATACAGTCTTTATACGCTATAGGCTCAGGCGGTCTGTTAGGACTTGGTCTTGGACAGTCAAGACAGAAACATCTTTATATTCCTGAACCGTATAACGACTATATTTTCTCAATAACAGCCGAAGAACTCGGTTTTGTAGGTTCTCTTCTCATTATTTTGCTTTTTGTAATGCTTATATGGAGAGGTTTCACCATAGCTTTCCATGCCCGTGACAAATTCGGTTCAATGCTTGTAATAGGCATTGTTTCAAGAATTGCAGTTCAGACCATTCTTAATATAGCAGTTGTAACAAATGCAATTCCCTCTACAGGTATTGGCCTTCCGTTTTTTAGCTACGGCGGTACCAGTTTGCTCGTTCTTATGTTTGAAATAGGCGTTGTACTTTCAGTTTCGCGTTTTTCGTATCTGGATAAAGTGTAAAGGAATAAATTTATAGCTATGAATATTGTTTTTGCAGGCGGAGGTACGGCAGGTCATATAAATCCTGCTTTGGCTATCGCTCAGAGTTTTAAATCAAAAAATCCACACTGTAATATACTTTTTATAGGTAACAAAGATTCTCTTGAAGAAAAACTTGTAAAAAGAGCAGGTTTTGATATAGAATTTGTCAAAGTCAGCGGTATAAAACGAAGTCTTTCTTTGGAAAACATAAAAACTACTTATAATTTTGTAAAATCAGTATCTGACTGTAAACGTATAATCAAAGAATTCAAAGCAGATGCAGTAATCGGAACAGGCGGATACGTAAGCGGTCCTGCGGTTTATGCAGGTCATCTGCTTGGAGTAAAATGCTTTATACACGAGCAAAATGCTTATCCCGGTATAACAAGTAAATTCCTTTCCAAATATGCCGAGATAGCATTTTTGAGCTTTGAGGGCTCGGAAAAATACTTCTCCAAAGCTAAAAATACAGTTATGACCGGCAACCCTTTAAATGAAAAATTTCTTTTTATAAACAGGGAAGAGGCCAGACAAAAACTCGGTATAAAAAAAGACGATTTTTATGTGCTTTCTTTTGCAGGGTCACTGGGTGCTTATCAGATCAATAAACTGTTTGTAGACTTTATATCTGAAAACGTCAGAAAAGAGGATTTTGTACATACTCACGCAACAGGTTCTTTCGGATATAAATGGATGCCTGATGAACTGAAAAAATGCGGTGTTGATATAAGCAAAAAAACAAATACTGACGTTCTTGAATATATATACGATATGCCCGAACGTCTTGCTGCTTGTGATCTTGTTATATCACGAGCAGGAGCTATAACTCTGGGTGAAATAATGGCGCTTGGCAAACCCGCAATTCTTATACCGTCGCCCAACGTTACCCATAACCATCAGTATCATAATGCTATGTCTCTTGTAAACAGAGGCGCGGCAATGATTCTTGAGGAAAAAGACGCAACGTCAGATAAATTGTATTCTATGGCTTTGGGTCTTAAAAACGATTCAGGGCTTTGTAAAAAGCTTTCTGATAATGCTGTAAAAATGGCAAAACTCGGCGCCGCTGATGTGATATATAACAAAGTATTTGAAGCAATAAAAAGTAAGTAACCAAAAACCTCCGATAAGCGTAAGATAAAATATATTCTTATCGGGGGTTTTATTATGCCTGAATATATTATCAGCGGCGGCGCGCCGCTTGTGGGCAGAGTGCAGGTGAGCGGAGCAAAAAATGCAGTTCTTCCTGTGCTGTCTGCCTGTCTTTTGTGTAGTGAGGGCACGGTAACTTTAAATAATTGTCCCTCAATAACAGACGTTACATATACACTTGAAATTTTGAAAAAATTCGGTTGCGTAGTGTCTTTTGAGAACGGACAGATTACTGTAGATGCTGCCAAAGCCGTCTGTGCGGATATACCGATTGAACTGACAGAAAAACTCAGATCGTCATCACTTTTTTTAGGCGCCGCACTTGCAAGATTTAAAGGCGCAAAACAAAGTATTCAGGGCGGTTGTGAGCTTGGAAGCAGACCTATTGATATGCACATAGATGCATTTAAAAAAATGGGCGTTGACGTTTATTGTGACGAGTACGTTATTGAATGTAAAAATAGTCCGCATAGCACGGACATATTTTTAAGAATCCCAAGTGTTGGGGCGACGGAAAATATTATACTTGCTGCCACTCTCACAAAAGGTATAACGAGTATCAGTAATGCTGCAAGAGAACCTGAAATAATTGAGCTTTGTAATTTTATAAATGCAATGGGTGGAAATATTTCGGGAGCAGGAAGCTCTATAATTGTTATACAAGGTGTTGAAAAACTAAAAGGAATAAATTATAATATTATAGGTGACAGAATAGAAGCTGCAACTTTTATGGCTTTGGCTATTGCGACTGATGGGGAAATTAACGTCAGCGGAGTTAAACCTGCGTACATGTCGTCAGTTACCGACGTGCTTGTCAATTGCGGCGGCTTTATATGCCGTCGTGAAAACGGGATAACTGTTAAACGCTCGGGACATTTTATTCTATCTCCCGGAAGTATAACCACGCAGCCCTTTCCCGGATTTCCGACTGATGCGCAGTCGGTTGTAATGGCTATGCTTCTTAAATGTCACGGCAAAGCCTATATATGTGAGCAGATATTCGATGACAGACTCAGAGTTGCAACTGAGTTTATTAAAATGGGCGCTGATATTTCAGTTGACGGAAACGTTGCAACAATCTGCGGCGTTGAAACCCTTAAAGGCGCAGACGTTACGGCGGGTGATCTTCGTTCGGGAGCCGCACTTGTGTGCGCCGCTCTTTGCGCCGAGGGGAAATCTGTGGTCAGAAACGTTTGCTATATTGAACGTGGCTATAGTGATTTTGTACAAAAACTTTGCGCACTGGGCGCTGATATAATAAAAACATAGGATGTGTAAAATGGATACTAACAACGAAGCTTTGAAACGTTACTATAACAGCAAGAAAAAACGCAAAAAAAGAAGAAAATACGCTTTTTACAGTATGCTTACTGTGTTTTTTGTCCTGCTTATTACAATGCTTTCTTTGACTGTGTTTTTTAATATAAACGATATTGCGGTAACAGGAAATAGCTATTACAGTGATAGCGCTGTTATAAAAATTTCGGGTCTTGAAAAGGGTCAGAATCTGTTCAGGATGAATAAATTCAGAATTATTGAAGGTATGTATAAACAGATGCCGTATGCATCAGAAATAACCATTGACAGACATCTGCCTGTGGGAATTGAGATAATCATCAAAGAATGTACTCCTTATATGGTGGCTCAGGTAGGAAAAGAGTATTGCATACTTGACGAAAATCTGAAAGTTCTTGAAAAGACAGAGACTGCTCCCGAAAAACTGCCTTTAATAGTTGGGGTTGAAACAGACTCGGCGGTTGTGGGTGAAATTTTAACTGATGCAAATGGTGTGTGTGACAGACTTATGAAACTCACTCAGTCTCTTAAAGAATATATCGGAGACGCTTCGGTTACGGGTATAGACGTATCTTCCTCATACGAAGTTAAATTTGAGTATCTTGACAGACTTGAAGTTTTGGTCGGCACCGTTGAAAATATCGACAATAAACTGGAACTTGTCAAATACGTAATAGACGATAACCGTTCAAACGAACGGGCAGTTATTGACGTGTCTTCAGGCGAAAGAGCATACTATCGCTCAGTTGTTGAAAAAACTGAAGAAGAGGAACAAAACGAGGCTGAAAAAGAGTCTGAAAATAACGAAGATACCTCCGAAAATAGTGAAGATACCGAAGACTCGCAAGAAAATGAATAGTTTTTAAAAAAAGCCTTGAAAAAACATATGTGGAATAGTATAATTAATATATTATATATACGCTAAAAAGTTTAAAGATATAAGGAGAGTTAAAAATGGCTGGTTTTGAACTTGCTGAAAGCACCGAGGGTGTTGTAAATATAAAAGTAATCGGTACAGGTGGCGGCGGTTGTAACGCTGTTAACAGAATGATTGCAAGCGGTACAAAAGGTGTTGAGTTTATTGCAGTAAACACAGACCGTCCCGTAGTTGATATTTCACGCGCAGACAAAAAACTTCAGATAGGCGCAAAACTTACAAAAGGACAGGGCGCAGGTTCAGATCCCAAAATAGGTGAAGACTCTGCTCTTGAAAGTCGTGAAGAAATCGAAGAACTTCTTCGCGGTACAGATATGGTATTTATTGCTGCAGGTATGGGCGGCGGTACAGGAACAGGTTCTGCTCCTGTAATTGCAAAGATAGCTAAAGACCTTGGTATACTTACAGTTGCTATCGTTACAAAACCTTTCAACTTTGAAGGCAGACAGAAAATGCGCGTGGCTGAAGCAGGTATTGCAAAGCTTCGTGAAAGCGTAGACAGCCTTATCATTATTCCTAACGAAAAACTCAAGGAAGCATCTGCAGAAAGAATTACTCTTCTCAATGCATTCCAGATAGCTGATGACGTTCTTCGTCAGGGTGTTCAGAGTATCTCTGATCTTATACTTATTCCCGGTCTTGTAAACCTTGACTTTGCTGACGTTTATAAAGTTATGAAAGATGCAGGAAACGCTCATATGGGTGTTGGCCGCGCATCAGGTAAAGATAAAGCAGAAATCGCAGCTCAGATGGCTATATCAAGCCCACTTCTTGAAACAACAATAGAAGGTGCTACAGGTGTAATTATCAATATTACAGGCTCACCTGATATCGGCCTTGATGAAGTTGATATTGCTGCTCAGAAAATCACAGAATCAGTTCATCCCGATGCAAATATTATCTGGGGTGCTGCATTTAATAACGACCTTGATGACGAAATGATAATTACTGTTATTGCAACAGGATTTGACGGTGCAAAATCAGTTATCGGTTCATCACCTGTAATTTCTTCAGAACCTGTTAAAACTGTAGAACCTGCAGTTTTTGTTCCTACAACACCATCTGTTGAAGAAGCAGAAACAGAAGCTGATACAGAAGAAGATCTTACAAAATCACTTTTTAACTTCTTCAAAAATAAATCGGACTACGAAGATTAATCCATTTCAAAAAATAAAAATCCCGAACAGTTTTTCTGTTCGGGATTTATTTTTATTTTGTATAACGAGTAAATCATAAGCCGAGTTCTGTCGTGGGCAATCATCTATCTGAAGAATATGTTACCATACCTTTCAAGCCACCCTTCGAAGCTCAAGCGGACGAACAGCCCATCGCTTCTGTCGGTGTTGCATCGGATAGGGTTTACAGGACTTCTATGTTACCATAAAAGCCGGTGAGCTCTTACCTCGCCTTTCCACCCTTACCTTCAAAAGAAGGCGGTATATCTCTGTTGCACTTTCCCGGAGGTCACCCTCGGCGGACGTTATCCGTTATCCTGTTCTGTGATGCTCGGACTTTCCTCCATACATACGTACGGCGATTGCCTGATTTACTCGTTATGCAAATTATTGTAACACGACAGTTAAAAAAAATCAAATCTTTTCCATAATTGTTGATAAATTATTAATTATATAATATAATAAATATAATTATGTCTATATCTATGTCCATTGGAGGAAAATCAGATGAGTGATTTTAAAACCTTTCTTTCGGAAATTAAAAATAAGAAAATAACAGCTATAGGTATCGGTATTTCAAATACTCCTGTAATTACTATGCTTGCAAAAGCGGGAGCTGATGTTACCGCTTGCGATAAAAACGATAAAAACAGTCTTGGTGACTGCGCTACGGTACTTGAAAGCCTTGGCGTAAAACTTGTATGCGGCGAAAACTATCTCGATAACCTGACAGGTGACATTATCATAAAAACACCGGGTATGAGATATGATAATCCTGCTCTTTTAAAGGCTGAAGAAAACGGCGCACAGATAGTCAGTGAAATGGAACTGTTTTTTGAATACTGCCCGTGTAAGATTATTGCAGTTACAGGCTCTGATGGAAAAACAACCACAACAAGCCTTATATATGAAATGCTTTGTAAACATGGATATACAGTCCATCTTGGCGGAAATATAGGAATGCCCCTTTTACCGAGAATTGAATCTATAAAACCTGATGATATTGTTGTTGCAGAGCTTTCGAGTTTTCAGCTTCATACAATGAAAAAAAGTCCCGATGTTGCAGTGGTTACAAATCTTTCTCCGAACCATCTTGATGTTCATAAATCAATGGAAGAATACGTTGATGCCAAAAAGAATATTTTTAAATATCAGTCTGAAAATGACACTTTGGTAGTTAACTTCTGCAATGAAATAACAAATAGCTTTGATGCAAACGGAAAACTGCTTAAATTTGCTTTCGGCGAAAAACCTGATACAGACGGTGCATACTATAAAGATGATGCTCTTTATGTTGTGACAGATGGTAAGATGCGTAAAATACTTGATAGAAATGAAATTGTTCTTCGGGGAGATCACAACGTAGAAAACTATCTTGCGGCAATTTTAGCGGTGAGAGATTTCTGTAATGATGACGATATACGCGCAGTTGCTAAAGGATTCAAAGGCGTAAGACACAGAATAGAATTTGTAAGAGAGCTGGATGGAGTTAAATACTATAATGATTCAATAGGTTCTTCTCCAACCCGTACAATAGCAACTCTTCGTTCTTTTGAAGAAAAAGTGATACTTATTGCAGGGGGATACGATAAACAACTTCCTTTTGATACTCTTGCAAAGGAAATGCCTGATAGAGTTAAAGCGCTGTTCCTTACAGGACATACGGCAGAAAAAATTAAAACTGCTTTGAAAAATAACAAAGACTATAACGAAAAGGAACTCCCTGTAGTTATAATTGATGATTTTGATGATGCTGTTCGTGCCGCGGCGGCATATGCGAAAGAAGGAGACTGTGTTGTTTTGTCTCCTGCTTGTGCAAGTTTTGATAAATTTAAAAACTTTGAAGTTCGCGGTGACAGATTTATATCGGTTGTAAATGCTCTAAAATAGGAGGCAGATTTTGGAAAAATTAAAAAATTATCTATTTGAACTGTGCTGCGATACTGCACCAAGCGGCAGAGAAGAACTTCTCGCTTCTCTTGAACGTCTTGTTAAACCTTTTGCGGATAAATGCTATCGTGATAATACAGGTAATCTTATTGCGGTAAAACATTCTAAAATTCCAGGTGCTCCCAGAATAATGATTGATGCTCATGCAGACGAAGTGAGTCTCGTAGTTACGGGGGTTGACGATAACGGATTTATACACTTTGCAAACCATACAGGAATTGATTCAAGAATTTTACCTGCATCTACAGTTACTGTGCTTTCAAAAACACATCTTACCGGCATTGTTGCATCATTGCCTCCCCACCTTTTAAAAGATGCAGATACAAAGAAAAAAATAAATATGGATGAAATGGTTATAGATATCGGTTTTTCCGCCCAGAAAGCAAAAGAGCTTGTAAGAGTGGGTGATTATATAACTTTGCGCTCCTCTTGCGCTGACCTTAGAAATAATCTTGTTATGGGAAAATCTTTTGATAACAGAGCGTCGGTTTCTGTGCTTGTAAACGTTATGACTCTTCTTTCTAAAGTAAATCCCAGATTTGATGTTTATGCGGTCTTTTCTGCCGGCGAAGAATTCGGTGGTTACGGTGCGAAAACCGCGGCTTTTGATATTATGCCCGATAAAGCTATAGTTATTGATACGACTTTTGCTGTGTCACCGTACACATCTAAAGCAAAAGGTAAAGAAATAGGCAAAGGACCTGCAATATCTATTGCTCCTGTTTTGGATAATCATATGACTGAAAACCTTATTACTTCCGCCAAAACAAGAGGCGTACCATATCAGACAGAAGTTTCTTCCGGCAGGACAGGAACCAATGCGGACAATATAGTAACCTGCCGCTCAGGTGTTCCTACTGCTCTTTTGTCACTTCCTCTCCGATATATGCATTCTGCAGGTGAGGTTGTTTCGCTTGAAGATATGAAAAATCTCAGCCATCTTATAATGGCGTATATCGGGCAGAGAGAAGGTGCTTTTAATGAATAAACTTTTAAGCTACTATACCTCACTGTTTGGGACATCAGGCAGAGAAGGGGATGTGAGACGTGCAATTCTTAATGAGATATCTCCTTATGCTAAAACCGAAGTGGATAAACTTGGTAATATAATCGCTTTCAAAAAAGGAAAATATGAACCTCCTGCAACTATAATGATTTCTGCTCATATGGATGAAGTTGGCCTCATTATTGTTGATATTACAGAAGACGGATATATAAAATTTGAAACGCTCGGTGGTATTGACCCACGTACACTTTACGGCAAACAAGTTATGATAGGTAAGGGGAAATACTACGGAATTATCGGCCAGATGGCACCACATCTTCTGAAAAAATCCGATGACTCTATCAAAGAAGTTGACGAGCTGTATATAGATATCGGCGCAAAAGATAAAGCGGATGCAGAAAAATATGTTTCTGTGGGAGACGTTGTGGGTTTCCGCTCTGAATATGCTGAATTCGGCGAAGGTCTTGTACGTGCAAAAGCTCTTGATGACAGAGTGGGATGCCAGATACTTACCAATATAATCAAACAAGATCTTCCTTTTGATACCTGGTTTGTTTTCAGCACAATGGAAGAGGTGGGCTGTATAGGCGCAGGATGTGCAGCTTTTGATATAAAACCTGATTTTTCCATTGTGGTTGAGGGTACAACTGCTGCGGATATAGCAGACGGAAAATTTAAATCAACAGTATGTAAAGTCGGTAATGGCCCTGTTATTTCCTTTATGGACGGATGTGCTATTTACGATAAAGATTTCATAAAACTTGCAATCAGTGCGGCGCAGGAAAATGACATAAAATATCAGATGAAACAGGCGGTAGCAGGCGGAAACGATTCAGGAAGAATCCAGAAAGCGGGTGCAGGTTGCTCAGCAATTGCAATAAGCGTTGCCGTGCGGTATTTGCATACGCCTATGGGAGTTGCATCGCTTGACGATATTGAACAGACAGAAAAACTTATTGTCGCTGTTTTGGATAAAATGCAGAATATGTAGGAGATTGTTATGTTTGAAAAACTCGAAAAATTAGTTTCAATAAACGGTGTTTCCGGAAATGAAAAAAACGTTGCGGAATATATAAAAAATGAACTTACTCCTTATGCGGATAAAATATATACCGATGTGCTGGGTAATCTCGTAGCAGTAAAACGCGGAATGGGCAAACGTATTATGTTTATGGCTCATACCGACGAGATAGGTATAGTTGCAACTTTTATAGACGAAAACGGTTTTGTGCGTGTAAGCGCAGTTGGAGGCGTATCACCTGCTGATTTTCTTAATTGTCACGTTACTTTTGAAAACGGTGTGCGCGGAGTTTTCGTATGTGAGAACAAAAAGGAAATTAAATTTGCCAATTGCTTTGTTGATATAGGCGCAAAAGACAGAGATGATGCTTTGAAGCTTATTGATATCGGTATGAGCGCAAGATTTGATGCTGATAGCTTTGAAAATGAAAAAGTTGTTGTCTCAAAAGCTCTTGATGACAGAATAGGCTGCTATATTCTTATGGAAGTTGCTAAAAATATGCCCAAAACAGATGCAGAGGTGTACTTTGTGTTTACGTCTCAGGAAGAAGTCGGTCTTCGTGGCGCAACAGTATCAGGCTTTGATATTAATCCTGATATTGCAATTGCTGTGGATGTGACAGTTTCGGCAGATACTCCTGAAAGTAAACAGTATGGCTGTAAACTTCACGGCGGCGCTGCAATAAAAGTCCGTGACGCTTCTGCTATTTGTTCAAGAGAAATAATAGATGAGCTTGAAAATATAGCCAAAGAAAAAGAAATTCCTTATCAGCTTGACGTGCTTGTTGCGGGAGGAACGGATATAGGTGCAGTTCAGAAGGTGGGCAGAGGCGCACTTGTAGGCGGAATCAGCGTTCCTGTAAGAAACGTGCATTCCGTTTCGGAAATGGCATCAAAATCTGATATAGAGGCCTGCATATCGCTTATTAAAGCTTATATTGAAAACTCACTTGAAAATAAAGAGTAATTAATATATAATTATATAATTAACTATTAGGATGTGAATTTATTTGATTTTAAAGAGTCTTGAACTGCAGGGATTTAAATCGTTTCCGGATAAAATCAAAATCGAGTTTGGAAGCGGTATAACTGCAATAGTTGGACCTAACGGCTCAGGTAAGAGTAACGTATCTGATGCTATACGCTGGGTTTTGGGTGAACAGTCCAATAAAACGTTGCGTAGTTCCAAAATGGAAGACGTAATTTTTTCGGGTACCACTCAGCGTCGTCCTCAGGGTTTTGCAGAGGTAAGCCTTACAATTGATAACAGTGATAAAGAACTTAATATAGACTATTCCGAAGTAACCGTTACAAGACGCTACTACAGAAGCGGTGAAAGTGAATATTTCATTAATAAAACACAGACAAGACTTCGTGATATTCACGAACTGTTTATGGATACGGGTATCGGACGTGACGGATATTCTATTATCGGACAGGGTAAGATAGCTGAAATACTCTCACCTAAAAGTGAAGACAGACGTCAGATAATAGAAGAAGTTGCAGGTATTTCAAAATACAGATACCGTAAAAACGAAGCTCAGCGTAAACTTGATGCAACAGAAGAAAACCTGATGCGTCTGGGTGATATCGTAAACGAACTTGCCGAGCGTCTTCCGTCTCTTGAATCTCAGAGTAATAAGGCGAAAAAATTCCTTGTTATGTATGATGAGAAAAAGAACCTTGAGATTTCTCTCTGGATAGCTGAAATTGAAAAAATTAAAAACAGCGCCCGTGAATTTGAAGAAAAATATAATATAGCAAAAGGTTCACTGGAAGATATAACAGTTGAGATAGATAACCTTGAAAAAGAAATAAACGATATTTTTGAAAACAACAAAAATATCAATATCGAGATAGAACAACGCAGAGCGGCGCTCACAGGATTTGAAGAAAAAATGAGTGATATATCTTCACGTATGGCAGTTTTGGAAACAGGCATACGCTTTGAACGTGAAAATATTGAAAAAATCACTCAGGAAATTGAATCTGCCGCAATAAAGGCTGAAGAGATTCAGAAAAATATTGATGAGCGTACAAATGCCATAAATGAAAAAACAGATAAGATAAGCAACCTTGAAAAATCAACAGGTGAGCTTTATCTTGAAGTTGAAAATATAAGCAAAAGCGGAGATGACGTGCGCCGTGAAATTGCGGATATAAGACAGCGTAAGTTTGAATTATCCGAAGAGAAAAATGCTATCAATATTCAGAAAATATCACAAAGCGCGTCTATAACTTCCAAACTTTCAAGAAAAACCGAACTTGAAGCAGAGTATGAATTGAGAAAACAGTCGTACGACGAAGCTTTGGGAGAAATATCTTCTCTTGAAAAAGAATACTCTGAAAAACAAGAGAGTAAAACTCAGCTTGAAAATTCGGCTTCCGGTTTCAGAAAGATGCTCGAAGTAAAACAAAAACGTTTTGAAGAACAAAAAGTTCTCAGAGATAAAACCCTTTCTGAAAAACAGGTAACAGAACAAAACCTTAAAATTCTTTCTGATATGGAAAAACATCTTGAAGGATTTGCAGGAAGCGTTAAAACTGTTCTTGAAAACAGCCGTAGAGGAACTCTTTCGGGAGTTTTGGGTACCGTTTCACAGCTTATTCGTGTAGATAAAAAATACATAATAGCAGTTGAAACTGCTCTCGGTAATGCGATTCAGGATATTGTTACAAAAGATGCAAAAACTGCTAAAAATGCAATGATGCTTCTTAAAAACAGCAGAGCAGGAAGAGCAACGTTTTTGCCCCTTTCTGAAATTGTTCCAAAACCCTGTAATAAAGATGAACTTTCAGGCTCCGGTATTATAGGTCTTGCCAATGAACTCGTTGAAACGGCGGATAAAGACAGTGAAAAAGCAATAACCTTCCTTCTCGGCAGAACTATTGTCTGTGAAACTATCGACGATGCAATAAATGTTTCGAGAAATATGAAAGCAAGATATAAAACAGTTACGCTTGACGGTCAGGTGGTAAATCCCGGCGGTTCGATGACAGGCGGTTCGACTGCAAAAAGCGCAGGACTCCTTTCAAGAAGTCTTGAAATTGAACGTCTTGAGAAACTTCTTGGCGAACAAAATGAGAAACTTGACCAGATAAACGAAACTTTTGCAAAATCGGAATCTGAAAAGAACGAACTTTCAGCCCGTCTTGACGGTGTTTTAGCTGAAATCCGCGTGTGCGAAGAAGAACTCCATCGCGTATCGGATATGAAAGACAGTAAACAGGTAGTTGTTGATTCTTTTGCGCAGCTTATGGACGGTTGCAGTAAAGAACTTGAACTTATCAATGCAGAAGTTGAATCGCTTCAGCTGAAAGTGAATCAGTTTGACGAGAAAATTGCTGTGCTTGATGAGCAAATTCATAAAACTGATGACGTTCTTTTGTCTCTTGAGGGTAAAACCGATGAAGACAATGCAAAAATAGAACAGATAAAAACTCAGATTGCTGACAACGATATGTCTAAGATGGGTATACTTAAGGATATAGAAACAGACAGATCGGTAATTGAACAGCTTGAACTTCAACTTGCTTCCGTTGCAGGAGAAAATAAAGATAAAGAAAACAGAATAGCCTTGTCGCTTGCCAATATTGAGCAGAATGAGCAGGGAATTGCCGAACTTTCGGCTCAGGCGGCAGAACTTGAAAACTCTCAGAACGAAGGCAAACAGAGAATAGCGGAGCTCATTGAAAAACGTAACAGTTCTGAGGCGGAACAGACAGCTTTCAGAGCAAGACAGCGTGACAGTCTTAATACAAAAGAACATCTTTTGCAAGAGGTTACACGTTTTGAAAACAAACTTATGAACGTGTCTGAACAGACAGACAGAATAGTTGATCATCTGATGGAATATGAACTTACCGTAACGGAAGCTCATAAAATTGCGTCGCCTGTTGAAAATATGGCGGATGCAAAAAAACGCGTATCGGAACTTAAAAACTCTATTCGCGCCCTCGGTAACGTCAACGTTGAAGCTATAGAAGAATATGAAACCGTAAAAGAACGTTTTGATTTCCTTGATGCTCAGATGAACGACCTTAAGAAATCAAAAGCTGAACTCGAAAAAATAATAAAAGAACTTTTATGGCAGATGACTTCTATTTTCAACGAGAAGTTTACTCTTCTTAATCAGGAATTCGGCAAAATATTTGCAGAAATGTTCGGAGGCGGTAAAGCAGAACTTATTCTTCTTGACCCCGAAGACGTTCTTAACTGTGGTATTGATATCCGCGTTGCACCTCCCGGAAAGATTATCAAAAATATAGTTTCTCTGTCAGGTGGCGAACAGTCATTTACTGCTATAGCTCTCTATTTTGCTATACTTAAAATACGTCCTACTCCTTTCTGTATGGTAGACGAAATTGAAGCGGCTCTTGATGATGTAAACGTTGATAAGTTTGCATCAAAACTCCGTGACTTCAGTGATAAAACTCAGTTTATTGTAATTACTCACCGTCGCGGTACTATGGAAGAAGCCGATGTATTATACGGTGTTACGATGCAGGAAAAGGGTATATCAAAAATACTTACAATAGATGTAAACGAAATGGAAAGGCAGCTTAAACTCTAATGGGCTTTTTTGAAAAAATCAAACAAGGTCTTGCTAAAACCAAAGCGGCTTTCGGCGGTACGCTTGATAACGTTTTGTCGGCTTTTGGTGTTATAAGTGATGACCTTTATGACGAGTTGGAGGAAACTCTGATTCTTGCCGATATCGGTGTTAAAACATCTTCTGAAATAATAGAAAAACTCAAAGAAAATGTTAAACAAAACAAAATAAAAGAAGCGTCTCTGGTTAAAGATGAACTCAAAACAGTTCTTTGCGATATACTGACCAGAGTTGACTGCAAACCGAAACTTGACTCAAAACCTTCTATTATATTATTAATAGGTGTAAACGGCGTAGGAAAAACCACTACAGCGGCAAAACTTGCGAATATTTATAAACAAAAAGGCAAAAAAGTTATATTCGGTGCCGCAGATACATTCAGAGCTGCCGCAGGAGAACAACTTGAAACTTGGGCAGACAGAGTGGGAGTTGATATAATCAAATCGACTCAGGGCGCTGACCCTGCCGCAGTTGTGTTTGACACAATAAGCGCGGCAAAAGCAAGAAACTGTGACGTTATTATTTGCGATACAGCAGGAAGACTTCATAATAAAGTAAATCTTATGAATGAACTTGCAAAAATCTATAAAGTAATATCAAATCAGATGCCTGATGCCGATATGGAATCTTTGCTTGTACTTGATGCGGCTACAGGTCAGAATGCAATGAATCAGGCAAGAGAATTCGGAAAATCAGTAAAACTTACAGGAGCTGTGCTTACAAAGCTTGACGGTACTGCCAAAGGCGGAATGGCACTTGCTCTTATGTGCGAATACGGTCTGCCCATAAAATTTGTCGGGGTAGGCGAACAAATGGATGATATGCAGGAGTTTAATGCGAACGATTTCGTTAACGCATTGTTTGAATAATTATGAGATACGATAAAAGAAATGCGGATGAAATCCGTCAGATAAAAATTGAAAAAGACTATACTATGCACGCAGAGGGTAGCGTACTTTACTGTCAGGGCAATACAAAAGTTCTTTGTAACGCAACTGTTGAAACAAAAGTTCCTCCCCACGTGCTTGGAACAGGAAAAGGCTGGGTGACTGCGGAGTATTCAATGCTTCCCAGAGCTACCGCCACGAGAAATCAACGTGATATCTCAAGACTCAAACTTTCACCACGCAGTACGGAAATTCAGCGTCTTATCGGCAGAGCTCTTCGCGGTGCGGTTGATATGGAAAAACTTGGTGAACGCAGTATTATTGTTGACTGTGATGTAATTCAAGCAGACGGCGGTACACGTTGCGCTTCAATTACAGGCGGTTTTATAGCTTTGGCACTTGCTATTGATAAACTCGTTGAAAACGGTGAAATTGCTGAAAATCCCATTACAAAACAGGTTGCCGCTCTTTCAGTTGGTATTGTTGGTGACGAGCCTGTGTGTGACCTTTGCTATGAAGAGGATTGCAGAGCAGAAACCGATATGAACGTTATTATGACATCAAACGGCGGATTTATAGAAGTTCAGGGTACTGCAGAGGGTAAAGAACTTACCAAATTGCAACTTGCCGAGCTTCTGGAACTTGCAGAAAAAGGTATGCAGACACTGTTTGAAAAACAAAACGAGGTGCTAAATGGCTAACCGTAAGTTTTTAATAGCAAGTAATAACCAACATAAAATTGAAGAATTCAGAAAAATTTTTGATAGCCTCGGTTTTGAACTCGTTACACCAAAAGATATGAATATCAGTTGTGATCCCGAAGAAAACGGAACTACTTTTGAGGAAAATTCTCTCATAAAGGCACGCGAGTTTTTTAAACTTTCGGGAATTCCTACTGTTGCTGATGACAGTGGCCTTTGTGTTGATGCTCTTCAAGGTGAACCTGGTATTTACTCTGCTCGTTACGGTGGTGGAATAACTGACAAAGAAAGACTTTATTTTTTACTTTCTAATATAGAAGATAAAACTGACAGAAAAGCTCATTTTGCGTGTGCCATAGCCTGTGTTATGGAAGATGGAAAAGAGTTTACTGTCCGCGGAAACGTCTATGGAGAGCTTATAAAAGAGCCAAAAGGCGAGTGCGGTTTCGGTTATGACCCGATTTTCGTACCCGATGGATATAGTGAGACTTTTTCTCAGATGTCTTCTGAAGAAAAAAATAAAATAAGCCACAGAGCAAAAGCTCTTTGTGCTTTTGCAGAAAAATTAAAGGAGATTTATTAATGCTCACAAGTAAACAACGTGCAAAACTCCGTGGAATTGCAACAACGGAAGATACTATTTTTCAGCTTGGTAAAGGCGGAATTACCGAAAACTTTATCAAATCGGTTGATGCCGCACTTACTGCCCGTGAACTTATTAAATTCAGAGTTCTTGAAAGTGCATTTATTTCGGTCAGAGATGCCGCAAATGAAGTGGCGCAAGAGGTAGGAGCCGAAGTAGTTACCGTTATTGGAAGCAAAGCGGTTCTTTACAGACCTACTGAAGATAATATTCTTGATATATGATTAAAACGGTTGTTTTCGGCGGAACCTTTGATCCGCCCCATATAGGTCATAAGAATCTTCTTAAAAATGTTCTTGAAAAAGGGTATGACAACGCCATAGTAATTCCTGCGGCAATTCCTCCTCATAAACAGAGACTGAGCGAGACAGATGATTTTGCCGAAAGATTTGAAAAAACACGTCTTATGTTTTCGGATATGAAAAACGTGATAGTTTCAGATATAGAATATAAAAGAAAAGGCAAAAGTTATACGGTAGATACTCTTGAGATTTTAAGACGGGAATATCCTGAAAATAAACTTTATTTCCTGATGGGAAGCGATATGCTGTTTTTTATTGAAAAATGGTATAGATTTGAAGATATTTTAAAAACTACAACTGTAATCAGCGCTGCAAGATCTTTTGAAGATGCAAAAAAAATGGAAGAATTCAAAGGTTATCTTGAATCAAAATATCAGTGTGATATCATTATTTATAAGATGAATATAATTGAACTTTCATCAACTCAGCTCAGGTCTGAATTGGTTGAAAAAATCAGAGAACATAACGAAAAACACCTGAGCAAAACAAGACTTGCCCACGTTGAAAGTGTTGCACTGTATGCGTCGGAACTTGCATCTTATCACGGTGTTGACCCGTATGATGCATACGTTGCCGGACTTGCTCACGACTGTACTAAGTATATGACTGACGGTATGCAACTTGATTATTTCAAAAAGTGGGGTATAATCTTAACAGAAGACGAGCTTGAAACACCTAAGATATATCATCAGATAAGCGGCGCTCATTTTGCAAAAAATACTTTCGGACTGTCGGATGAAGATATACTGAATTCTATCAGATATCATACGACAGGAAGAGAAAATATGTCGAAACTTGAAAAACTTATATGTCTTGCAGATTCTATTGAACCTATGCGCGATTATGAAGGGGTAGAGCAGATGAGAGAAACTGCGAAATCCGACCTTGACTGTGCGCTTTTAATGTCATTTGAAAGACTGATTAAATATATAAAACAACGGGGACTGAAAATGAATCCGCAAACTCTCAGCGCCCGTAACTACTTGAAAGGAAGTATGGAAAACTAATGGATAATACAGAACTTATTGTCAAAACTGCGGTTACCAATCTTTATAAGAAAAAAGGTAAAGAAATACGTGTTTTAAAAGTTGATGATATTACTGTTATGGCTGATTACTTTGTTATATGCAGCGGTACATCTAACACACAGATAAAAGCACTTGCGGGAGAAGTTGAATTTCAGCTCGGTGAAATGGGAATCGAACCGCTTCATACAGAGGGCTACGGTTCTTCAGATTGGGTGCTTCTTGACTACGGCAGTGTAATAGTACATGTTTTTTACAGAGATACAAGAGAACATTATAATCTTGAACGTCTCTGGGCAGACGGAATCGAAATTCCCTTTACTGATTATGTAACACCCGAGGAGGATGATGACGATGAGATATGATTATAAAACGATAGAAAAGAAATGGCAGAATTACTGGGATGAAAATGAATCATTCAAAGTAGAAATAGACAAAAACAAACCCAAGTTCTATGCTTTGGTTGAATTCCCTTATCCGTCAGGACAAGGTCTTCACGTAGGACACCCCCGTTCATATACAGCTCTTGACGTTGTTGCCCGTAAAAAGAGAATGGAAGGATATAACGTTCTTTATCCTATGGGTTGGGATGCTTTCGGTCTTCCCACAGAAAACTTTGCTATTAAAAACAAAATACATCCTAAAATAGTAACTGAAAATAACGTTGCAAGATTTAAAAGTCAGCTTAAATCATTAGGTCTTTCATTTGACTGGTCAAGAGAAATCAATACTACCGATCCGAACTACTATAAATGGACTCAGTGGATATTCCTGCAGCTTTTCAAAAAAGGTCTTGCATACAAAAAAGAAATGAATGTTAACTGGTGTACTTCCTGTAAAGTAGTTCTTGCAAACGAAGAGGTTGTAAACGGTGTTTGTGAGCGTTGCGGAAGCGAAGTTATACATAAAGTAAAAAGCCAATGGATGCTCAAAATAACAGAATATGCAGAACGTCTTATCAATGACCTTGATGACCTTGATTTTATTGAACGTGTTAAAATTCAGCAGAAAAACTGGATAGGTAAATCAAACGGCGCATCTGTAAGATTTGCGACGACTGCAGGTACAGAGCTTGAAGTGTATACAACCCGTCCCGATACACTTTTCGGGGCAACCTATATGGTTATTTCACCTGAACATCCTCTTATTGATAAATATGCAGACAAAATCAAAAATATAGACGAGGTTCTTTCTTACAGAAAAACGGCAGCCGCTAAAAGTGACTTTGAACGTACTGAACTTCAGAAAGAAAAAACAGGTGTCCGTATTGACGGCATTGATGGTATAAATCCCGTAAACGATAAACAGATTCCTATATTTATTTCTGACTATGTTCTTATGTCATATGGTACAGGCGCTATTATGGCAGTTCCTGCACACGATACACGTGACTGGGAATTTGCAAAGAAATTTGATTTGCCCATAATTGAAGTAGTTGCAGGCGGTGACGTTAATAACGAAGCATTTACAGACGTTGAAACAGGCACAATGACAAACAGTGGATTCCTGGACGGTATGTCTGTTGAAGAGGCTAAAAAAGCTATTGTTGAATTTCTTGCAGATAAGGGCTGCGGAGAACCCAAAACCAACTATAAACTTCGTGACTGGGTATTTTCACGTCAGCGTTATTGGGGTGAGCCTATCCCGATCGTTTACTGTGAAAAATGTGGTTACGTGCCTCTTGATGAATCAGAACTTCCTCTTATGCTTCCTGAAGTTGACAGCTACGAGCCTACAGATAACGGTGAGAGCCCACTTGCTGCGATGGATAGCTTTGTAAATACAACCTGTCCTTGCTGCAAAGGAGCTGCAAAACGCGAAACTGATACAATGCCTCAGTGGGCAGGTTCATCATGGTACTTCCTTCGTTATATGGACCCTCATAACGATAAAGAACTTGCATCAAAAGAAGCTCTCGAATACTGGGGACCTGTTGACTGGTATAATGGTGGTATGGAACATACTACTCTCCATCTTTTGTATTCACGTTTCTGGCATAAATTCCTTTATGATATAGGCGTAGTACCTACAAAAGAACCTTATGCAAAACGTACATCACACGGTATGATTCTCGGTGAAAACGGCGAGAAGATGAGTAAATCACGCGGTAACGTTGTAAACCCTGATGAAATAATAGATCAGTACGGTGCAGATACAATGCGTCTTTATGAAATGTTCATAGGTGACTTTGAGAAGAGCGCGCCCTGGAACACTTCAAGTATAAAAGGATGTAAACGTTTCCTTGAAAGAGCAATGTCACTTCTTGATATGGTTACTGAAGGCGAACAGTTTACATCAAAACTCGAGCGTTCTTTCCACGTAACTATCAAAAAGGTTACAGAAGATATAGATGCTCTCAAATTCAATACCGCTCTTGCAACTCTTATGTCTCTTATCAATGAGATTTATGATGCAGGTTCAGTAAACAAAGCAGAGCTTCGTGCATTTATTACAATGCTTTGTCCTTTTGCGCCGCATCTTTGCGAAGAAATGTGGCAGAATGCAGGCTTTGAAGGCGATATGACATATGCGCCATGGCCTGAGTTTGATGAGAGCAAAACTGTTCTTAATGAAGTTGAAATAGCTGTTCAGATTATGGGTAAAGTACGCGGAAAACTCGTCATTCCTGCCAACGCCGATGAAAAGACAGTTATGGATATGGTAAGCGCGGACGCGCACCTTTCTTCACTTATTGAAGGTAAGCAGATAATCAAAACAATCTATGTAAAAGGAAAGCTTCTTAATATAGTAGCTAAATAATTGCTATAAAAGACTATTTGAATAAACTTGAAACGTTAAGATTGATATCACTGTCTGACGGAGAAATTTCGTCTTTATCTGATGGTTATCTGAAAAACAGAGAGTTTTTTGTAGACGTTAAACTTTACTCAGAGTCTGATTATACGGTAAATAACAAAAAGCCTTGGTTTTTCCAAGGCTTTTTATTTATATACTAATGTATATTCATTTGCAAGAAAAACTAAAAATCTTCTTGATTTTTAATTGGAAATATTTTATAATTAATATTGTAGATGTTAGGTAAATTAAGGGTTTAGAACCCTTTTTCGTTTAATAAGAAAGAGAGAAAAAAGTGTTCAGTGTCGGCGATAAAATTGTATATCCTATGCACGGTGCGGGAATCATTGATGCTATAGAAACAAAAGAAGTCGGAGGAAAATCAGTCGACTATTATAAGGTCAAAATAGGCGGTGGAAATATTGTACTTATGATTCCGGTAAATAATACCTCCGCTGTTCAACTGCGCCCGATTATATCAAAGAAGCAGGCTGAAGATGTTTTAAATGATTTCGGAACGGAATGCGAAGAAAACGATGTTCCCTGGAATAAGAGATATAAAACAAATATAGATAAACTTAAAACAGGAGATATAAAAAACGTATCTGCTGTGTTGTATGAGCTGATAAGCCGCGAAAAGAATCACGGACTTTCTACAAGTGACAGAAAAATGTTTATACTTACAAAAAGCATTTTTTGTTCTGAACTGAGCTCAGCTCTTGATATTCCGTCTGCAGATATTTTCGAGCAGGTTTTATTAAAAGTATAATTGCAAGTCCGGGCTTTGAGCTTCGGACTTTGTTTTTTGGAGGAAATATGTCGAAAACCGTAAGTGCAGTAATTGTTTGTGCAGGAAACTTTACCCGTATGCAAGGTGTCAATAAAATTTTTGCAAAAATCGGAGGGATTCCTGTAATTGCAAGAACTATGATAAAATTTGAAATGGCAAAAACAATTACAGATGTCATAGTAGTTGCAAAACCCGAAAACCAGATTATAATCAAAGAAATAGCTGAAAAATATGGCATTACAAAACCGATTTTGCTATCAGACGGCGGACAAAACCGCGCTCAGTCTGCTCTTTTTGGTGCAATGAAATCAAAGTGTGACTTTGTTGCAATAACAGACGGAGCCAGACCTATGATAAGTCCGGATGATATTGATAAAACTGTGTCTGCTGCATTTGAATTCGGAGCCGCTGCTCTTGGTACGCCAATGACTGATACAGTTAAAAAAGTCGATAAAGACGGAAATATTTTAGATACAGTAGACAGAGCAGACCTTGTAAGAATTCAGACGCCACAGGTGTTTGAACGCGAAAAATATGTAGACCTTTCTGCTAAAGCACAGAAAACAGACTTTGAATTTACAGATGACTGCTCAATTTATGAGTATTTCAAAGAAAGGGTTGTAACCGTGAACTCATCAAATGAAAATATAAAAATAACCGTACCGAAAGACCTTGAAACTTGTGAAAAACTACTTTCACCAAGTAACTTCAGAATAGGTCACGGGTATGATGTTCATAGACTTGTTGAGGGTAGAGACCTGATTCTTTGCGGCGAGAAAATAAATTTTGAACTTGGTCTTCTGGGCCATTCTGATGCAGATGTTGCGCTTCACGCGCTTATGGATGCTATGCTCGGCGCGGCAGCTCTCGGTGATATCGGTAAACTTTTTCCTGATAACGACGATAAATTCAAAGGTATATCAAGTGTGCTTCTTCTTAAAGAAACTGCAAAACGTGTTTATGAACAGTATGATTTCGGTAATTGCGATTTAACTATTATTGCTCAGAAACCAAAACTTTTGCCCCATATTCAGAAAATGAGAGAGAATATTGCAGAGGCTCTGAATGTGGATATCGATTCAGTAAACGTAAAAGCAACAACAGAAGAAAAACTTGGATTTACGGGAAACCTTGAAGGTATTTCCGCTCACGCTGTATGTACACTTTATAAAAAAGGAAAGAACTGATGGAAAAATATAACGTTACGGGAATGAGCTGTGCCGCATGTTCTGCAAGAGTAGAAAAGGCAGTGTCAAAAGTGCCGGGCGTTACTTCCTGCAGTGTCAATTTGCTGACAAACTCAATGATTGTTGACGGAACAGCATCTTCAAAGCAGATAATTGACGCTGTAGTAGGCGCAGGTTACGGCGCTTTTCCGGAAAACCGTAAAAAAACCGACAACAAAAAAATTACTGCATCAGAAACTCAAAGCTTAGGTAAAATACTTTTAGTGTCGTTGATGTTTCTTGTTTTGCTGATGTATATTTCTATGGGAAATACTATGTTTAATCTTCCCATAGGAGACTTTCTTGAAAATAACTGTATTGCTCTTGCTATGTGTCAGATGATACTCTCAGGGGTAGTTGTTCTGATAAATAACCGTTTTTTTGTAAATGGATTTAAAGGTATAATTAATCTTGCTCCTAATATGGATACCCTTGTGTCAATAGGATCTGCATCGGCTTTTGTTTATAGTGTTTTTGTAACTTTTCAGATGTCGGATGCAGTGACAAAAGGGAATATAAGCCTTGCGCATAACCTTTTGCACGATTTGTATTTTGAATCTGCCGCAATGATTCTTGTGCTTATTACCTTTGGAAAAATGCTTGAATCCAACTCCAAACGCAAAACAACAAACGCAATAAAAAGCCTTATGGACCTTGCCCCAAAAACTGCAATCCTTGTAAGAGACGGCGAAAGGATTACAGTGCCGATAGATGATGTGAGAAAAGACGATGTTTTTGAACTTCGTACAGGTGAGAGAGTTCCTGTAGACGGTATAGTGTGTGATGGCTCTGCATCAGTTGATGAGTCTGCGCTTACAGGAGAAAGTATGCCTGTCTTCAAAACAGTAGGCGATAAAGTATATACATCCACGGTAAATGTCTCGGGGTATATGCAGTGCAGAGCAACTCAGGTAGGTGAAGATACGACTCTATCTCAGATAATAAAAATAGTCAGCGATGCATCGGCAACAAAGGCTCCTATTTCTAAAATAGCAGATAAAGTTTCGGGTGTGTTTGTGCCTGTAGTTGTCGCAATAGCAATAGTTACTTGTGTCGGTTGGCTTGTGGCGGGTGAAACTTTCGGGTTTGCACTTGCCAGAGCCATATCGGTCCTTGTTATTAGCTGTCCTTGTGCTCTGGGACTTGCAACACCTGTTGCGGTTATGGTATCGAGTGGTGTTGGTGCTAAAAACGGAGTGCTTTTTAAAACTGCGGCGGCTATTGAACATACAGGTAAAATCAAAACAGTTGTATTTGATAAAACAGGAACGATTACAAAAGGTCAGCCCGAAGTTACCGATGTTGTATCACTTTCGGAGGAACTATTAAGTGTAGCTTTTTCTCTTGAACGAAAAAGTGAACATCCCCTTGCAAGAGCAGTGGTCAGATATTGTGAAAACAATGACGTGCAATTGCTTGAAACCTCTGATTTTGTGTCAGATACAGGAAGAGGAGTAAAAGCGGTAATCGACGGAAAAACAGTTTATGCAGGTAACTTGGATTACGTTTCTGATTTGGTTAGTATTGATGATGATATAAAAAATAAATCCGAGTCTTTTGCAGACGAAGGTAAAACGCTTTTGTGGTTTGCAGACGAAAATACGCTTTTAGGTCTTGTTGCAGTTGCGGATACGCTTAAAGAAGATAGTGTTGATGCAATAACCAGACTGCATAAAATGGGTATAAAAACCGTTATGCTGACGGGGGATAATGAAAGGACTGCACAGGCTATAGCCAAAAAGGTCGGCATTACAAATGTTGTAGCCAAGGTGCTTCCGCAGGATAAAGCAAAGGAAATCGAAAAACTGAAATTCCAAGGTGTCTGCGCAATGGTAGGTGACGGTGTGAATGATGCACCGGCTCTTGCTCTTTCCGATGTAGGTATTGCTATTGGAGCGGGGACAGATATTGCAATTGATGCTGCAGACGTTGTGCTTATGAAAAACAGACTTTTGGACGTGCCGTCGGCAATAACTCTCGGAAGAGCCGCTCTTAGAAATATACATCAGAATTTGTTCTGGGCATTTTTCTATAACTCTGTGTGCATACCTTTGGCAGCGGGACTGTTCATATCTGTGCTTGGATGGAAACTAAATCCTATGGTAGCTGCGGCGGCAATGAGCGTTTCGAGTTTTTGCGTGGTGACTAACGCTCTTCGACTTAATTTTGTCAATCTTAATAAAATAAAATCTAAAAAGGAGAAAACCAAAATGGAAATAACACTTAAAATTGAAGGTATGATGTGCCCACACTGTGAAAATCACGTCAAAACCGCTCTTGAAAAAATAGATGGTGTAAAAGAAGCAAACGTAAGCCATAAAACAGGAACGGCAACGATAATTGCACAGCAGAATGTTTCAAAAGAAATGCTTGTAAAAGTAGTTACAGACGCAGGATATAAAGTTTTATAATGTAGTTAAAGGCAGATAATTTATCTGCCTTTAACTTTTATTTTCAAATAAGATTTTATGTTTTCGTTTTATAATTAATAAATGTATCTTGCGGAATTCACGAGGAGAACATTTTAGTATCTGTTTGAAAGTCTTATTGAAAAATTTCAACAGAAGTCTTTGTAAGACTTGAGAAGATGATAGATTATGCAAAAGAAAATGATGTAGTGTTGCTTCACGAAAACGAAAAAGGTATTTTCGGTGATACGGCAGACAGTTGTCTTGAACTAATGCAAAGGCTTTACAGCGATAACTTTAAAGCAATTTTCGATTTTGCAAATTTTGTGCAGGTAGGAGAAGATACATTAAGAGCGTATAGTATACTTGAACCTTATGTTGAGTATTTCCATATAAAAGATGCTGTTTCAAAACAGGTTGTGCCTGCAGGAAAAGGCGATGGTAATATAAAAGAAATTCTTGCTTTGGCTTTTGATAAAAACTATAGCGGTTTCCTCTCTCTCAAACCACATCTTACTCATTTTATCAGACTTGATGCTCTTGAAAACAATGAGGTTATCGGCGAAAAACCTTTAACTGACGGTGCTGATGCATACGCACTTGCATATAACAGTCTTAAACAGATATTAAAGGAAATCTGATTATGTTAAGTCAGAAGGGAAGTTTGGCTTTTACTCATAGAGTTTTCTGAAAAACAAAAAAGACTAAACCGAAAGGTTTAGTCTTTTTATGTACGTTAAAATTTGCCTAAAGAGAATTAATACTTGCGTTTTCTTGCAGCTTCTGACTTTTTCTTTCTCTTTACGCTGGGCTTTTCATAGTGCTCTCTTTTTCTGATTTCGGAAAGAACGCCTGATTTTGCGCACTGTCTTTTAAATCTTCTTAATGCACTATCTAAGGATTCATTTTCCTTGATGCGGATTTCAGCCATGGTTATTTTTCCCTCCCTCCGCGTTACACACAATAGCTTGTACACATAGATACGAGAAAAATTATACAAAAAATCAAGCTACTTGTCAATAGTAATTTTAGTTATTTTTAATTAAGTTTTTCGTCCAGAGCGTTGTATCTTGCATAAGCTTCGCTGTAATCGTCAGTTAATGGGTTGTAAGATTTTTTAGTTCTTACTGCGTTTTGTGCGGCAACTTCAATAGATTGGTATTCGCCCACACCTACCATTGCAAAGAGTGCAGAGCCAAGACAAGCAGTTTCACTTTCGCTGACTGTCTTTAATTCTTTGCCTGTAACGTCGGCTTTTATCTGAGCCCACAGCGGACTTGCAGCACCGCCGCCTGTTATGCGTATTTCGTCAATACTGTCAATTCCTATGTATTCAAGATCCTGACGAAGTGTGAAAGCAACCGCTTCCATTATAGAACGGGCGAAATGTGCTCTTGTATGAGAAAGATTTATGCCCGAGAAAGTAGCTGTTGCATCAGGATTGTATTTTGGCATTGTTGAACCGCAGAAATAAGGAAGCATTGTGAGTCCGTCACAACCTGCGGGGACATTTTTTGAAATATCGTCTAATTCTTTGAATGAATAACATTCAGCAAAATTATTTTTAAACCATTTAAGTGCCATGCCTGCAGTTGATGACCAGAGTATCAGACAGTATTTTCCGTCAATGGCGTGCATATGACAGGGGATAATACTGTCAGCACGGAATGGCGGTATTTTGTCAGTGAGTACGCAAATGGCCATTATTGTACCTGTCATTTCACTTATTTTGTCTGATGAAACAACACCGGCACCAAGTGTACCTGCAATCTGGTCAAGACCGCCTGTAACTGCTTTGATATCTTTGTATGCACCGATTTTTTCTGCGCTTTTGTAGAGCGTTGGGAGCATATCCTGTTTGATGCCGATAAAATCAAGCATTTCGTTCCACCAACATTTGTTTACGATGTCATAATAAATAGTTGATGACTGAATGGTCGGCTCTGTACAAAAATTACCTGTAAGCTTGTATAACACCCAGTCTTCAAGCATAAATATTTTGCGGATTTTTGAGAAAACTTCGGGTTTGTTGTTTTTGAGCCATAACACTTTTGCGGCGGGCCAACCTGCTGTGATTTCAGGCTGTCCTGTAATATTGTATACTTTTTCGTTACCGAATTTTTCTTTGATTGCATCTGCTTCGGCAACAGCTCTGTTGTCAAGCCATACAATTGCAGGATAAAGCGGATTGCCCTCCTCGTCTGTTACAATGAGAGTTTCACCCTGTGTATCAATAGAAAAAGCTTCTATCTGTCCGCATTCAGCAGTAAGCTCGTCTATAACATTCTGACACATTTCTATGTATTTCATAGCATCAAACTCAATGTGTCCTGTAACAGGGTCAGTATCTAAAGTGTAATCAACCGATTTAACTGCAATTCGGTTTCCTTCTTTGTCAAAAACAGCAGCTTTTAATGATGTTGTTCCGATGTCAAGTCCTAAATATTTTTTATTTTCCATATTATCAGCCTCTTTTTAGTGTTTGTTTAATATTAACATATAATGATTGTAGTTTCAATAAAAATAAAACCGAAATTATTTCGTTACAGTTTTATTTTGAAAACTGCTTTTTTTATTTTGCCTTCCTGAAACTTTATTCCCGGCATATGAGCATCTTGCGGTGCATAATAGTAAAGCATTCCGCAGACAGCTTCAAACTCGGCAAATCCTGTTTCACATTTTTCAAAAAGAATGTAATCACCCTCAGAGTTGTAATCCTGTTCAGGTAGATTGTCAGGCAGAAGTGCGGATTTCATTTTTTCTTTGCCGCTTATGATAATTTGTAGGTCTGCATATTCTCTGTGTGCTTCGTATTTTTCGGGGATTTTTGGCTCGTATTCTAAAATGTTTACATAGACTTTGTCAGTTATGTCGTGTCTTCCGGTATCTAATTTGCTCATATCGTTGTTTGATATGAAATCGCTGATGATTTCAGCATAAGGTATGGTTCCTTTATATAAGTTGAGATTTTCAAGTGAATCTGTAATCATAATTTTTTATTCTTTCAAGTGTTTTTAAATTATTATTTCATATTGCTTTTGAAATGTACATTAAAAAATAAAAACCACCCATTCGGGTGGTTGGCGGAGAGAAGGGGATAACAAAAGCTATGCTTTTGCAGTGCTTGTCGACCGCTCCGAAATTCTCGCGGTACCCGACTACGCACCACTCGCTTATAAAACGCTCCACAGGAGCCTTTTATGACAGCTCGTGCCCTCTCAGGGTTCGAATCCCCTCTTTTTGAAATTAAATAAAAAACCACCCATTCGGGTGGTTGGCGGAGAGAAGGGGATTCGAACCCCTGAACGGGTTTAAGCCGTTACACGATTTCCAATCGTGCGCCTTCGACCAGACTCAGCCATCTCTCCATACCAAAGTATTATAGGATAGTTTTTTAGCTTTGTCAATATTTTTTTACCTTAATAAATTGACATATAATTTGGTTGGTGTTACAATCTTACTGCTAAATTATATTAAATGGAGAAACGTATTTTGGAACAACAAACGCAGAACAAAATGGGTATTATGCCTATTAATAAACTACTTTTATCTATGTCAGCACCGATGATGGTGTCTATGTTGGTACAAGCCTTCTATAATGTGGTAGACAGTATATTTGTATCGCATATTACAAATCTTAATGATTTTCCGCTTACTGCGGTGTCACTCGCTTTTCCGGCGCAAAGTTTTATGATAGCAGTCGGTGTCGGTACAGGTGTCGGCGTCAATGCACTTTTATCAAGAAAACTTGGTGAAAAAGATTTTGACAGTGCTAACAAAATTGCAAGAACAGGGATATTCCTTGCATTTTGCAGTTATATCCTGTTTATGCTTATGGGAATGTTTGCGGTAAGACCGTTTTTTGAAATGCAGACAAAAAATGCTGAAATTGTTGAATATGGTGTGCAGTATCTTTCTGTTTGTCTGATAGCATCTTTCGGCTTTTTCTTTCAAATAATGTATGAACGTCTTATGCAGTCTACCGGAAAAACTGTGTTTATTATGTTTACTCAGGGTATCGGTGCGGTTGTAAATATTATTTTTGACCCTATATTTATTTTTGGGTGTAAAATGGGTGTAATGGGTGCAGCAGTCGCAACTGTAATGGGACAAATAGTTGCAATGATAATGGCGATAATATTGCACCATAAATATAATAAAGAAATAAAAGTTGATTATGTTAAAATTTTCAACCCCGAATTAAAAGTGATCTTGGGTATATATTCAGTAGGACTTCCTACTATTGTTATGCAGTCTATCGGCTCTGTTATGGTGTTTCTGCTCAATAAAATTCTGCTTACGTTCAATGAGACTGCAACTGCAGTGTTTGGTGTTTATTTCAAACTTCAAAGCTTTGTGTTTATGCCTGTTATAGGTCTTAATAACGGTATGGTTCCTATTGTCAGTTATAATTATGGAGCAGGTGACAGAAAACGTATAACGAAAACCATAAAACTCTCTACAGTTTACGCTCTTGCAATTATGATTGCAGGACTTCTGATAATTCAGCTTATTCCAGATAAAATACTTATGCTCTTTAATGCTTCTGCACAAATGCAACAAATGGGTGTTGTTGCACTTCGTATTATCAGTTTGCATTTTGTTCTTGCAGCTATCTGTATAGTGCTTTCGTCAGCATTTCAGGCTCTGGGTAAAGCAGTTAGATCAATGGTGGTTTCTATTGCCCGTCAGCTTGTAGTTTTGATTCCTGTTGCCGCGCTTCTTTCCATGACAGGCGATGTAAATAAGGTGTGGTGGGCATTCCCTATAGCAGAAGTCGTCTCATTGGCTATGTGCCTTTTGTTTTATTTTGACGTATATAAAAAAATTATCAAGAAAATTTGACACACTTTTTAAAAAATCTTCATATATAATATATACTATTTGTCATAATAATATTGTGGAGGTTAAAAAATGGCTAAATCTAAAAAGAAATCAAAATCTTTTTTGTTTTTGCTTCTGATTATTGCGGCTTTGATAACCATTTGTATTTATAAGGTAGATGATGTGTTTTCTGATTTGTATGTCGGTAGTCAGCCTGATGAAACAATTGTTAATGTAGATACTGTTTCTGACAGCAGTTCTTTTAATGCGCTGTTAATAGGCGCTGATAAAAGTGGTGTTCTGGCAGATGCGATTATGCTTGTTAATGTGGACAAGCAGGATAAAACACTTCGTATGATATCAATTCCGCGTGATACTAAAGTTGTAGTGGATGGCAAAAAACGTAAAATCAATTCTTGCCTTGCTTTAGGCGGAGTGGATTTGCTTATCGATGAGGTAAAAAAACTTACAAACGCGCCTATTAATTATTATGCACTTATTAAACCGGGAACTCTTGCTGAAATAGTTGACTGCCTCGGTGGTGTTGAATATGAAGTGGAACAGGATATGAAATATTCTGATCCGTATCAGGATTTGTACATTGACCTTAAAGCAGGAATGCAGAAACTTGACGGAGATAAAGCGGAACAATATTGTAGATATCGCTCATATGCAATGGGTGATTTGCAACGTACACGCAGTCAGCAAAAGTTTTTTAAAGCTTTGTTTGAACAAAAACTTAAACTTAAATATGTAACAAAACTTAAAAGCGTATTTGATGTGGTTTCAGAAAAATTGGAATCTAATGTGACTTTTAAAGATATTGCTTCAAATATTGTAGTAATGCAAATGATAACCGATAATACTCAGATAGAATGTATTGATGTTCCGGGACAGTTTAATGATATGAAAAAAGAAGGAGTATCGTACTATATTATACAAAATGAAGACCTTAATGAACTTCAAAATCTGTGTCAATTGTATTTTGACGGAAATATAAATTAAAAAAACGAAAAAAAGTTAAAAAAAGGTGTTGACAAAGTAGAAACAGTTTGGTAATATATTTAGGCACTCTTCGGAAGAGGGGTAGCGAATGAACATTGAAAATTAAACAGCATCATAAAAAAGGACCCGTTAATTGTT
>JAZOSU010000030.1:0-40551 GCA_045657265.1 Eubacteriales bacterium | reverse complement strand
TTTGATATGCACCCCAAAAGTTAGACACTTTTGGAGGTGCATATTTTTTATGGGTAAAACAGGGAGAAAAAACAAAGTATATAGTGCAGAATTTAAAATAGGTGTTATAATGGATATGCGAGAACACCACCTTGGGTATCGAGAAACGGCAGGAAAATACGATTTGGTAAGACAATCTGAAACAGCGGCAGCGTCAATGTTACATCGGTGGGAACGCATATACATAGAAGAAGGAGCCGAAGGTCTTATGAAAGAAAGACGTGGCAGAGCTTGTTCCACTAGTGGAACAAGAAAAGGCAGACCACCTAAACTAGACAAAAAGGTTGAAGAAGATTTAATTGCCGAAAACCAACGTTTACGAATGGAGATAGAATACTTAAAAAACTCGATGCCTTAGTTCAGAAAAGGTTGCAAGAGGAAAAGAAAAAGCAGCAATAGCCAATGAATTAAGGCAAAAATACCCGTTAAACGACTTGCTGCAACTATCCGATTTAGCTCGTAGCACATTTTATTATTATTTAAAACATTTAGATACGGATAAGTACAAGTATGAAAAGCAAGAAATACAAGAAATCTACAACGCTAATAAAGGTAGATACGGATACCGCAGAGTGACTATTGCTATGCATAACAAAGGTTATGTAATTAACCATAAAACCATACAAAAATTAATGAACGAACTTGGTTTGAAAGGCAAACAACGTAAAAATGGTAAATACCATTCGTACAAGGATGAAGTGGGGAAAGTTGCCGATAATTTGTTAAAACGAGAGTTTTATTGTGCGAAACCCTTTGAAAAATTAACAACCGATGTTACACAGTTTAATGTTTGTGATGAAAAAGTATACTTGTCTCCTGTTATGGATTTATTTAATCGAGAAATTATTTCATATTCAATTTCGAAAAGTCCTAACTTATGGCAAATGCGAGAAATGTTAGATGGTTTATTTGCAAAACTTCCTGCTGATGCAACACCGTTTTTTCATTCCGACCAAGGTTGGCAGTGCCAACATGCCGAATACCAACGCTTATTGGCAGAGCATAACATTACACAAAGCATGTCGCGAAAAGGAAATTGTATGGATAATGGTGCTATGGAAAACTTCTTTGGCAGATTAAAAGTTGAAATGTTCTACGGCGAAAAATTCGAAAGCGTTAACGCTTTCATTGATGAACTAAAGAAATATATTTATTACTACAACAACGAAAGAATTTCCCTAAAACTAAAAGGAATGAGTCCAGTACAATACCGAACTCATTCACTAACAATTTAATATTTAATTTTGTCTAAACTTTGGGGTTCACTTCATTTTCCGTCTTCATTTTATTTAGTTAATAGGTTTAACATCAACTGCAAAGAATATATCAATAAGCTCCAGAATATCATCCCAGGTTATATATCCTTTACCTACTGCGATTTTGAGATATTTTGCATTATACAGTTCAAATGCATCCTCTGAAATAAGACCTTCAAAATCAGCGTAGGTATAAAGTCCGTATTTTTCTATATCCTCTGCTACATTTTCATATGCTTTGGTATCTTCATTGATATCAAAGACATTAAGCACTTTATCAAGATAAGCAGAAGCTGAAAGTATTCCGTTGGTAAAGCAGGTAACGTTCTTATATGTAACAACTTCATAAGTAGCAGTTTCTTTAATCTGTTTTGTTACAGATACAAGTTTTGCTCCTGCAACTGAGTTCTCAGACATAACTGCAAAAGTTGTTCCGATAAATTTCTCGGCATTTTCATCAAGTGTTACATACTTATCAGAATCCATATCAAAGAATACGTGTTCGCCTATAATATCAACATATCTGCCATCATCAAATCCAAGAGTAATAACAGTTTGTTCCGAAACCTCTTTATTATGGTCTACGATATAAGCAATAGGTGCAATATCGAGTTTACCTGTTGTATGGTTAAACACAAGAAGAGTTTCGTCTCCTGTAAGATGCTGTACCTGTTTCTGAGTGCCGTCTGCCAGAGTAATAAGAGTATCAGGTGTCACACAGCTGGTATATGACTGAGCAGGTGCATGATATCCTATATAGTAATAATATGTCTGTCCTGCATTATCCTTATATGAATATTGTATAAATGTGTTGAATTCTTTACGGGTAGCAGAAATACTGGGTGAAGAATATACAAGGGTTCTGTTTTTAACAACAGGGGTTGCACCGGCAGCGGATGAGCTTTGGTACTTAAACAATGATGTGGGGTCGCCCACTACAGAAAGATTTGACGGCATTGCCTGAGTGGTCGCTCCGTATGTTACTGCATTGCCTGTACCTTCATCTGCATAGTCAGTAATTGTAACCGCATTTTCAAACACAGGGAAATATGCATACCATCCACTAGTATGTGATGTTTTGCCATCTGACATTATTATTTCAACTATCGGATAATAAACTGTTTTTCCTTCAACCGTAGTTGAGCCTATTGTAGAGCTTGTTGCAGAAACATCGGGCATTACATAGGTATTATTTCCTATTGTTTCTTTTCTTGATGCAGTACCATTGCTTCCGAAAGTAAACTCTGCATTTTTAGCAGCCGCTTTAACTGCACTGACACTTACATTTACTGTTTTAGTATATGTTTCACTATAAGATACTACGTTACCGTCTGCATCGAGTTTATAGTTATAGGGGTCAGTATAGGTATATTTTACGGCATAATCACCTGTGGTATCGAAAGTGATTTGTTTTCCTGTATAATCAGTACCATTTACAGATACTGTATAATCCAGGTTATTACCGAGTTTTGTTACGGTAAGAATTGAAGTATCCCAGATAATGCTATCGCCCTCGTCAAAAGAAACAAGCACTTTTCCGTTTTCAGCGTAGCAATATTTATTTGAGCCTTCTGTTTTAGCTATATAGTTTTTACTTGTAAAATCAAAGCTATAAGACGGAGCTACTGATGCGTTTCCTACAGAAATATATTCAGGTGCGGATGCAGGAGCAGCAGCTACTGTCGTATATACATAACCATTGATTCCTGTAAGTGTTGCGGTTTTTCCTTTATAGTTATGATCTTTTCTGTTTTCTATGATATTATTCTGACCAACGTCATTTGACATTGAAATGACACCTGCATTTACCCATTTTTCAGAACCATTCGTGTAAATGAACTCGTTAAATGATGTGTCAAACATTTTGTCAAACAAGATTTTCGCCTGAGGATCTAAAAGATACTCAACATCGGTTTCCTTAAGGTTATTATACTGATTTAAGTTTCCGTTTATTGTTATTGTGGTAGTATCCAAAACGTTTTCGTAGTATGCAACTATACCAAAGCCTACAACAGTTTTTCCGTCTGATGATTTATCGTTACTGTCAACCTGATTAATTGTAGTTACATTTTCAAGAGTTACATTACCGTTACGGATATCGAGGTTTGCAAAGTTACCGCCTTTGAGGGTTGAGTTTATAATTTCAAGATTGCCGTCTTTAAGTCTTACTGGAGATGCACAGTTTGAAATATAGCTGTTTTTAATAGTACTGTTTTCTGATGAAAGAACAGTTGCATTATTATAGCTACTTGAAACTGTAGCACCGTACTGTGTATAAACAGCACCGACTATTTTGATATTATCTATATTTGCATTTGTCAGATATACAAGATAATTTGAAGAAAGGATATCACCCTTATATTTACCTTTCGATACGTCAAAGGTAAATCCGTTACCGTAAAGGGTTGCGTTTGAAATATAATAGCTTTGGTCATTTGACGTCATTTCAATATCGCAAAGAAGTACGGAAGTTATATTTTTAAGTTCACCGTACGTTGTTACGTTTGCAGCGTTAACTACTTCAAGCGAAAGATTTGTTTCAAGGCTTATATCTGAGATTGATACAAGTACAGGACCTGTACCTTCAAATTTAATCGTACTGTTTTTCCAGTCAGAAGAATCTTTTGTATAAGTATATGCAACGTCAGTTCCGTCAACCAGTTTTGTTACAGTTACATTTACTGTTTTACTGTCAACACTCATACCCTCTGCCGCATCAAACAAATAGCCGAGTTTTACAGCATTTACGTTACCTACTCTATAAAGATAATCATTTGTGAATTTCTTAGCAAACATCTCTCCTTGATAAATTTCAAAGTTAAAGTTTGCCATAAGCAGTGGGTCGTTGCCATCTGCCACGTTTACTTTTTCAAAATCAGCTCTTGTTCCGCAGTAGTTTACTGTTTCGAGTGCTGTGCAACCGCTGAACGCGTTGGCATCTACAGAAATTACGTCTGACGGAATTGTTATTTCTTTCAAAGCTCCGCAATTTGCAAAAGCTCCGCTTGATATTGTTTCAAAGCCATCAGGAACAGTATAGCTTTCAACTGCAGTACCTGCAAAAGCATACGTACCTATTTTTGTAACTGCACTGTCAAGTACAATGTTTTTAATATTAGCTGCATAGTCATACCAAGGTGCAGTACCCTGTTCGTAGTCTTCCATTTCGCCTGTAATTGTAAGAGTTCCTGTAGCTTCATCAAAGGTCCAGAAATCAGGCATTTCGTCAAATACAAGGTTTACGTTTAAAAGGCAGTCGTTTCCTTTTTCTCTGATATCAATAGCTTCCCATTTTTCACTATCTGCAGGGTAATATACTGTGTTAAGAGCAGTACATTCATTAAAAGCATATGTGTTAATAAATGTCATACCTGTTGACATCTGCACTGATTCCAATACTTTACAACCGCTGAATGTTCCGCTTCCTATAGTAGTAACGGTATTGGGCATAACAACTGTTTTAAGTGAAGAACAGTTATAAAACGCTGTATTTCCAATAGAGGTTACCCCTTCGGGAATAACTACTTCTTCAACATTTGTAAAATGAGTAAATGCGTTATCGCCGATATTGGGAATTCCCTCTTCTATTATGATTGTTTTTACCTTGTCGTAATATCCCTCTTCAAAAGCGGGAGTCTCTTTTAATACGTAGTCATCCATTCTGACTCCGCCCGAAAGAGTAAGTGTACCCGTCTCATCGTCAAAGGTCCATACAACACTGTCAACAAGATATTTAACTTGGTTATTCTCTATAAATGTAAAAAGTACGTCATTTCCTTTTGTGGATTTTACAATTTTACTCCACTGAACTTTTGTACCGTCATAAGATACGCTTTCAAGGGCATTACATTTCAAAAACGTATTATTATCTATTCTTGAAACTTTATTAGGAATTACAACTGATTTAAGATTATAGCAATATGCAAATGCGGCATTATCAAGTCTTCTTACAGTTTCCGGAATATCAATTTCTGTAACTGTCTGCCATTTATAAAATGTATTTGCTCCGATATGTACAAGTGTTGAAGGAAGTGAAATGCTTGTAGCATTTTTAAAATAGCCAAGTGAGTATATACCAAGTCCTGTTACGCCTTCTTCAACAACAACGCTTGTTATCTCGTTTTCATATTCAGTCCAGGGAGTTGTATGAGCTGTATAGTTTTTTGTTCTTCCGTAACCTGAAATTGTAAGTTTTCCGGTCTCCTTGTCAAAATTCCAATCTATACCTGCTTTGGTTTCATACATAGGTGCAATATTCTCAAGGGGAACATTGCCTTTATTTATTATAACATTATTCCAATCTGATTCTGTTCCATTATAATATACGTTTTTAAGAGAAGTACATCCATGGAAAGTCCAGCTATTAATAAGTTTTATATTCTGAGGAATAGACACGCTTTCAAGGGCAGTACAGTACGAGAAAATACCGCCTTTAAGGGTAGTAACAGTTTCGGGAATTAAAACTTCTTCAAGCATCTGACAGTAATAAAAAGCAGATGTTCCTATCTTTTTCAAAGACTCAGGCAGGTTAACTGCATACATTCTTGTATGATAACCAAAAGCCCAGTTTCCTATATTGGTAACACCTTCTTCTATGTCAATAGTGCTAATTTTATGTCTAACATGTTCCCAAGGGCTTTGTTTTGCCTCAGGAAAATCTTCCATAACACCCGATACATCTTTATCTGTAGGCTGTATGGTAAGAGCACCGCTTAATGTGTTATAAGACCATTTAAGTGAGTTTTCTTTACCAAATACGCCTTCTGTTATTTCGGCAGCAAATACTGAGGGAACTACAAATTGAAATAACATAAAAACGAAAAGACAAAACGCTATTATTCTTTTACTTTTCATTTGTTTCTCCTTTCAAAAAATTAAAATTACTGCGCAAATAAATCCGTTTTAGATTTTACAACAAAACATTAATAATTTCAAGTTTTTAAAAAATAAAAAGCTTTGGTGACAAATTGGGACAATTCCCAAAATATCCAAAGCTTTTCATTTTTTATATTTTTCACAGTTTTGGCATCCGTCTAAACAGCCTATGCATTTATTTCCTTTCTTTTTAGCTCTGATAACATACCAAAGAGCAAGGCCTGTAATTACTGCAACTACAGCTATAACAACTATATTATCCATCTTATTTTACCCGTACTAACTGTTTTTGTTCTGAATTCATTTTTTTATTTGTACGGCAAATCAATATAGCAATCACCAAAACAAATACACCTACAGCTATAGCGCCTCCTATTGTGCCACCTATGCCAAGAAGGGTCGGATTTGTAAACAGTGTACCAAAAGTATACACAAGATATCCAATAGTAAATCCAATACCAAACTGGAGAGCTATACCGCCCCAAAGCCATTTTGCACTTTTCATTTCAGAGTTCATAGCACCGATAGCCGCAAAGCAAGGCGGTGAAAAAAGATTAAACATAAGATATGCAAGTGCAGCCACTTTAGTTATTGCAAACACACCTGTAACTTCAGGCGCTGCACCTTCCATAAGAGCAAGTTCTTCCGTATCTATAAGATTTTCAAGCCCTACATAACAAACCGCCAGAGTACCTACAACGTTTTCCTTTGCTATAAATCCTGCAACAGATGCTGCAGTAAGCTGCCAGGACACAATACCTACAACAGGAACAAGCAAATATGAAACGGGACCCGCAACTGTTGCAAGAATTGAAGTGTCTGCAGACTGTGCAATTCCAAGTTTCATATCAAAGCTTTGCATTATCTGTACCACCGTATTACACAGTAAAATAACAGTACCCGCTTTAACGATATATGACCATCCTCTTGAAAGCATTGATTTTGACGCTCTTAAAAAGTTAGGCATTTTATACTCAGGCATTTCAATTATGAAAAACGATTTTTTTCTGTTAAAGCCTGTTATTCCGTTAATGATAAACGCACCTACGAAAATAATGGCAATACCCATAAAGTACATAAGCGTACCAACCCAGGAAGCGTTTTCAAAAAACGCCCCTGCAAAAAGCGAAATAACAGGAAGTTTTGCTCCGCAAGGCATAAACGGTGCAAGCATTGCAGTTGCTCTGCGTTCACGTTCGTCACGAATTGTTCTACATGCCATAACGCCGGGAACTGCGCATCCCGTACCTATAACAAACGGTATTATAGATTTACCTGAAAGACCTACTTTTTTAAATATCGGGTCAAGAACAACAGATGCCCTTGCCATATATCCGCAGTCCTCCAAAAGAGCTATGATAAAATACATTACCATAACAAGCGGTAAAAATCCTATTACTGCAATAACTCCGCCTATAACACCGTCAACTATAAGTGACTGAACTATAGGTACTGTTCCCTGTGTCCAGACAGCCACGAGGCTCTGGAATTTTTCAAGAAGCGGCACAAGAATACCGTCTGCAATAAACGGACCTACCCAAGCCTGTGATATCTGAAAAACCATAAACATCACAACAGCAAATATAGGAAGACCTATCCATTTATTTGTAATTATCTTATCTATTTTATCCTGAAAATTTCTCTGGTTTGTAAATACTTTTCTGTTTTCAACCTTTTTTACAAGTTTATTTACATATTCAAATCGTTTTTTGTTTGCAATCTGAACAGATTTTTTATCGTTATAATCAACATATCCCTCAACGTAAGGAATTTTTTGCTCTCTTGATACAGAATTAACAGCCTCTCTGACAACATCCATAAGACCCTCGTGAGTTCCGCCTACCGAAACTGTCATAACAACAGGGCAGCCAAGCTCTTCTGAAAGAGCATCTATATCTATTTTTGTTTTTCGCTTTTTATTTACGTCACTTTTATTAAGCGCAACAACTACCGGAATTCCAAGCTCTAAAATCTGCGTGGTAAAGAAAAGACTTCTGCTAAGGTTTGTGGCATCCACTATATTTATAATAACGTCGGGCTTTTCATCTTTTATATACGTACTCGCAATACTTTCTTCAGACGTAAAAGCAGACATTGAATATGCACCCGGAAGATCAATGGCAATAATCTGCTCATCACCCTCATAATATATTTTCTTAATAGGACTTTCTTTTTTATCTACTGTAACGCCTGCCCAGTTACCTACATGTTCATTCCTTCCCGTAAGCGCATTAAACATAGTTGTTTTTCCGCTATTAGGATTTCCTGCAAAAGCAATTCTCATTCCGTTCCTCCGCAAACTAAGTTGGTTAGCACTTGCTAACTCAAAACCAAAAATAAAAAACCTGCGTAAACACAAGTAAAATTAATATAGTGTTATTGCCTCAGCCAACTGTCTGTCAAAATCATATCTTGCATCTTTGACAGATACTATACAGCTATCTTTAAGATGAGATATAACAGTTATCGGTTCATCACCATAACAACCCAAAGAAAACAAAAAAGATTTGAGATCTTCATCATCAATTTCAATGTCTTTGATGATATATTCTTTCCCTTCAAGTGCATTTGTTAAATTCATATTTTTCCTACCTTTTTATCGAATTAGCATATGCTAACTTGTAATAATATACCATTCATTTTTTTATTTGTCAATATTTTTTTGCAAAAAAACAGTCCGGCACATTCAGTCGGACTGTATTGATTTATCTTGATTTTTTACGGTTTTTAATTTCATCAAAATATTCTTTAGCTGTACCAACAGACACAGGGTCAATGTAATATGGGCATTCTTTTGGAGAACAATAATTCTCATATTCACCGCCGCAAAGACCTGAATGGTCAGAGCCGCCTGAAATATAAAGTCCCTTTTCAAGTGCAATTTTATATGCCTGTTCTTTTTCTTCTTCCGTAAGGTCAGGATGCCATACTTCCATACCGTCTATTCCAAGCTCTACAAGTTTATCGATAAGGTGAAGTTGGTTATTGGGATGGGCAACCAAAATTATGCCGCCTGCATCGTGCACAAGTTTTATCATATCGGGAAGTTCTTTGAAATTATACGCAGGCGGAACCTGAGAACGGCGGGCACCGAACACCGTTTTAAAGAATTCAGGATAATCAAGTTTGGTTTTAAGACCTTTATGCTCAAGAAGTCTGAAAACGTGTTCATTACAAAGCCATGCTATCCCTTTATTGAATTCAAGCACCTCATCCCAGGTAAATCCTGTAAGAAGTCCCTCTTGCAAAGCACGCTGGGTAAGTATTCTTGTCTGGTCTGTTTCACGAAAACCCATACCTGCAAGATATTCTTTCATAGGCGGATATTCAGGGTCAAAATGAAAAGCTGTAAGATGGAAAGAACCTTTTTTACCGCTTGGTTTTAAAAGAAGGTCTGACGGTGCTGTAAACTCTACACCGAAAATACATTCAAGTCCAAGTTTATCACAAGCTTTTTTAAAATCTGTATATCCCGTTGCAGTATCGTGGTCAGTAAGAGCTACAGCTTTATAACCTTCGTCATACGCAATTTTAGCAAGTTGCTCCGGAGTATACTTACCGTCTGAATGAGTCGAGTGAGTATGCAAGTTGGCGTAAAAATTCATAACTTTATCCTACATTTCGTTTAAAATATCAATATCATAAATTGAGTATGAAAATCTACCAAAAAAGTCTTTTTTGCTTTGATGGTCTGCTACAAAAATCTCGCCTGATTTATCAAGAATGGCAACTTTCATATTTTTATTCTTACAAAAATACGCTTTTGCTTTTTTATGTCTCTTATCTATTATTTTAAGTTCAGGTGGAATTTGCAGTGCAGAAGAACAGCAAAGAAGATCACATAGCAATTTTTCTTTTAAAATCTGCTCGTCACAATATTTCGCAAAATAATTATAAACCTTCATTGCATAACTTCCAAGACTGTTTTTCTGACCGTCAACATTTTGACCGAACTCAAAAAACAGTTTAAAAGGAGTAAATCCCACTTCCTTTATGAGATAATCAAGGGTAAACAAAAATCTTCCGCTGTTATACAGTCTATCCACAGCATCTTCACAATTTTTAAGTGCAAGTACATCTTCTTTACTGAGAAAAGGCGTTGAAATCACTTCATAAGGAGGCTCATCTGAAAACTCACAGGGATATTTTTCACTTTTCTCTCTCATATCTGCCCCATAAAGAAGTTTCAGAAATCCAAGCTGAAGCATATGCGCTTTAAGACTATAGGCAATATCAAAACTCTTTTCAAAGCTTTTAATATCTTCTCCTGTAAGTCCTGCTATTAGGTCAATGTGGATATGCATATTTCCAAAAGAAATAAGTCTGGTTATATTATAAATGAGTTTTTTTGTATTAGTTTTTCTGTTTATTGCCAGAAGGGTATCCTCATTAAAAGACTGCATACCAATCTCAAGCTGAATCGCACCTTTTGGCATTGACGAGAGTATCTGCATTGTACTTTCTTTTAAAATATCCCCTGCTATTTCAAAATGAAAACAAATACCGTTTGGAATAGATTTTCCGTAGTTTTCTTTTATAAACTGCAAAATCTCATTTGCATGGCTTTCAACTGCATTGAAAGTACGGTCAACATATTTTACAGTCTGTGTTCCGCTTGTTGCAAGTTTTATAATATCTCGTTTAGTTGTTTCTATATCAAAAAACCTGAGCGGAGACACTCTTCCCGAAAGACAAAAAGCACATCTATAAGGACATCCTCTTGACGATTCAATATAGCAAATTCTTCCGCCAAGAGCATTCAGATATTCGTCATTAAAAGGAGAGGGCGGAGAGACCGTATAGTTTTGTTCGGGAACAGATATTATTTCATTTTTCTCTCTGAAAGTAAGCCCTGCCACGCTGTATTTGGACCCGACACCGCAAAGCATATCAAGAAAATCAGGAAAACAAAACTCCCCTTCCCCTGTCAGAACATAATCAACAAAAGAATATTTTCCCAGAACGTCTTTCGGTCGGTATGCAACCTCAGGTCCGCCAAGCACTATAGTACACTTGCTTGATTTTCTGATTTTTTCGCAAATCATCAGAGTCTTTGAAATATTCCATATATAACAGCAAAAAGAAACAACATCAGGAGACTGATTCAGAATGTCGTCTGCAAATTTATCGGTATCTGAGTTTATCGTACTTTCCATAACGGTATATGATATATCCGATTTTGAAAATTCTCTGATACCTGCCGCAAGGCACCATGGTGCAGAAGACATATGAATATATTTGGAATTAAGACAAGCTATTACTACTTTCAAATCAATTCTCCTCAAAACAAAAAAGAGTCTTTTTTGTAAAACATACCGCTTTATTGAAAAGACTCTTTTGAAAATCCAATTATTTTGAATATTTTGAAATCATTTGTTTACGGTCAATTTTACCGTTGAATGTTTTTATAATCTCTTCAACAACTTCTATCTTTTTAGGCATTTTATACGGTTCAAGATTTTTAGCAACTGCATCACGAATTGCTGCTTCATTAAGTTCTATTCCGTCTTTGGTTACCACAAGAAGTTTAAGAGCCGAATTTCCGCCTATAGTTGTAGGAATAAGCAGACATTCGTCAACACATTCCACACGCATTATAACTTCTTCAACTTCCAAAGGAGCAACCTTAAGACCGCCAAGGTTGATAGTATCGTTACTTCTGCCTACAAGAATAAGTTCGCCGTTTTCAGCAAAATAGCAGATATCGCTCATTACAAGCATACCGTTTTTAATTGCTTTTGCTGTCTGCTCGGGTTCATTCCAATATCCCTGCATAACAGATTTACTGCGAATAGCGCAAAGACCTGTATTTTCGGGAGATGAATTCTTTATTTCATTTCCGTCTTCATCAAGAATAACAATTTCACTGTATGAATTAGGTCTGCCGACACTTCCTGTATACTTTGAACCGCCTGACACGCAGAATTCGTCTGTACAAACAACGCCTGCTTCAGAACAGCCAAAGCAGTTATACATATAAACATTCGGAAGCAGAGCACGCATTTTTTCTTTATCTGTTTCAGGGTACGCAGTTGAGCTTGAATATACAAATCGAAGCTGTCCTGCAAGTTCTGCGATATTTTTTGATGCAAATGCCAAAAGCAGATGAATTGCTGAGGGTGGGAGATAAAGTGAGGTTACACCATAATCGTGTATTGTCTGAAAATACTGTTTGAAGTTTTTAAAACCTTCTAAAAGTACAGCCGCACTACCTACTGCAAGAGCAATATGAACTTTACGCAAAGCTGCGGCATGGTTCATAGGTGTAGGAATAAGCCACACATTGTCTTGTTTTATATTTGTAGTTTCAATACCTGCAAGAGCAATATTAACCTGATTTGCAAAAGAAACCATAACGCCTTTTGATTTACCTGTTGTTCCTGTTGTAAAAAGTATCTCTGCAAGACTGTCGGGGTCAGGTTCAGTTGCCACGAAATCATCCTGTAATTTTTCGATTTCTTTAATTATTTCATCAAGCGCCAAAGCACCGTCAAGGTCATCTCTTTTTGAAAGAGTAACTATTTTATCTGTTTCAAGTTCTTTAGCTATTTCTGCAATTCGGTTTGAGGGGGTGCTTTTTTCCACAGGAACAAAAGTTACTCCTGCAAGCTGAACACCATATTCAAAATAGAGATATTCAAGAGTATGGTCCGCTTCAACAATTACGCGGTCTCCTGCTTTAATACCATTCTCTGTAATAAATTTTGCTGTTTTACGGTTATATTCCCCTAAAGTTTTATAGTCGCACTTCACTCCGTTTGCAATAAGAGCTATTGCGCTTGGAGTTTCTTTGGCATAGTACTGCACCATAATAGCAACCGAATTTTTCATTGATTTTTCTCCTTTAAAATCTACCGTATATGAATGCACTTGCATTGTATTTGGGTCCATATACACCGAATATAATTACAAAGAAAAGAAGTCCCAACACCATAATCCAACGGAATAAAATGTTCTGTTTTGCTATAGTCTCGCGAAGTTTCATTCCGTTTTCCTGAAGTATGCCTACAACAAGCAAAATCAGAATACAAACAAACACAAGGAACATTTCTTTCTCGTCAACACCGTAAGAAAACAGTTTTCCGTCTGCTCCGGTTATAAAAGCAAAATCAAAGTCGGTAAACAATGATTTTATCATTCTTCCTGCTTCTGCGATATTAGGGGCTTTTACGATTATTCTTGATATACACAAAAGCACAAAAGTACGAAGTATCCGGAACAGTCTGAAGCTGAATGTTTCTGTTTTAATCCTTAAAATTTCAGTTATTTTCTTAAAAAGCGGAGCAAAAGCGACGCTTCCTGAAATCAAAAGAGCATTGTAAAGACCGTTTACTATGTACTGCCAGGTAAGTCCGTGCCAAATACCGATAAGAAAAAATACAACCAGCGGTGCTGCAACCGAAGGAACTATTTTACCTGCATAGCTTCCGAAACGTTTACGGAAAGTTTTACTTACCATAGTAACGGGTTTTGAAAGCATAATGGGATAGAATACGTATTCTCGCATCCATGCGCCCAGAGACATATGCCATCTGCGCCAGAAATCACCCATTGACGTTGCAAAGAACGGTCTTTCAAAGTTAACGGGAAGGTCAATTCCCATCATCTGAGCGGCGCCTCTTGTTATATCAGTACCGCCTGAAAAATCTCCGTATATCTGGAAAGAATATGAAAGTACCGCAAGGAAAATCTGACCGCCGTTATAATCACCGAAAGTTGGTGAAAATATTGTGGTTGCAATAACTGCCACACGGTCTGCGATTACCATCTTTTTGAAAAAGCCCCAGAGCATAAGCTGAGCGCCGTACTTGATGTTATTATATTGAAGTTTATGGGGCTTCCCAAGCTGCACACCCACGTCACCGTATCTCATAAGAGGTCCTTGAACAATCGACGGAAAAAACGAAACAAAAAGTGCAAATTTGCCGATATTTTTTTCTGCTTCCAGTTTGCCACGACCTACGTCTATAAGATAACCGATAGAGTTAAATGTGAAATACGAAAGTCCCAAAGGTGCTATTAAATTCACAAGAGGAAGCGATGCATCCCATCTGAAAAATGAGAACAACTGGTTAATGTTACCTAAAAAGAAATTAAGGTATTTGAAATATCCAAGTACGCTTAAATTAACAACAACCGTAAGCACCTGTATCCGATGTATCTTTTTGGATACATCTTTTTTCATATTCAGTTTTTCTTCTCTTGTAACCGTATCCCCAAGGTCTGAAAGTTTACTTTGAAAATTGTTACGTATTTTCTGCATCCAACGACCCGAACCGTATGTAATAAGCGTTGCGCTTATTATAAACATAACCTGATCCACACCGCTGAAAAGATAAAAGCCGTAACTTGCTATCAAAAGAACCGACCATTGTATTTTTTTTGGAACTGTATAATATGCAAACAATACAATTACCAAAAACAGAATAAATCTCAAAGAATTCAGAGCCATATAGATATCTCTTTCTTAAATGAATGATTAGATTTCGTCAACCAAACGGTCTACAAGTTCTTTAATGGCTTTAACGCTGTTGAAGTTTTCAGGTTCCATATCTTCAACTGTAATTGTAATATCAAACGTATCGCAAAGTTCACCTACGATACCAACAACATCAAAACTGTCAAGAATACCGTCGTCAATAAGCTTTTCTTCTTTTTCGTAATCTACGTCATCTCTGATTGATTTGAGTATTTCAATAATTTTTTCCATTGTTTTTTGTCCTTAAAATTAATTATTTTCAACTATTTGAACATCATAAAAACTCTGTTTATCTGCAACAATTCCTGTCACTTTGTCATATACCACAACATTTATTCCCGCTTTTGAATCTGCGTATTCTTTGTTATTGATTCTTATTGAAGAAACGTTTCCTGAATCTACGCCACCGCTTTTAAGGTGAATTTCAGATTCATAAACTCCGATAGGCTCTGCACCGTGGTCACTTATCTGATATTTGATTTTTCCTCCGTCAATATATGCAATATAGGAATCACCCGTCTGGATATTTGAAAGTTTCCCAAGTCCAAGTTCATAAAGCGTATTGACGTCAGATGAAGCCACAATATCATAAGCGTCTGTTTTTACTGATATAAGAACAATTTTATTAGGCTCTTTTGCATAATTTGATATAAATCCGGAAAGATTAGTTTCACCTATTGCTTTGCGAAGAGCACTACCGTTTTTTCTGTACTCAACTTTTTTCTGATATCTGAGTATCTGGCCTTCTATAGTCGTAAGGTCATATTTACCGTAAGCGTTTTCTTCTTTTAAAACCGCAGTATGTTCAAGAGCGTAATTAGTTTTTCTTGTACACGATGTATGAGTATCAAAACAAACAGAGTCCACAACAGTTTTTAAAGTATTATTGTAAACTACTATGTTTATTCCTCTGTTGTTTTTAGCTTTTTCTGAGCCTCCGATTTTACAGGTGGATTTCTGACCATGATTAAAGCTTCCGCTCTCTATTCTGAATTTGATTCCATTTGCAATTTTACCTTTATATGTAAGAGGTTTATTATCGGCATTTACAGCAAGTTTCAGTGATTCATATACTGTTTTACCGTTTTTAATTACACCTATATAAGAATCTCTGAACTTAATAGTTGCAAGTTTTTCAAGGCCAAGTTTATTGAATACTGAACGTTCAGAATCTGTAATGCCTTTACCGGCTTCGTCGTTTACAGCGATAAATACCGTGTTATCCTCTGTTGCCGCTGCCTCAAGATAATCGGTTATTTTATTCTTTGTATTAAGATTTACCTTTTGCATAACTCTCAGGTCATATTCTTTTTGCTGAGATTTCATAAAATCGTAATTTTCATTGTTACGAATATCTGTAAACTCACAATTATCAACGATATATTTACCTATTGATTTTGTAAATTTATATGCGCCGTAGTAGTTCATATGAGTACCCTCAGTGCTGTCAAAAGCGTGGATATACTCAATTTCCTCATAGAGAGGACTATAGTTATAATCAAGAAAATCTATACCGTGTTTATCTGCTATTTGTTTTGTAAGATTATGTCTTGCAGGACTCCATGAGTCAGCCGGGGTTTTGATAACAACTAATTTTATACCTTTTTGTTTGCAAAAATTCACAAGTTTTTCAAGATATTGCACCGATTCATCTATAAGTTTTGCATCAGTAGCAGTGTCATCAAGATCAGGATTTTTAACGACAACTTCATCAATAGTCGTCGCATTGACAAGCACTGTCATTCTGTTATCAAATCCTCTTGTGCCGTTATCCGATTCAAAAGTATATTTATAAAAATCTTCTTTAGTCAGCGAACTCCATCTGTCGTGATAAGTTGTTATCGGAAACAAATAAGAGAGTGTTTTATCAAATTTACCGTCTGCATAATCATTGATTGCTCTATATTTAACCTTTGAAAATTTCATAGCATCAAGTGCTTTGTGATAAAAAGCATCAAGAGGTGTTCCAAAAAGCTCAGACGGGTCAATAAAAATTGTTTTCAAAGTATCGGAATGAAGTCTGTAAGTTTCTTCTGCCCAATAATACGATGCAAGCATAGGTTGCTGTTCCGATGCTAAATTATAAGCGCAAATACCGTAATCCTTATACAGTTCAACAGGCGACACACCAGAGACTATGGTACTTGCTCCAAGAAAAAGAACTTCTAAGCTGTTTTTCGGCTGCTGATAAAAACCGTGAATTGTATAATAGTTATTCCACTCTGTCCATACGGGTTGAAAAAATCCGTTTAAAAGACAGAAAAGCATGACAACTATTAAAGTAAACAAAGTGATTCTCGCAAGAATCTTTTGTTTATTTTTCATATATAATAAGCCTCCACTAATTATTTAAAACACAATATTCCACATTAACTGATACAATAACATATTAATAGACAATTGTCAATAAAACTCCCTTGCGCAAAAAGCAGGTGTAAAATTTTTTAAACTTCTTTTTGTATTTCTATTCTTTGTCCCGATGACAAATAAAACAGCCTGTTCATATGCTTTTTCATAAAGTCAAACTGATCTGTTCCTGTGCAGTGGCAGGTATAAAAATCGGTATCAAAGTCATTAAGATATTTTGCATATTGTTCCAGAGTTTCATCAAGAGGGAGCTTTGAAAAATGAAATCCGCCTATAATCACATCTGCATCAAACCAACTTGCAATATTCAATATACCTTTATGTGAACAGCCTGAAATCAGTACAGTTTTCCCGTTTTCTTTTATTTCAAGATATTGTTCATGACGAAAATCATCAGGTAAAACAGTTTCATTTTCTATCATATCAAGACCGAAACTGCCAAGCTTAAATTTTTTAGTATTTGAATTGCAGTGCTGCAGAACAAGTCCGTTATCAATTTCAAAAACATCGTCTGTAAATACAAGGCGGTTATTCGCCTTAAGAGTTATATCAAGACCAATATATTTTTCTCCGTTATAGTGTGGTCTAAAAGCATATTTACTTATGTAAACAGGAGCTTTATTATTTATTTCTAAAAATCTTTCAAGACCGCCTCCATGGTCGTAATGTCCGTGAGATATTATTGCAATATCCACATCTGACAGGTCTATATCAAGCTTTCTTGCGTTTTGCTCAAAAAGGTCGCTTTGTCCCATATCAAACAAAATTTTATGGTTTTCTGTTTCAATATAAAGAGAAAGCCCGTGTTGCGATATTATATTTTCTTTTTCAGATATATTTTCAACAAGTACAGTTATTTTCATGATATCACCCATTACAGAATACTACTTTCTGAGAAATAATTCAATCTGAAATAAATATTTCAATATTTATTAAAAGTGTTATAATTAAGTTATACTTACTGAAAGGAATAAAAATTATGGATACTATAAGAGTGGATTTTTCCAAACCTATTGGGAAAGTAAGCCTATGCACAGTATAAACGCATCTGAAAGCTTGTTTTCCACACCTTAAAATCGGCGGTCCTTCCAGCGCGGACTCGGAGAAGTCTGGCATGACGGATTTTTCAAGGAACTTAACAAAAACGGTATAAAGCTTGAGTATTACATTCTCGACGAGGAACACGATTGCCTTATACGCGAAGAAATATTCACCTCAACCGAATTTTCCGCATACATTAAAATGCCTCTTCACAGCGCATATCTTTTGAAAATAGTTGATATTTAAACTAAAAACAGAGCTGAAATATTTCTAAAATATTTCAGCTCTATTTTTATCTGTATTTCATTTTGTCTCTGATTTCTTCAAAATGTTGTTTTGACTGATCTGTTTCACGAAACTACTTTTGCAAGTTCTTTAGGTGAATACACTCCATCTGAATGTGTTGAATGAAGATGTAAATTAGCATACAGTTTCATAATAATATTTCCTTATCAAAAACTTACGGCATTTCTAAGTTCGGTTATATTCGTCAACAATTTTTGTCACTTCTGATATTTGATAAGTTTTTTGATAAATCGTTTTACTGCTCTTACAAAATTATAACCGCCATAAGTTTTAAATATGAATTCATAACCTTTGGTTTCTATATCCTGCCAAAATTTTTCACGTTCAGCAGGTTTTTTTGTAGGTGTTACAAGATTATGATTTTTAAGAGTTGCATTTTGAAAGTTCTGTTTATTAACTTCTAAATTATTTTTTACATTTTCAAATACAGACATCCCTTTTTCGGAATTAAGTATTACTAAAGAAATGCCGTTTTTATCATAAAAATCAGGACAAATATCTTCTATTCCCCAAAAATCTGCAATTGTTATATCAGAATAGCGCGGAAGCCCTGTATATTTACAATTATAACATGATTGACGAAGAGCATTGTTTGAATAAAAAACATTATTATAAATTTCTGAAAGCATAGTTTTTATTTCGCGACTTCCGTCAGCAAATTCAATTCTTTCATTAAATTTAAATTTTTTATCCTTTGCCCGACTCAAATAACAAACCACTTTTTTATTACGTTTTGTTTGAACAAAATTAATATATTCTGAAAAAACCCGCGGACTTGGTACGCCGTGGCAAAGTAAATCAACAAGCAAAAGTTTTTCAGTATCAACATTAGAAAGAAAATTCGCCAGTCCTGCGACCTGACATGAAGTGCCTGAAAAAAGCACGTATTTTCCATCTAACAAATCTTTTTTTACTAATGCAAAAGCTCCCCCAAGGTCACTCTGAACATATTTTGAGCCTCTTTGTAAATCTCTCTCCTGAGCATTCTGAGCACGCGTATGCACGACGCACATATCTTCATTATATGCCGCGCCATACACCGTACCGTTTTTTTTCAGCACAAAATCCGAAAGAATTTTATACATCCCACCAGATGTACTTTCTTTACGCACTGTATCTTGCGCCTTTACTGCATAAGTAGGAACATCATTCTCTGTTTTAATATGTTCTTTTTGGAAATCGCATACTTTTTTGCAAAGTCCGCACTCAACGCAGATTTGCCCGTCAATATCAGGATATAAAAAACCTTCTTCGTCTGATTTCATTACAATAGCCTTTTTGGGACAAATATTCATACAAGCACTACAACCGCAGCAATTCTCTTTATTTTCATAAACAAAATAAGACATATTACCTCTTAAACAAGCTTTTTATTCTTGTTAAAATATAAATAAATTGTTTTTTCTCAAAAATAAGATTAACTAAAACCGTCACTACAAATACACAAATTGAAACAATTATTGCTTTTAAGACCCAATCAAATATTCCGGTTGCGGTAAACTCAAAAAACGCAAAAGGCAAATACATACAAACACACAAAACCGTAGTAATCGTTATTCTTAAAAAAGATTTACGAGCCGGCAACATGGTAATCCGTTTAGGAACAAATATAGCAAGATCTATCACTCTGTATAAATTTGAAAGACAAGATGCAATAAGTATACCTACAAGTCCTAAATACGGTGCCAACATAACACCACCCACAATTATTATCAAAGCCTGTATAAGACTGCGATAGCGTGTTTCTCTGTACATTCCTGCTGAAATAACCAATGTACCTTGCGGTGTTTTAAGATTATATAAAAGACCGTTAAATGCAAAAAGAATAGCAATCACAGGTCTTACATAGTTCGCATCTGTAATTCCATTTGTATAAACTTTTACAAATGGAAGCAACATTATAGCTGTTACTGAGTACACTATAGTGATCAATATATAATACGCATATTCAAAATCTTTGTAAGAATGTTGAAGTGTTTTTTCTTCTTTTCTTGCAATTACATCTCCAAAGCCGGCAGAAAGGCCATTAACAAAAATACTCAGCAAACCATTTATACCTGACAAAACCATATTATAAATGGCATAAACACTAACATCTTCAAGTGTAGTAAAAATAGTTGCAATAAGAATAGGAGCTCCTGTTTGGGCTGCTCCAAGCACTTGTAAAAACAGTGCATCCCATCTTTGATCAAGCGCTTTTTTATTAGGAGTTGCTTTATAGTTTATATAAGAATAGTGTTTTTTTACATAAAACATCAGAATAAAGCTACGTGTCAGAAGCGCAATTATGGCAACTGTATATACAACCACAATGTTCAGACGCAAAACAGACAGCACAACAATAATTATCATTTGAAATAACACATAAATAGTAGATGCATTTGAAACTACATATGTACGTTGATCTGCTGTGAGTATAACGCGGTATTTTGAAAGTGTAAAAAACTCAAGAAAACTTTTAGAACCAAGTACCAAGACAAGAATCATAACCTCTAAAATACCAAGTTTACTCGTCTTTATAAAAAACGGATAAACAACAGCCATTACAACAATAAGTGCCGTGAAAATCCATCCTGACTGATTATAAAAATTTTTAGTAGCAGTTACTACTGAACTGATTGCATCGTGATCTTTATCTGCAAGAGGCTTGTACAGTGCATAAACGGCAGCTCCTGCTATTCCTGCCTCTACAAGCGCAAGATAGGATATCAACTGATTTATAGAAGAAACAAGGCCATTAAGTTCGGAACCATAAAACTGCAAAATTATACGTGGTGTTACGAACCCAACAAGCATTACCACTATCTGATAAAGCGCTGTTGACAGCGAGTTGTGCATAAATTTTTTAGTTCTGTTTGTTGTACTCAACTCTTTATCCTTTACTGATTTATAATTTTTTTGATAAATTCTAAAGATTCTTTACGTGCCGATTCTATAAGTGGAGTTACCACTGAATAATCCACAGGAGTGTGATTTCCTGAATTTATATTACGGTGGATTACCTTAAAAGTTTCTGCTGTATCTTTAAGTCTTGAACCCACACCTGAAGTTTCAGGTGGCATTTCAAAATAAAACTGCTTTTCAAAATTCATTGAAAAAACAAGGCCGTGAAAAGAATTTGTAACAACATATTCTGCGTTCATAATATGAGACAACCATTCATCAGGACCTGCAAAAAAAGAATATTTTGCTTTATGGCGATGAAATTTAGAATAACTGATCGTTCTTATGGGAAGTCCTGTTTTCTCTGACAGTTTGTAAGCAAATTCCCATAAAGGCTTACTATTAAATACTGTATATACGAAAATATATCCCTTATGTTCAAATTTCTTGTTTGCGTACTCGGCCCAACGACTTTTATCAAACAAAAGTGTAGGGTCAACAACTACAGGGACATCCTTTCCTGTCATTTGATTTACAAGATCAGCACCTGTTTTTTCTCTTACCGATATTGCATCAAATTCTTCGATTAGCGGTGCAATACGTTTGCGATGATCGTTATCTATTTCCGACAGACCAAAACTTGCAGCATAAGCAAATTTTTTAAGGTTATCAGATTTAAAATCAAGAAAATAGAACATATCGTCGCCGGTGAGATTATAATTCCATACCTGATCACTGCCTACTATTATCTTATCATAATTTTCAAAGTTGTCACTACCATACTCAAAATGCTCTTTACAAAATCGTTTAAAAGCAATTGTTCTCTTTATAGCAATAGGCATATTAACAATATGGGTAACAACATACGAAGGTGACATTATATATGAAAAATCAAAAATTTTTGAAGAACTGTCAATTTGTTTACAGGGATGATCAATAACACTGACATCTTCGTTAAAGCTTTCCACCGTATGTTTAAGTGCTACAGCTTGAAGTGCGGCACCATAATTAATTGATTTTGAAAAAGTGAGAATACCAATCCTCATTATTTTTCTCCCTTGAAAATCTTATATATTTTTTCGCTCTCAGAAAATATTTCAAATCCGTTTTTTATAACACATTCAGTAGCATTTCCAACAGAAAGTGTTTTTGAAGAAATAACCGCATCGGCCCAATCTTCAGCCGAATCAGAAAGTGAAACAAATCTTACAGCATCAGAAATTGCAACGTCCTTAGGCACAGTATCAGAAACCACGCAAGGCACTCCGCAAGCCTGTGCCTCTATTACAACAAGTCCGAATCCCTCAGTATATGACGTAAGCACAAAAACATCAGATGCACGAAGAATTTCAGGTACATCGAAACATTCTCCTAAAAATTTGATTTTTTCTGACAATCGAAGCTGATTTGCTTTGTATTCAAGGTCAGCTTTCTTTTCTCCGTCGCCTACCATCAAAAGTACAGAATCAGGATTCTTCTGCACTACCTTCTCGAAGACATCAATTAAAAATGACTGGTTTTTTTCTTTGCACATACGTGCTACATGGGCTATTACGAAAGCATCGTCAGAAATTCCTAACTTTTCTCGAACGTCACTTTCACCATCACAGAAACGCATTGTATCTACTGCGTTTTTACACACAATGAGTTTTTTATATGATTTTTTAGGAAACATAAAGTGTCCTGCTTTTTCAGAACAGGCAAAATAATGTGTTACATAGTCATCTACAAAAAACTTATTAATTCTATGAAATACATTTACAAAGCATTTCATCAAAAAGCCATTCCAAGACAAATTTGAAACATGGCTATGCGCTATTCTGACAGGAATATCATAATCATAAGCATATGTCAGAAGATCGATATTTGTAAGACCGGAATAATTTCCCCACACTGCAATATAATTATTTTCTTCAAATACACGTTTTATCGCTTTTTTATAAGCAATCGGGTTTCTTTTTCGTGATGGCATATATAAAACACGAGCGCCTAACTGAGTAAGTTCATTCTCAATAGAACAACTTCCAAAATACAAGAAATCAAATTTTAAAGAATGATTTTTAGAAATGGCACGTACGTATTCAAGCGCTACGTGTTCAACGCCTCCTACGGGATCTTTAAGACCGTAAACCAACACACGTTCTTCATCATTTTCAGCTGTAACTTTAAACTTATATGAAGAAAGTATACCCATAGCCATCCAGAAAGCCACACCGCCGAAAGCCATATTAAAGAAAAGGTCAGCCTGGAAAAGAGATGCCACTATGAGAGTAAGTGCAATTCCTGCAACAAAAAGGACCTTATTGCTGAAAGATCTTTTGAATGTTAAACGAATTACAAGCATAAATATTTTCAAAAACAACCATAACACAATTGCCAAACCCAATATGCCCGTCGATGCAAGTAAATCAATAACAAAATTTGAAATAGAGTAATTATAAAGGGCAACATAGGAATCCGGAAAATGTATTTTTGCAAAATCACGCACACCTCTCGGTGATGCACCGAAAATCGGTGTTTTTAAAAATATATCAAGACCTTCTTTCCAACGTCTGAATCTTCCATTTGAAAAATCTTTTTTATCAAGATCGGTTCTATCAAGTGTTTCAGGCTTAGTAATTGCATCTTGTGAAGCTGCCGGATTCTGAGACTCGGGAACTTGAGTTTCAGGCTTCTGAGTCTCAGGTTTTTTGACATTCGAATCTTCACTATCAACTTTATTTTGTTCCTGTTCTTCGTTTTTTTCAGGTAAATAACCGCTGAAAATTTTTATTTCACCAAAACGATAAAGATCATCATAGCTCTTGTGAACGAAATAGTAAGCCTTTTCTCCTACCAACTCTCTTATACCGATTTTTACATAAGGGAGTGTATATTTTGTACAAAAAAACAATGCAAAAGTCAAAATTGCCGCAATGACCGATGTAAGAATTGGAACCAGTACAGAAAAAATTTTCTTGTTTTGAAATTTACAAGCGAAAACATAAAAAACAACCCACATAACAGATACAGCACAAACAACCTGACAGGTTCTTGAATTAGTAAGTGTCATAAAACAAAAAGCAAACAACGCCGAAAGGATTATACCTATTCTTGCAAATACATTACTATATTTTTTAAATAGGTACGCACCCATAAATATTGTTACAAGGCCATAAATTGCTGCATAGTTATTTTCGAGAAAAACGCCCCACAAACGCATATACTGATGGCTGAATCCTTGCGTAAATTCTTTTACAAAATGCTCACTAAAATAAACATAATCAACATCAAAAATATACATTAAAAAAGAGGCAAAGCAAAGAATCCCCATTGTTGTAACGGCAGTAATAAACACTGCATTTATATTTTTCTCTCCTATTTTATCGCTTTTTGATCCGCTTACATATACAAGAAAGAAAAATATTATAAGCCATCCGATAGTCTTTATATTATTTAAAAATGCAAATCCGTTTATAAGAGTAGAAACCGCACAGATACCAATAAACATAGCAAGGATAGCAATATGCGGAACACGAATGAATTTTTTATCTGCAGTAAAAGAAAGCAGTATTATAAGCAAACCACCGCCAAAAAAAGAATATGCGAACAGATCATTGCCCACATATTTTGAAAGTGGAACAACCTCGCGAAGAATCGCAAAGCAAGTCAGTAATGAAAGATATACCGGGGTTATTATATTAGTGATTTTTTGAAGTTTTCTTTTCATTTTTTCTCCGAATCAGAATACAAGTCTTTTAGTAAATTTACAATATACAAACCAGCAAATTTTATAAATATCTCTTCCAAAAAGCAACATTATAATTGCCATTTTATCTCGAGCAGGTGAGTTTTTGTCCAAAAGCACACTGAATCTCACTTTTTTTATATCCCGCACAACTTCTTTTTCAAAAACTTTATTACGCGGTTTTGAATAAACAAGCATACGCAAGATTCTCATTTTTGAATACAAACAATATCTGTCAACCGCCTTACGTATTTCAGGATATTTTCCAATAATATAGTCAAGCATAATCTTAGTATGCTCAATATAATCATATTCATTTTTATTAAAAGCGCCAAATTTTGAAATAGAACCGGGACGTGTAAAATAATAATAACAACGTTTATTTCCATAAACTATTTCCGGCGACATTTCGAATAAAAGATACGTAGTCGCACTATCTTCGTATACTTTTCCTTTAGGAAATTTGAGATTTTCAAACAAAGATTTGTGATACATTTTTGCATAAGAACATATCTCAATGCCTTTTGCATAAAGCATATTTTCAAGAGCCTGACAAGGAGTGAGATGTTGATATTCTATATGCTTGTCCTCACTTATCTGTTGCCCTTGCTGTATCTGCATAACACCGCAGACAGAAAGACGTGAATTTGGATTTTCTTTAAGCATATTATAAAGATATTCAATATAATCAAGACTTACCTGATCATCAGAATCTATAAAAACAATATATTCACCTGTAGCAATATCAAGCCCTGCATTTCTCGCATCAGAAAGTCCGCCATTGGACTTATGTATCACTCGTATTCGAGAATCTATACTTGCATATTCATCACATATCTGAGGACAATTATCAGGAGAACCGTCATCAACTAAAATTATTTCTAAGTTGCTATATGTCTGATTTATAACACTATTTATACAATTATGAATGTATGATTCAACCTTATATACAGGTATTATTATTGAAATAAGATCGTTCATGGCACAACTTCCTATATTATATTATTATATATTTAAATAAGTATATCATAGTTCTATAAAAAATACAAGATGATTTTAACTATATAAACCCGTAACAAGAGCACGTATTTCTCGTTACGGGTTTATTAACTTAGTTTTATTTTTTAATCAAAATATGGTATTGACGGCATATTTAATTTCGCGCGGAAATTTCTGAAAAACAGAAAATAGTCAAACGCTCTGTGAATTTCAAGCTCAATCTTTGAAACATCATCCATAAGCCGAATCAAAATAATCATTTGCAAAAATTTCAAAATCAGTTTCTAAATCAAACTGAGTCTGACCTTCTATGAGCATCGGAAGAGACGTTGAAAAAACATTCTCGGGCTCTGATCACTCATATTACCGTCAAAGTCCATATTCTTAAGACGTTTCATATCACGGTGGGTTTCTCTTGATACGCACATATAACCCAAGTCGTTCATATGGTCAATATAGTATCTGTATTCAAATACCATTGACGGAATTAATCCGTTCATATCCTTCCATTCATCTGTCCACTGAAGACAAAGTCTGCTTGGAAATCCTTTATACTGATTTCGCACGTAGACAGGAATTTCACCTTGATATTTTTCTTTAACATACCCCTTGGTATGATTAATTCCGATAGCTGTAAGAAGTGTAAATCTCTTAGGGTTATTCAGACTCGTTTTTTCAGGTGGGAGCACCGTTTCAACGTACTGAATAAATACAATTCTTGTATTTGCGCCCATTTGTGTAAGCGCTTTATCAATATCGTTAAGAAGCACAACGTACCAGTCAGACGGGTGCATTTTAACGCAGTTTTCACATTCGCAGTCGTTATCCTTTAAATCTGCAAGTCAGAGATGTAAATAATCTACGTGGGGTTTTTGTTTTACATATTCTACTACAAATTCAACAAGACGGCGTCGCACCTCGGGGTTTGAATAACAAAGTTGTGTATAAAAAAGTTCTTTTTTAATTTCACGTTTTCCGTTTCTCTGAGCAACAAACTGAAAGTGTCAACTTTTATGTAAAAAGAAAAAATGGGAGATACTTCTTTACGAAGTGTCTCCCAATGAAGCTTGGCTATTTTTATTATTCTGCTGCGGTTTCTCTTTCTTTATCCAATTTGGTATTACGGAAATAGAGAAGCATATCAATTGAAATTTCAACAAAGTTAAGTACGTAGAATGCCCAGCCGAGATAGAAGAGCCAACCGAGAGGAGATGTTGCTGCTAAGAAAAGCATAATTTTGCGGACAATACCAAAAATGTAGCCTACCCAGATGAACACCTCGAAAAAGAGGCTCTTACCTTTTGATGTACGTGAAATCCATGATTTGCGGATAGAAATCGGCCATGACAAGCCAAAGCAAAGAATCATTAAAGTTTCAAGAAGATCAGTAAAAATCATTTTTTATTTTCCTTTCTGTTCCAGATAGTTTTTAGGACCAAAATCATAAAGGTTATTACCCTCAGAGTCGATAATTACAACCAAGGGCATATCCTCAACGTAAAGTTTACGGAGAGCTTCTGCGCCAAGGTCTTCGTAAGCTATAAGCTCACAGCTTTTAATCTGTTTTGCAAGAAGTGCACCTGCACCGCCGATAGCACCGAAATAAACACCTGAATATTTTTTCATAGCATCAATAACTTCGGGAAGACGTGCGCCTTTACCTATCATACCGCGTGCGCCAACACTCATCATTGTAGGAGCATAAGCATCCATACGTCCGCTTGTTGTAGGACCTGCAGAGCCGATTACCTGACCGGGTTTTGCAGGAGTAGGTCCTACGTAATAGATAGTTGCATCTTTGGGGTCAAAGGGAAGCTCTTCGCCTTTTGCGAGAGTTTCGCACATTCTTTTATGACCTGCATCACGTGATGTATAGATATAACCTGTAAGATAAACAGTATCACCTGCTTTAAGGGTTTTTGCCAATTCTTCAGTTAAAGGTAAATTAATATGTTTTTCCATAATCAGAGTACCTCCGTTTTATGACGGGTAACGTGACAGTTAATATTAATTGCACAAGGCATACCCGCAATGTGAGTGGGAAGAGTTTCAATATTAAGACCGATAGCGGTTGTTTTTCCGCCAAAGCCCTGAGGTCCGATACCAAGCTCGTTAACCTTTTCAAGCATTTCTTTTTCAAGGTCTGCATAGTAAGGATCGGGATGGCTTGTATTGAGTGGGCGCATAATTGCTTTTTTAGCAAGAAGAGCCGCTTTGTCAAAAGTACCGCCGATACCAACACCGATAACGATAGGTGGACATGGGTTAGGACCTGCAATCTTAACGGTTTCAATAATAAAATCTTTAATGCCCTGCAAACCTGCTGACGGTTTGAACATACGCACTGCACTCATATTTTCACTGCCGAAGCCTTTAGGTCCGAGTGTTATTTTTACGTTTTCACCCGGAACGATTTCAGTATAAATCATTGCAGGAGTGTTATCGCCTGTGTTACCGCGACGTACAGGGTCAGCTACAACTGATTTACGAAGATAGCCGTTTGCATAGCCTCTTCTTACACCTTCGTTGATAGCTTCGTTAAGGTCACCGCCAACAAAATGAACGTCCTGACCTATTTCCAAGAATACGCAAGCCATACCTGTATCCTGACAGATAGGTACATTTTCTTTGTCTGCAATATTATAGTTTTCTATAATATTATCCAGAATACCGCAAGCGATTGAACCGTCTTCACAAGCACGGCATTTTTCAATAGCTTCTTTTACATCACAGGGGAGATGGTTGTTTGCTTCGATACAGAGTTTTTCAACTGTATCAATAACTTTGCTTACATCAATTTCTCTCATAACTTTCTCCATTCTATAACATTTCTTGTATAATCAGGGAACAGTTTAGGTGAAGGAACTTTACTGTCAATTCCTGCCTTTTTGAGTTCCTCATCATATTTCTTAACGTGTTCAAGACTAAGCGCACCAAGCTTGATATCTTTAGTACGTGCGCCTGCCATTTTACCAGCATGACGACCAAAAACGATAATATCAAGAAGGCTGTTACCCATAAGACGATTACGTCCGTGAATTCCTCCGACAGCCTCACCGACAACGTAAAGGTTTTCAATATTGGTCATACCGTTTGCGCCGATTTCAAGTCCGCCGTTCTGATAATGAAGTGTAGGGTAAATAAGGATAGGTGTTTTTCTCATATCAATACCGAATGAAAGATACATTCTGAGCATTGCAGGTAATCTTTTTTCAAGAGTACCCGCTCCGTGAATCATATCTATCATCGGAGTATCGAGCCAGAGTGCCTTACCGCCGCTTGGAGTGTTAAGACCTTTTTGGTTTGTGTAACATTCACGGATAATAGATGCAGCAGATACGTCACGGGTTTCAAGAGGATGCATAAAACATTCACCCTCGCTGTTAATAAGTTTTGCGCCCATAGAACGAACTTTTTCGGTAACAAGAGCACCGAATATCTGTTGCGGGAACGCAACACCCGTAGGATGATACTGAAGTGTATCCTGATAAAGCAGTTTTGCGCCTGCACGGTAACCGATTACAAGACCGTCTGCTGTTGCTCCGTAGTGGTTTGAGGTCGGGAATGCCTGATAATGCATTCTTCCTGCACCGCCTGTTGCAATAATAACGCTCTTGGCGCGTGCAATAGAAATCTCGCCTGTTTCGGTATTCTGCAATACGGCGCCTGCAACTTTACCTTGTTTATCAAGAATCAGTTCAATTGCCGCTGTAAAATCAAGTACGGGAATTTTACAGTTAAACACTTCGTCTCTGAGTGTACGCATAATTTCAGCGCCTGTATAGTCTGCCGCTGCATGCATACGTTTACGTGAAGTACCGCCGCCGTGAGTGGTAATCATATTACCATCTTTATCTTTATCAAATTCAACGCCTAATTCGTTAAGCCATTTAATTGCGCTTGGTCCGTCCATAACAAGTTTACGAACAAGCTCGGGACGGTTTACGTAATGTCCGCCACCCATAACGTCAATATAGTGCTGTGCAGGAGAATCATTCGGTTTATCTGCCGCCTGAATACCGCCCTCTGCCATCATTGTATTGGCATCGCCTATACGGAGTTTGGTTGCTATCAGAACGTTTGCACCTGCACGGAAAGCTTCAATTGCCGCTGAAGACCCTGCACCGCCACCGCCGATAACAAGAACGTCTACGTCATAGTCAATATGGTCAAGGTCAATTTTCAGATCAAGAATTCTGCTTCGACCTTCCATAACTTCAACAAGTTCAAAAGGAGCTTTCTCGCCTTTGTTTGGTCCAACTTTAATCTGTGAAAAAGCGCTTTTTTTATAGTCAGGATGATACTGTTTAAGTAAATCTTCTTTTTCCTGAGCAGTCATTCGGCGGGGCTCAAATTTAATATTTGCTTCTCTTGCCGCCTCTACTTTTTTCATAGATTCAAGCATTTCGTTTGTAAATATCATCTATTTCCCCTCCTTATTTCTCAATATCACGGTTATTATAAAGTTCTTTTATCTCTTCGATAGGTTTCTGCATCAGAGTTTCAATAGCCTCGGTGCAAAGACCGTCTTCTATCTCCTTGACACGTTCTGTAAGATGAACCGCCTCGGGAGAGAGATATTTTCCGTTAAGTCTGCGCGCAAGCATTGCCACCTGAGGATGAGAAATACCTGCAGGACATCTTGCAGAACAGATACCGCACATAACACAGTCAAAAGACATTTCTGCACATTTTTCATATTCACCACGCTGTGCGTGAGCGATATACTGCATAACGTTAAGGCCCTGTGAACAGGTTTTTGTACAAGCATTACAGCCGACACATGAATAAATTTCAGGATAAAGCTGCATCATAATCTGCTCGTCGGGACGTACCTTTTCTATATCATACGCTTCTTTTACCAAAGGGAAGAAAGGAAGAGTTGCGATATACATATTTTCTTCCACAGTAGTAGAGCAAGCAAGACAAGCTTTAAGTTCACGGTCTCCTTTTATTCTGTACACAGTTGCACAAGCACCGCAAAATCCGTTACGGCAACCTATTCCGCGTACTAATTTATAGCCGGCATATTCAATAGCTTCCATAATGGTAAGTCCGGCAGGGATGGCATACTTTTTACCATAAATAAATACATCTATCATTTTAGTTTCCATATTTTTTCTCTCCATTAATACTCTGCGGGAAGTTCATCCAGTTCATCAAATCTGAAAACTGGACCGTCTTTACAAACGTATTTATCACCGATATTACAACGTCCGCATTTTCCTACGCCACACTTCATACGAAGTTCCATTGTAGTATAAACCTGTGTTTTTTCAAAACCAAGAGCGGTAAGCGCTTCCAAGGTAAACTTAATCATAATGGGTGGACCGCAGACAAGAACTGTTTTATTACAGTCAAAGCCAAGTTCTTTTACGTAATTCGGAACAAAACCGACGTGTCCGTCCCAACCATCCTGAGCCTGATCGATAGTAAGATGAACGTTCATTTTATTCTTAGGATCCATCCAGCTTGAAAGAATTTCCGGAAGATCAAGAAGGTCGTCTTTTGAACGTGAACCGTATACAATATCAACAGTTCCGTAGTTTTCGCGGTTATCAAGCACGTAATTGATAACTGAATGAAGCGGAGCAAGACCTACACCACCTGCTATAAACACAAGGTCTTTCCCTTTAAGTTCATCGTCTACAGGGAAAGGACGCCCGTACGGACCTCTGATAGTAATCTGCTGACCGATATCCATTGCGTGAAGCCATTCGGTAACACATCCACATTTTTTAATTGAAAATTCCTGATAGTCTTTTACAGTCGGTGAAGAAGTAATAGAAAACATTGCTTCGCCTACACCGGGAACTGAAAGCATTGCGCATTGACCCGGTTTATGTTCAAAACATTTACCGCCGTCTGTTGCTTCAACGCGGAATGTTTTGATATCAGGTGTATCGGTGCGTATCTCAGTTACTACACCGACCATAGGAATAATATTATCATACATCTTCCTTCACCCCCAGTGTTTTAATAACTTTAACAATATTTATAGCCTGCGGACATTTTGTAAGACAACGACCGCAGCCTACACAAGAATACAAACCGTCGTTTTTAGATGGGAAATAAACAAGCTTATGCATAAAACGCTGACGGAAACGTTCTTTTTGAGTAGGACGGTTTGTACCGTGCGCCATCAAAGTGAAATCTGAAAACATACAACTGTCCCAGCATCTGTAACGCTGAACACCGCTACCTGTATCAAAATCACGTATATCGTAGCACTGACAGGTTGGGCATACGAAAGTACATGTACCGCAACCGAGGCATCCTTTTGATAGCTCTTCCCAACGGGGATCGTCAAATTTTTCCATAAGATGCTCACCGTCAAATCCCTCAAGGTTAAGATTTGAAAGTGGCAGTTTCTTTATAATTTCACGAATAGATTTCTGAATTCCCTCTGCAGATTTTTCGTCTGCGTCTTCTAAAGCTGAAATTAATTTCTCGCCTTTTTCGGTATTGCTTCTCATCAAAAGTCGTTCACCGTCTATAAAGCAGGTGACGTCACCTGCAGGGTCTGCAGCATCTATATCAAAATTTGAACAGAAACAGCTTTCTTCAGGTTCGTTACAAGCAAGTGTCATCACAACGCTATGTTGTCTTCGTGCGGCATAATAAGGATCTATAGGTTCTGAAAGAAACACCCTGTCAAGAAGTTCAAAGCTTTTTGCATCACAGGCACGTACACCGAAAATAACAAAATCTTCGTTCATAACGTCTGCGGGTTTTACTTCAATGTTTTTACCCTGCATATGAAAACGCACCATATCCTCTACCTGAGGAAAGAATGCGCCTTTTGCGCTTTTTACTGTTTTGAGTGTATCAAGACAAATGGGTTGTTTTCCGTCCCATAGCGCAAAATCAACCTGACCTGCAATTTCAAGCGGAGCAATAACAGAAGCGTTTTTTGATATTTCACAAAGAAATTCGGGAAGTTTATTAAGGGATATCTGTTTCATTATTTGTTTCCTCCCTTTCCATCTGTACAAGCTTCGGCATCGTCTAAAGTAAAATCAATAAGCGGATGGCGTTGGCCGATAGAATCTCCTGCCTGATAATCGCCATAAAATTCATTGATATCTTTGATGAATTTTCTGTTAAGTAAATGAAGCGGTATTCCCTGAGGGCATACACGGCTACATTCTCCACAGTCTGTACATCTGCCTGCTACGTGGTATGCGCGGATAATATGGAACATATTTTCTTCAAAATCATCTGCGGCAGCTTTATTGGAAATGCCTGTACTGGGGTTATCGAAAACGCATTTTACACAGCTACATGCAGGACACACGTTACGACAAGCATTACAACGGATACACTTTGAAAGTTCGCTTCTCCAGAATTCAAAACGCTCATCAGGTGTCATCGCCTCGAGTTTTGCAACAGCATCAAACTTATCTCCTGTTGTCGTTTCTTCACTCTCACCGATAATTTCGTCCATTCCGCGATGTTCTTTGCCCTTACATGAAAGGCATTTATCCAAAAGAGCATCCTTACGGTCTATCTTTTTCTGACCGTAAAGTGTATCAACAATCAAAGTATCACTGTCAGAGGTAATTGCGGTAATGCCTTTGATACCTGCCTTGCGGATTTTTTCTACGTCTATTTTACCTTTACATCCAACACCTATCGCATAAACTTTATCACGGTCAACGCGGTGTTCGGTACAAAGCTGATTAAAGCTATAGCTATCACAAGGTTTTAAAAGAGCAATGATTTTCCCATCGCCGTTCATCTGTCCGATAAGATATTTTGCAACGTTACTGCCACAAAAATCGTCATATTTCAATTTATCGAGGTTGTCTTTTGTAAATGTTTTTGGTGTTCTGTCATAGAAGAATTCGCCCTCTTCCCAACCGAGAACGCGTCCGTATTCTTCATTTTCAAAAAGCTCACCAAGACGTTTTATTATCATTTCTTGCATCGTAAATCCCCCAATCTCTTGTTAGGACCGAGTTCTGTTACGGTTTTAACAAAATCATTCATAGTTGCGGCAAATTTTGCGCCTTCTGCAGCCGAAACCCATTCAAGACGGGTACGTCCTTTTTCAACACCGAGAAAATCAAGCATTGAGAAAAGCATTTTCATACGTCTGCGTGTATAGTAGTTACCTGTGGAGTAGTGGCAATCACCGGGGTGACAACCGCAGAGAATAACTCCGTCTGCTCCGCGCTGAAATGCACGAAGTACGAAAATAGGATTCAGACGGCAAGAACAAGGTATGCGGATAATCTTGACGTTTGCAGGATAGTTCATTCTTCCTGAACCCGCAAGGTCCGCACCGGCATAACTACACCAGTTGCAGCAAAATGCCACAATATTCGGTTTCCATTCATTGTTTATCGGCATATTGCATCCACCTCCGACATAATCTGGCTGTTTGTAAAGCCTTTAAGATCCATTGCTGTTGACGGGCATGTTACGGTACAAGCGCCACATCCCTGACAAACTGCTTCATTGACCACAGCCACACGTTTTGTTCCTCGGAACTCCGGACTGCGTACTTCTTTTTGTTCATAAGTAATCGCACCGTAAGGACATACACGTTCACACTGTGAGCAACCGTTACAAAGTGCGGGATTTGCCTGTGCAACACAAGCGTTACAGGTAAGCTCGTTTTTACTTAAAAGACCGATAACCTTTGCAGCTGCGGCACCTGCCTGTGCAACTGTTTCAGGGATATCTTTAGGTCCCTGTGCAACACCTGACAGGAAAACTCCTGCGGTGGGACTTTCAACAGGTCTGAGTTTGGGATGAGCTTCTGTGAAAAAGTCATTGGTATCCATACTTGCAGTGAGCATCGTACCTAATGAGCGAGCAGTAGGGTCGGGTTCAATGGCAGTTGCAAGAACAACCATATCTGCGTTTATATGAATCTGTTCATTGTTAATCAGGTCACTTCCCTGCACGTGAAGTTTCTTACCTTCAACAGAAACTTTACCAACCATACCTTTTATATAATCTACATCATACTGTTCAACGGCACGGCGGAAGAATTCGTCGAAATTCTTACCCGGTGTTCTTGCATCGATATAAAAAACGTGCACGTTCACATCGGGATATTTTTCACGAACAAGCATTGCGTGTTTTGCCGTATACATACAGCAGATTTTAGAACAATAAGGTTTACCCTTTTCGCTATCCTCTGTGCAACGTGAACCTACGCACTGAATAAATACAATGTCGTGGGGATGCTCGTGGTCTGACGGGCGAACAAGTTTACCGTCTGTAGGACCTGCCGCATTCATAATACGTTCAAATTCCAGTGAGGTCACAACGTCGGGTGAATCGTTATAAGCATATTCGTTAAATGCTGAAGCATCAATAGGTTTAAAGCCTGTCGCTACAATAATAGCACCGTACTGTCTTTCTATAAGCTCGTCTTTCTGTTCAAAGTTTATAGCTTTTGCCGAACATATCTTTTCACAAAGTCCGCATTTTCCTGTACGGAAATGGATACATTGCTGTGAATCAATAACTGCTACGTTAGGAATTGCCTGAGCAAATGGAATATAAACTGCGCCTCTTGTATTGAGGTCCATATTAAATGCGTTACGGCCTTTACGGGAAGGACATTTTTCTGTACAAAGTCCGCATCCCGAACATTTTGTTTCATCAATAAATCTTGCTTTCTTACGGATAGTTGCAGTGAAGTTACCAACAAAGCCTGAAAGCGAGTCAAGTTCTGCATATGAAATAATATTGATATTTTCGTGCTGAGCTGCTTCTACCATTTTAGGTGTAAGAATACAAGCTGAGCAGTCAAGTGTCGGGAAAGTTTTATCAAGCTGTGCCATTCTGCCGCCGATGGTGGGTGATTTCTCGACTATATCCACCTCAAAGCCCGCATCAGCAACGTCAAGGGCTGTCTGAATACCTGCGATGCCGCCGCCTATAACCAAAGCGCGTTTGGTAACGGGACTTGTTCCTGCGGTAAGCGGTGCGTTTTTATGTAATTTAGCAACTGCCGCACGTGCAAGTACAATTGCTTTTTCTGTTCCTTCGGGAATATCTTTATGTATCCACGAACATTGTTCTCTGATATTGGCAATTTCAACCATATAAGGATTAAGGCCTGCCGCAACTGCTGTTTTTCTGAAAGTTGCTTCGTGCATACGGGGTGAGCAGGAGCAGACTACTATACCTGTAAGGTTATATTCTTTTATTGCATCCCGAATCATTGCCTGTCCGTTTTCGGAACACATATATTGATAATCGGTACTGAATGCAACGCCAGGTTCATTTTCAAGAGCTTTCGCTACTGCTTTAACGTCTACCGTAGCTGCAATATTGCTTCCGCACCAACATACAAATACGCCGATTTTTTGCATGGTTTATTCTCCTAATTATCTGTTATATTTGCGCATAGCACTTACAAGCGCCTGCTGAGGCATATCCTGATCCAACTTTTCAGGAAGATCATCAGGTTTCATATAATTCATTCCTTTTTGACGGATAACCGAAACCCTGATAGCTTCGATAAGTTTAGATGGTTCCACGTTACGAGGACAACGTTCTGAACAAGCAAAACAGGAAAGACATTTATACATTGCATCTGACTGCATAAGCTGTTCTATTTTGTTTTTACGGATCATTGATGCAAACTGATGAGGATGATATTCCATATTATCATATTCAGGACAAGCACCTGAACATTTACCGCATTGCATACATCTGTCAGGGTTTACTCCGCTGATACGTAAAATATCTTCTTTGGTCACTTTATTTGTAAGACTCATCAGATTTCCTCCTTTACGCCAAGCGCCTGTGCCAACAGTTCTGTAAAATAGAGTATCGGAAGTTCACTTTCGGTAGCGTTTGATTTAAGGTTATACATACAAAGAGGGCAAGCGGTGATAATACTGTCTGCACCTGCGTCTTTTGCCGATGCGATAATAGTATCAACTCTTTTTTCTGCCGCTGATTTATTATCAAGAGCAATATAACCGCCACAACATTCATTACGTTGTGAATATTTAACGGGAGTTGCGCCCAATGCCGAAATAAAATCTTCTATAATGCTCGGATCTTCAGGATCGTCAAAAGCCATTTCTGAGCCGGGACGAAGAAGTAGGCATCCATAGTATGCAGCAATCTTACGGTCTTTCAAAGGATTAACAACTGCTTTTTTAAGCTCGTCAAATCCTATCTCATCCCTGAGCATTTCCAAATAATGAATAACTTCCGTTTCACCTTTATAAGCAGTATCAAGTTTTAAATAATTATTAGCGCGCAAACAGATATCTGCGTTTCTCTTCAAATCGTTATTGACACGCTTTAACACGTGATGACAAGCTGAACAAAGAGTAATAAGTTTCTGCTCTTTTTCCTTTGCGGCATTTAACGTACGTATTGCAGAAAGCTTGGTTGCAATTTCATCTTCTGCCTGCGGATATACAGCGCCGCAACATTGCCAATTTTCAATTTCTTCCAATTCAATGCCAAGAGCTTTAGCGGAATTTCTTCCGTAAACGTCCAGTTCTTTTGCCTTGGTTTTAAGCGTACAGCCCGGATAATAACTGAATTTCATAGTGCCTCCCCTTTTTATGTTAAACATAATAAAATGCGCATTAAAAAGAAAGGGTATCCCCTTCTTTTTACGCGCATTCTCATTAATCTCATATGCTTATATTATATAACATCATTATAATTATAAACATCCTTGATTTTTTTGTCAATAGAAAACAAAAAAAGTTGCAATGTCAGAAAATTTGTATTACAAGACCAATTGATGTTTTTCAGCAGCAGGTATCTGCATTATTGCAATAGTGCAGACAGTTATTTATAACATCAAGAAAAAGTTACCACACAGAACTAAATTCACGCTGCAATTACATAATCCAAAACAGGAACTGAAAGAACACCGATACACTCATAGTCATCTACTTTAACAGTAGGCATCTTTGTTTGAGAAGCATTTTGCTTAGCATTTTTTCATCCATCACACTTTGAACATCCTGCAACAAATAAAAGCATACCACATACCTGATAAAATCAAACATTCATACAAATGTGAAGTTTTACATACCTACAAAACGAAACACAGGGAGTTTTGCTTTGAAAGTGAAATATATTTTAAAATCTAAGCTTCAATATTAATTTATTAAAAAGCTCCTTAAAATGCAAGTATTTCAAGGGAGTTTCACACTTTCGGCAAACTCTCCCTCTCGTAGCACCTTTGTACGACTTCTTTGCCAAATCAGCCTGATTGACACGCTGAAAAAAAGCAAGTCATATGACTTGCTTTTTATAATTTTATTCAGAGATTGTTTTATATTCATCAGGAACAGACGGTGTTTTAAAAACAGCGTTTTTGGCCGCAGTGCAAAGAACGTTTGCATCAGCTTCGGACAAATTTCCGACAAAAGGCACCACCGTCGGGTCTTCATCAAATATCTTTGCAAACAAGGTCGCCGCGGCAAGATAACTGCCCGAATACGACGGATGCGATCTGTCGGGGTCGTACAGTTCAATATCGTTCGAACCTGCGTTAACGTCGTAAAAGGCAAGACCTGCGTATGCTACGGAAATATCAAGCTCATCACCGATGGCCTGATACGCCGCCGCAATTTTCCACGTCATATTCTCGTTTGTCCAGCCGTACTTTTCAAGGTTAGGGTTACCCTCTTTGCGCCCCCAGGTGGCATAAAGTACAGGGGTTGCCCCTGCTTTTCTCACCCTTGCCGCAAGAGCGCGCACCGCCTCATAAAAATCGGCACAATCTTCAGATGCGGGAAGAATGCTCTGCTCCTGTAAAATGACATAATCATACTTTTGGTCACCGCTAAGCTCTGCCTCCACACGCGCACCGTATTTATCGGACGGGTCTGCAAACTGATACAGCCTATAACCGCCATTGGTAATTGCGGTGACATCTACATCGTAACCCGCGGACTGGGCAAATTTCCCAAAGATCTCAGTCGGCATATCATTGTAGTAAGTATAGCTGTTGCCGATAAACAGCACGGAATATGATTTTTTCACGTCAGTTTCCTCCTTGTCGGACAAATCAACATTATTAGAGAATGATTTACTGCAGCCTGCCGCCGTAAGCACAGCAAACGCTAAAAGAAAAGTGGCAATAATTCTACGCATATGTAAAAACGACCTCATATTGTTTTATTATAATCAACTCACATTTATTCTATCGGAAGCTCAATAAACAATTTATCGAGAATTACGGTGTTATCAGCAATTTTGACGAGACAGAGGGACGGTTCTCTTGTCCCTTTGTTCAGATGCTTAATTCTACAGTTTTTCAGATAATCTTGTTAAACGACAAATTTGCCTAATAGATAACCCTTTATTATGTAGTTTATGAATATAAGAATTTCTTTTATTAATATCGAGGAAGGTTTTGAAATTCTGTTATTGTCTTGCATTTTGTACTTTTAAGTATAATAGCTTTTGCTTCTGCATCATTCAATCTAAAATACTCATTCATTTCTAAACAATTATCCGAATTATCTTCTCTGTGAAAATTAAGAAAATATTCTTTTGAAATCATAGAAAAAGCAAAATTTATATCAATCAATGATGAAGAATTTCTCAAATAACGTGTATACTGCTGTTTGGGTATTCTTCTGCAGTTTTACATATATTTGCTTTTACCGAATTTTGATGAATGTATCGCAAAACAGAAAGAAAATAACTATCGTCTTCAACTGGTTCGCTTTTAAACTGATCTTGAAATAAATGTCCACAACGAGCAGTCATAAACTTCTCCCTGAATATTACTTTGCAAGATTTTCAAGCTTGTTGCCGCTCACTCTGTAAACAGTCCAGTCGTCCATTCCACAGCGCTGCGGATGGACCAGTCGTTAGCCTCCAGAGCTGCAATAGCTTCGTCCTCGGTGCATTTCAGGATCTCACAGACGATGGAAATGACCCGGTTTCTCAGCTTGATGTTAGATGGTTTCAGATTGATCATCATATTCTCATACACATAACCCAGACGAATCATCACGCAGGTGGAGAACATATTGGTGATCATTTTTTGGGCGGTACCTGCTTTCATACGGGTGGAGCCGGTCACAACTTCGGGACCGGTATCGACCAGCACGGAAATATCAGATTCCAAATTCAGGTAGCTGCCGGCATTGTTGGTCACGCCGATTGTAGGGAATACTTATTGGCGTCAAGAATGCCAAGACGTCCAGAGCTTCCTGCACCGATGTAGATTAGCCGACCACCATTGCGCATTCCTACCTCAATGGCATCGCAGGCCTTTACGATGGTTGGAATGGCAGTAGCTACTGCCTTGACGGTTTTTTCGGAGTACCCGATTGCCTCAGCCAACTCTTTTTGGGTTAGCCCGACAGCTTTTCGCTAACGGCGGAGATTTTCCGAAAAAAACGTATCGTTGTTGCCCACGATATCCCACCTTTTTCCTGATGATTTTATTATATACCATAAATGTAGCATTGTCACCCTATATTTCTGCGATACTCTGCCAAAAACTCTCTTGCCGGTAGAGTCTTAAATTGCTCCAGACCCATATTTTTGGCAGGTAGCAGAGCTCTGCCAGCCATATCCACGATTATTTATGTATGTATGTATTTTAAAAGGGTCGC
>JAZOSU010000029.1:0-106051 GCA_045657265.1 Eubacteriales bacterium | reverse complement strand
TCACCGCCTGCAAATTCCGATGTACTTGCAAGTACTATTGATGACATTAGTGACATAAGCATTACAGATATTAAAGTAAAAATTAATATTCTTTTTTTCATATTGCCACACCTCCAAAGCTTCTTATTTCCAATATAACATACAAATTCTTATAATGCAACAATAAAAAAGGAAGATGAAAATTCATCTTCCTTTTCAGTTTAAAAGTTTAAATTAGAATGTATGTGTGTATGTTCCTACTGTGTAGAATTTACCCGTTTCAACATTCTTTGTATTGTTTTCTGTATCTACAGCGTCTTTTGTTTCATAAAGACGAAGTTCAACAGTCATTGTAACACCTGTATCATCATCTTCGATGTCATAAGCACCGCAACGGAATTCTTTTACACATTTGCAAAGTTCTTCGTAGTTGATTGAACCTTTACCGTCAAAGTATACATCAGAAAGAAGACGATATTCTTCGCCTGCTTTGACATCTTCAAGCATCATAGGTACCCAATCCTGATTTTTAACATAATCAGCATATGCCTTATAATAACCTGCAAGAACAATATCGTTGATATCTTTATCAAAAGATACTACGAAGTCTGCATGATAATATCTGAATTCGCTGTTCTCAACTTCCTCAGCTGTCTGCGTTGCTTTGAAGTCATACGCAGTATCAAGTGTATATACTATACCCTGATAAGGAGCTTCTATAGAACCAAGTTCTGTAACACCTGCTTCGGGAAGGTTTGTGATTGTAAAGAGAGCATCGTTACCTTTTTCAGCAATTTCTACATTTTCAAGGTCAGCATTTACAACTGTAAGAGCATCACAACCGATAAATGTGTAATCATTAATTACGTTTACAGATTCAGGAAGAGTAATTTCTTCAAGTCCGTCACAGTAAGCAAAAGCACTGCCACCGAGTTTTTTAACTCCTGCAGGAACAGTCACTTCTTTAAGTGAAGTACAACGATAAAATGCATTTATACCGATAGCTTCAACTGTATCAGCAATCTCAACGCTTGTTACGTTTTTAAGATAAGCAAATGCCCAGTTACCAATTGTCTTAACACCGTTTGTAACTACAACAGCTGTAATTTCGCCAGCTCTATCATACCAAGGTGAATTTTTAGCTGTATAGTTATCCATCGCGATGTTACCGTTTATTGTAAGAACACCGTCTTTGATTTCCCATGTATAGAAAGGATCTGCAACAGGGGGATAAGCATTTGTAAGACATTCATTACCTTTTTTAATTGTAATTTTTTCCCACTGTGGTTCAGTACCCAGATAGTTTGCTGCCACAAGGAATCCGCAACCGACAAATGCTGTTTTACCTACATAATTAAGAGAATTAGGAATTGTGATTTCCTTAAGTGTTTCACAATATGCAAATGCACCTGAATCAAAAGATGTAACACCTGCGGGAACTTCAATTGATGTCAGTTTTTTACATCTGTAGAATGAGTTTTTACCGATAGTTTTAAGTGTTGAAGGAAGTGTAACTTCTGCCAGATTTACACAGTAAGCAAATGCCCAGTTACCGATACTTGTTATACCTTCTTTAACTACAATGGCTTTAACGTTTTTAACATAATCATTCCATGGAGCATTTTTTGAAGCGTAATTTATCATTTCGCCGTATCCGGAAATTGTAAGAATACCGGTAGCTTCATCAAAAGAATATGAAGTTTCTGCAAAAGCTACGGTTGATAATAATGAAACCATCATTATCACGATTAATGCGAGACTGAGGATTCTTCTTTTCATCGTATTTCTCCTTATAGTAAAAATCGGTTAATTTTAGCACACTTTATCTTTGAATTCAAGGCTAAATTGTATTTTTTTGTAAAACAATTAAAAATATTATATAGCCACAAGCATTTCTGTCACAAGTGCGAAAAAGCAGGAAAATGCCGCAACGGTTACCAGTGATTTTTCTAAATAAGCAAATACGAATGCAGTTATTAATCCCACTGTGGATGAAGCTATATTTCCTGTTGATGTAAATATAGCAGGAATTGTCATAACAGCAAGTACCGAATAAGGTATATAATATAGAAAAGAAATTAAAAATCTGTTTCTTATTCTTCGTTTGACAAGCACAAGAGGAAGCATTCGGATAAGATAGGTAACAGATGCCATAACAACAAGATACACTAAAAAGTTATTCATCCAGCGGCACCTCCCTTGGCGCAATCAATGCGAATACCGCACTTGCAAATCCCGCACAGATTATAATAACAAAACCGCTTGGGATCTTGCTCAGCACAGGTATAAAGCTAAATAAACAACTGAGTACAACAGCCAAAACAACACAAAGCGCTGTTGCCTTTTCTTTTTTAAGAGGCGGCACTACAATAGCAACAAACATGGCATATATCGCAAGGCTAAGTGCATTTGTAACAAATGCAGGAAGAACATCTCCCGCAACTGCACCAAAAAAAGTTCCGCCTGTCCATCCTATCACAGGAGTTATAATAAGACCGAACATATATTTTCTGCCTACATACAAATCTTTTGAAGATGCTATTGCAAAAACTTCATCAGTATTAACAAATGCAATTATAAACCTGTCTATAAATCTTACTGATGGGCCCAATTTCTGAGAAAGCGACACTGACATTAGCGCATATCTGAGATTTATAATAAACTGCGACAGCGCAAGTTCAAGCAAACTTCCGCCTGCCGCGATTATAGGAATTCCTGCAAACTGACCCGCAGAAGTTACATTGGTAAGAGACATAATAACCGCATGCCACACATCAAAACCGTTAGATACTGCAAATATACCGAAAGCAAAAGAAACAGACAGGTAGCCAAAACAAATAGGCAACCCGTCTGTTATTCCTTTTAAAAAGTTATTATATTCTTTCATTTTATGTATTTCAACAAATTGTTTGCATAGTGAATAAATCCACTGTCATTGGGGTGAAGCATATCAGGTGAGAACATACGAGTATTATGAGGAACAAAATCAATACTCTCAATAGCGGTATATCCTCTTTTTTCGATTTCTGTTTTCATATATTCTCTATGTTCTGAAAAGGTTCCGCAATTTGTTATTGTGTCACAATTCCCTCTCCAGATAGGAAGAATAAAATATACCGGCGTATTCTTATATACAAATTTAAGTTTTTCAATAAACTCAATAAAGTTTTTTTCAAAAACAGATTTTTCAAGCTTCCTCCAGTCATTCGTACCATATGCCACAGTAACAATATCTGCATCAAAGCTATCTATTTTTTCTATAATATCAGGATTAAAAATTGCTCCCCCTATTGCTGTATTTATAACATTTGCATTAAGTCTTGAAGCAACTATATTTGCATATGACAAAGAAGATGCTGTTGCATCATAACCGTGAGTTATGGAATCGCCATACATAACAAGATTCACATCTGCTTCAAAAGGCTTTACGTATGCACCGTCATCAAGCTGAACATATTCAATTTTAGGTGCTGTCAGGTTGGGGAAAAAGACTTGTACCCTACCCTCTCCTGAAAGTTTTACTTCAAATTCATCTTCTGTAATTTCTTTATAGTTACCGAAATATTCATATATAAATTTTCCGTTTTCATAAACGTCAAAAGAATAGAATGTACGCGAAGAACCTCTTTTCATATCACAGAATCTGATTTTCAAAGTTTTGGAATTTGTATAAAAATCAAATCTCACACCTGCGGTGGCGAAAACCTTTTTTATATGATTTTCGTTTTCTTTAACAAAAGCATCCGCTTGGGTTTCAGTTAAACGGAAAAAGCTGATTTTACCGTCTTTTTCTGTTATTTTTACTGCTCCTGTTGTAATTTTTTTTATTGTTTCAAAATCCAGTCTCATTTTTTACTCCTTTTCAAAAAGTGGTGTTGAAAAATATCTTTCCGCCGTGTCAGGCAGGACAGTTACAACTGTTTTACCTGCACCTAATTTTTTAGCAAGTTTTATTGCAGCAGCAACGTTGGTACCGCTTGAAATTCCGCACATAATCCCTTCTTTTGATGCAAGTTCTTTAGCGATTTTTATAGCTTCATCGTCTTTTACGATACAAATGTCACTATAGATATTCTGATTAAGTATTTTTGGTATCACACCATCGCCTATACCCATCTGTATATGAGTGCCTATTGAACCGCCTGACAAAATAGCTGCATGTTCAGGTTCAACTGCCCATATTTCCATATCGGGATTATATTTTTTGAGTGTTTCACCGATACCTGTTATTGTTCCGCCTGTGCCTATACCCGAACAGAATCCATCAATCTGACTGTCAACCTGATTAATAATTTCCATTGCCGTAGAACTTCTCTGAATTTCGGGATTAGCAGGGTTTTCAAACTGCTGAGGCACAAACACGTTTGGATTTTCCTCTTTCATACGAAGTGCTGTTTTTACACATTCTTCAATGCAATCACCTATATTTCCTGCATCGTGTATAGTTATAACCTCCGCACCGTAATGACGTACGAGTTTTGTACGTTCTTCACTTACCGAATCAGGCATAATAATTACAGTTTTATATCCGCGCACAGCTCCTACCAAAGCAAGTCCTATCCCCTGATTTCCGCTTGTCGGTTCGACTATAATAGTATCCTTATTTATGATACCTCTTTTTTCGGCGTCAAGAATCATATTATAAGCTGTACGTGTTTTTATTGAACCACCTACGTTAAGGCCTTCAAATTTCACAAGCACACGCGCAGAATCTTTATCACACATTCTTGAAAGCTGTATCACGGGAGTATTACCCATAGCCTCCAATATATTACTGAACACCACTTTATTTCCTCCAAAAATTGTTAGCTAAAATATTATAAACCAATAAAAACCTTATGTCAACTTGATTTAATACACTATATGACAATATATTGCTTATCTGCTACTAAACCCCCGATTTAATCAGGAATTTTTTGGTATTTCTCCAAAGTCCATTTTCTTTGCCATATAACGTTATTGTTTTTATCGTTATTTTTAGTAATAAAACTTCCGTCTTTAAGCTACAGCGTTGCAGGATATCCTATATCTGCAGTTACTGAAATGTTATCTGCAATAACAAATTCTCCCTGCCAGTTTTCGCCTTCGTCAGAGCTTATTATTGCTCTTATGCTATATGGAACCTCTCTTCTTGCATACACACATATAACGTCGCCGTCGACACTCTTGAAAGTTCATGATTATGGATAGAGACTATCTCTCTCGGTCAAGGGTGTCTGCCAAATTCTTTATATTCATAGTGCGCAGTCAGTTTTTGAATAGTCCGTTGAATATGCAGGTTGAATAATTGTCACTTTCATTTTATTTTCCTATCTTAATTATATAAGGTCTATGGTATGAAACAACATACGGCAGTATATCTGCAAACTGCACTTTAACATCACGCGACGTAAACATATAGTCTATTTTCACATTCGGAAAGTCAGACGGAAAGCTACATTTAGGCGCATCAAAAAGAGTTGCAGTATCGTATATTTTTTCGTTTATGGTTTTTACATTTCCGATATTTTCTTTATTCTGTCATATGCAGTTTTAATAAATTGTTCAGGTGCATTTTCAGATATTCCTCCGAGGCACTGTTGAACACTTCAAGCATAAGAGATCCTGCATATTCATATTCATCAAGTTTACGCATCATTTTTTTAAAATCAAAAGTACCATCAAAAGGTAGAAGATGTTCATCGTGGTCACCTACACGCTCCCAGTCTCTGCCATGATTTTCAAATGCCAAGGTGACATTTTTACTGTCTGCATAGTTTACGATTTCATCAAATCTTGAAAGTCTAAGGTCTGTAAGTTCGGGTGGATTCCAGCCTGAAGACACGTGTTTATTACCATAGGAACGTTTACTTTTGCGGCTATATCTATTGATTTTTTATACCGTTCATTATCTCTCTATATTCCATATCAGGCATAAGAAGAGTGTTTATATTTTTGAAAGGACCGTGTATAAACTCAAAGTCTATATCAAGTTCTTTTGCCCTTTCGGCAAGTTGTACTATTTTTTCTTCAGGTACTTCAGTGTCTATAAAAAAGCATCCAAAGCCCACTTTTTTAATAATCTCAAGATTCTGTACAGGGTCAGTTTCTCTTATACAGTTACAATTTATTTCAAGTCTTCTTTATAATTATTTCTCTTCTTTCTTGATTTTGAAAAAAGTTTTAAAGTGAGTGATTATATGAAGCACCATACCAACTTCAATCGCAATAACAAGATCAAAAACAACAGTGAGAACAAAAGTGAGCACCAATACGCATATATCTACTGCACAAGAAGTTTTTGTGATAGAAACAAACTTTCTCCATTCGCTCATATTATAAGCTACGATAAACAAAATAGCTGCAATAGTCGGCATAGGAATAAGAGACGCATATGGCATCAGGAACAAAAGAACCAAAAGCAAAACAATAGAATGAACCATACCTGCTATCGGGGTTCTGCCTCCGTTTTTAACGTTTGCCGCAGTTCTTGCGATTGCGCCTGTTGCGGGAATTCCACCAAACAAAACTGATACTATATTGGCAACACCCTGACCGACGAGTTCTGCATTTGAGTTATGTTTTGAGTTAACCATACCATCTGCCACAACGCAGGACAAGAGCGATTCAATACCTGCAAGAATTGCAATAGTGAATGCAGAGGGCAAAACCGCCAATATTTTATCAAGGCTGAAATCAAGTCCTGAAAGTGATAACTGAGGCAGACCTGTTGGAATTGTATAAAGGTCCCCTATCGTATAAACCCCTTCATCAAGTCCGGGGATAAGTTTTACCATAGCAGCGCCGACAACTACCGCAATGAGTGACGGCGGAACACGTTTTTCAAATTTAGGATAAACAATCAAGATTGCAAGGCAAACAGCTCCTACAAGCAAAGCCTGAGGGCTAAACGTGTTTATTGCTTCAATATTTGCGTGGATTTTCTCAAAAGTTTCAATAGGTTTTACACCTTCGGCATATGTAAGTCCTAAAAAGTCTTTTATCTGTCCAACAAGGATAGTAACTGCAATACCTGCAGTAAAACCGACGGTTATTGTGTTAGGAATAAATCTTATTAAAGAGCCGAGTTTGAAAACACCCATTAATATGAGCATAATACCCGCAAGAATTGTAGCTATTACAAGCCCGTCCATTCCCTGCGTTGCAACAACACCTGCTACTATTGTAGCAAACGCCGCTGTCGGTCCTGCTATCTGAACGCGGCTTCCCCCAAGCAGAGATACAAAAAATCCCGCAGCAATAGCGGTATACACGCCGCAGGCGGGTTCAACTCCCGATGCCAAAGCAAGAGCTATGGACAAAGGAAGAGCAATTATAGCAACAATTATACCTGCTACAATATCTTTTAATAGTTGGTCTTTTGTAGTTTTTCTGACCGTGTCAAAAAACTTTGGTTTGAGATAAAAATTAGCCATTTTACTACTCCTGTTTTATAATTGAATTTATTATAATTTAATTAAATACAAAAAACAAGAAAAAGCAGTTTATTTTACACAAATAAACTGCTATACTTAAATAAAAAGGAGTGAAAATAAGAACAATGACACAAACTAATTTTATTTTTATTATCATTTTGGTTGTTATGATAGCCGGAGCTGTTCTCACGATTATTAAAAAGACACGTCTTTTCGGCAAGATATTATTGTCAATAGGTTTATTTCTGATATTTGCATCCATCGCGGTTATAGCCGGTCTTATAGTTGCTATGATGACAAAAGAGGTTTACGGATATTTTGTCATGACAGCCATAGCGCTTATTTATCTGCTGATTATTTCACTGATTTTCAGACTGCTACGCAGAAAACCGATATGGATAACTCTGCTGAGTCTTACGGTAGTTTTAATTATTTCCTCATCAATTGTTATCGGTTGGAATATACACATTGATTCTATACCAAAATTAGATGACAGAATAGATTTATTATCACAGTATGCGCCCTTTGACGAGAATTCAAAGGTTGCACGTCTTGACAGTGAACCTGAACTGAAGTTATCCGAAAATCTTCCCGTTCTTGACGGAGCTACTGCTCTTTATCCTATTTATTCAGCTTTTGCAAATGCGGTTTATCCCGAAAGTGCCCAGAACCACGTGATGTGCACAAGCACGTCTACGGCATACGAAAACATTGTTGATGGCAAATGCGATATTGCTTTTGTAGGAGCCGCATCTGACAAACAGCTTCAGTATGCAAAAGCTAAAGGTGTAGAGCTTGAGTTTACACCTATCGGATACGAAGCTTTTGTATTTTTTGTTAATTCTAAAAATCCGATAGAGAAGCTTTCATCCTCTCAGATAAAATCTATTTATTCAGGCAAAGTGACAAAATGGAGTGAGTTTGGAATCAAAGGTCTCGGCAAAATCAAAGCGTTTCAGCGTGAAGAAGGAAGCGGTTCACAGACACGGTTTGTCAAATTTATGGAAGGGGAGCCTATAATGAATGCTCCTATGAATATTCAAGACACTATGGCAGGAATAATTGAAGAAACCGCCGATTACAAGAACTTTAAAAATGCCATTGGGTATTCTTTCAGGTTTTACGCATCTGAAATGATACAAAACAATCAGATAAAGCTTTTAAAGCTTGACGGTGTTTATCCAAACAAAGAAAACATAGAAAACGGAAGTTACCCTGTTACAAACAGTTTTTATATAGTAACAAGAAAAAGCGACACAAATGAAAACACCAAAAAGTTTATAGAATGGATTTTATCAGAGCAAGGAACAGAGCTCATAACCAAAACAGGATACACTCCCATAACAAAAACGGTTGACTAAAAGTCAACCGTTTTTTATATCAATGACATAAACAGAGTAAGCACTGCAAGAAATCCGAAGTTAAATGCTGAAAACATTTTCATATAATTACCTATTTTGTCGGGGTTATGAACAGTATATTCACGAAGAGTTATAAGACTTGCAAGAGAAGCTATAACCGTTCCCGTTCCTCCTATATTTACGCCCACCAACAAATCTTTATAGTTTTCGGTAAACTGACTGAGCAGTATTGATGATGGTACGTTACTTATTATCTGGCAACTCAGGACACTGAAAATAAGCGTACTTTTTTCAAGAAGCATTTCAAAAAAATCTCTGACAACATCAATTCTTGCCATATTTCCTGCAAACACAAAGAAAAATACAAAAGTCATAAGAAGCGGATAGTCTACCATTTTAAGCGCTTTTTTATCTGCGAAAATTAAAACAGCAGGTATTATTACAAGACCGAGAAGATACGGAATCCCCCTGAAAACTATAGCTATTGCCAAAGTGAAAAGGCAAAGATACAGAATAGTTTTTACTTTAGGCAAATTTATCTTTTCGTCATCTACCTCAAGAGGCAGAGGTTTTACAAAAACGATACAGCAAACGGTAATAAGTGCTACGGACAGTAAAAACGGCGGTGCCATTATCTGCATAAACTCCAGAGTCGGAATATTAAACTTAGTATAAAGATACAGGTTTTGCGGATTACCGAATGGGGTAAGCATACCGCCAAGGTTTGCTGCTATATTTTGCATTATAAAAGTAAATGCCATATATTTTTCCATACCTGTAGATGTCAGCACAAAAAAGCCAAGCGGCAAAAAAGTAAGAAGCGCCATATCATTTGCTATCAGCATAGAACCAATGAAAGTTATGTATACAAGAGCAAGTACAGAAAGTCTTACATTTTTAAAAAGCCGTACTATTTTTTTAGCAAGTATATAGAAAAATTTTATATTTTTCAGAGCGCATACAACTGCAAGTACACAAAAAAGGCAAGTCAGTGTTTTGAAATCAAAATAGCTTAAGTATTCTTTATCAACAGGAACGAAAAAGCTTGTAATTACTGCCGCAATCAAAGCCACAGTCATTTCAACGTTTTTCTTAAAAAAGTTAAGTATTCTTTTTGGCAGAGTTATTTTATACATAGTCTATCCCCTCATATCTTTGATATGATACATCCAAAAAACAAAAAAATCAACAATCATTTTCCTTTAGCATATAATATTGCAAGGAGAATGATTATGTACAAAACACTTCAAAAAATTCCTGATGCTTATTCAGCTATCAAAGGAAGCGAAAAGTACCCTGAAATTGAAGGACTTATACTTTTTTATCAGACAGAAAACGGTGTTATCATAAAATACGAAGTGTCAGGACTACCTATTGAAGAGACTCAATGCAACAGTCCTGTATTTGGTTTTCACATTCATCGGGGAAGTGCTTGCACAGGCAACCAAACAGATGCTTTTGCTAATACAGACGGACATTTTGACGTAAACAGTTGCCCTCATCCATATCACTCCGGTGATATGCCGCCTCTGTTTAGTGCCAACGGAAGAGCTTTTTCTGTTTTTTTAACAGACAGGTTTACGGTAAATGACATAATAGGCAAAACAGTCATTATTCATTCGCATCCCGATGATTTTATGTCTCAGCCATCAGGTAATTCGGGAGAAAAAATGGCTTGCGGTGAAATTAAAAAAACGGCCTGAGGCCGTTTTTTTATTGAAGTATATTTGTGATTATATCATCATTCAAAAAGATTTCTATCTACGCATATACTTGGCATTAATTGACTTGATATATGTTTTGTGTTATACTCAAAACATAATATAAAAAAGGCGACAATAATGTGAAAAAATTTTTATCAATAATATTAATCCTGTGCATACTACTTTCTTTGTCTGCATGTAAAACCGAATATGCGGATAAAAATGCATTTATTGAAGATACCAACATGAATTCAGAAAACACACAAAATTAAGATACAAGCAACGAAAATCAGGTTGCGGACACATCTGATGAAAATAAAAAAGAAGATGCTACTGTTACAGCACCCGATTACACAAAATATGAATGTCAGAACATAAACGAATGGCAGTCAGTACAAATCAAAAGCGCAAACGGAGCATCTATACAAATTGATCTACCTAAAGCATGGAATCTTGATAAGTCAGACGGAAATTATTATAACATTTCAAAAAAAGGTAAGAAAATAGGAACTCAAAGCTGAAAATTCGGATATTGCAGAGTTTACAGGAACAGAATATGAAATATAAAAGAAAAAAGGAAATAAAAAATGTCATATGTAGAATGTGACAGAATCGAGCCGGAAGAATTATTGTTTCACGATGATTTTTCAGATCCCGACCTTACAAAAAACTGGGAAGTGACAGGTGGAGACTGGAAATGTGAAAACGGCATATGTACAGGAATTTACCGTGAAAACGGCGGCGGTCTTATCTACACCCACAAGCAGTTTCACGGTGATATAATGCTTGATTTTACGGCACTATCATTCCTCCTTGCAATAACGATCTTAATTGGTCTTTCCGTGCAAAAGGATGGGATTATGCTGTCAACGATGCAGACATCGGTTACATTGCAGGTCTTAACGAATGGTGGATAAAAAGAACAGGAATTGAAAGATATCCTGAATGAAAACTCCGTTCTCTTTGCGAATCTTTCAAAGCAGAATCAGGAAAAGAATACCACATTCAGACAGGTATTATCGGTTGTATCTGTTTTCTCGCAGTTGACGGACAGATGATACTTACTATGGGCGACCCTGACCCCATTTCACAGGATGACTAAATGTCTTACACTCCTAATTTATAAAAGAGGTATTTATGAATTTTTTTGAAATTGCAAACACAAGACAGTCTTGCAGAAGCTATGACCCTTTAAAAGCAGTAGAATCTGAAAAGCTTTCTGCAATTCTTGAATCTGCCCGTCTTGCTCCGTCGGCTTGTAACGGACAGCCTTATAAAATCACAGTATGCACAGGCGAAAACGCAAAGCTTGTCGCCAAAGCCACTATGGGTATGGGTATGAACAAGTTTGCATCTGATGCACCAATACTTTTGGTAATTTCCGAAATGCCTTACGTTAAAAGTGCAGCTTTAGGTGCCAAACTGAAAAACAACGATTACCGATCAATTGACATTGGAATTTTAGCGGCATACATAACGTCGGAAGCTACTGCAAAGGAATTGTCAACCTGCATACTTGGTTGGTTTGACAATGATAAAATACGGGAAATCTGCGAACTTGACGGTGACGTAAGATTAGTTATTACTCTCGGTTATGCAAAGAAAGACGACGTTTTACGTACCAAAAAAAGAAAACCTATAGAAAAACTTGTCTGCGTAAAATAAAATAAATAATAAAAATGAATCTCCTGAAAAAAATAATAGTAATATATTTTTTCAGGAGATTTTTTATGTGTACAGCAATAAGTATTAACGACCAACATCATCTATTTGGCAGAACCCTTGATCTTGAATATTCCTTCGGTGAAAACGTAATAATAACACCTAAAAACTTCAATATGCGATTTTTACATCAAAACGATATAAAAAATCACCCCGCTATAATCGGGATAGGATGTGTTGCAGACTCAATGCCTCTTTACTATGATGCTATAAATTCTCACGGACTTGCAATTGCCGCTCTGAATTTTCCCCATTATGCAGTTTACTGCCATACAAACCCATCTAAAATCAATATTGCAGCATTTGAAGTTATACCTTTTGTGCTATGCAACTGTCAAAGTGCAATTGAGGCAAAAAATCTTTTACAAAACTGTAATATCACAGACGATTCTTTTTCAGAAAGGCTAAAAACCTCTCCTCTTCATTGGGTGATTGCTGACAAGGATTACTGCTTTACACTTGAATCAACCAAAGACGGAATAAAGCTCTACGACAATCCATTCGGAGTTTTAACGAACAGTCCTGATTTTAATTTTCATAAAACTAATATCGCAAATTATCTTGCGCTTGATTCAAAATCTCCAAAAAACAATTTATGTCAAGGCATAGATTCATCTCTTTACTCAAGGGGATTGGGTGCTATAGGGCTTCCGGGAGATTATTCTTCCACATCAAGATTTATACGTGCTGTTTTTACAAAAAATCACGCTTCTCCATCAAAAAACAAAACCGAACAAGTAAACCGTTTTTTTCACATTATGGAAACAGTTTCAGTAACAAAGGGAGTTATAAAAACAGACCAGAACAAAGACGTATGCACTATATACACATCCTGTGCCGATACTAAAGAACTTATATATTACTATAAAACTTACAGTTGTCCGGATATAAAATCAGTTAAATTAACCGATAATAACATAGATAGTGAAAAGCTGATACGATTTACACTTAACACAAAATCATCAGTTGAATTTTATTAAAAACACAATAAAAAAGACAACTTTCAAAGCTGAAAGTTGTCTTTTTCTTATAGGTTAACTATTAAAATGGATATGCATCTTCGTCACAGATGAGAGTTACATCAGGATGGAACTGAAGAATTGATGCAGGTACCTGAGGATCTACAGGACCACAGATTGTTTTCTTCAGAATTTCTTTTTTATCTGCGCCTGTAACAACCATAACGATTTTCTTAGCTGCCATTATAGTACCGATACCCATTGTTATTGCGGCTTTCGGAACTTCATCAACAGAGTTGAAAAAGCGTTTATTTGCATTGATTGTCATTTCTGTAAGTTTAACTTCGTGAGTCTGTGCAGGAAAATAATCGTCGGGTTCATTAAAACCGATATGACCATCGTGACCGATACCAAGAAGCTGAAGGTCTACCCCGCCCCATTCTTCAATTTTCTGCTCATATTCGTTGCACATTGCAGGAATATCTTCTGCAAGACCGAGAGGAACGATAGTATTTTCAGGTTTGATTGAAATGTGATCAAATAAATTATCCTGCATAAATTTACGATAGCTCTGTTCGTGTGTAGGAGCAAGGCCTTTATATTCGTCAAGGTTTGCAGAACGAACTTTTGTAAAGTCGATCTTTCCTGCTTTTTCACGGGCGATAAGTTCTTTATAAAGCGGCAGTGGTGTTGAGCCTGTTGCAAGACCGATTACGCAAGCAGGTTTTTTCTGAATTTCTGTTTCAAAAACGTCTGCTGCAAGTTTACCTGCTTCGTCAGCATTTTTAGCAACTAAAACTCTTGTATGATACATTTTAATTTATCTCCTTTGATTTACTATTAAACGCCTTCTTTTGAACGACGTAAGAATTCTGTTTCTGTGCAACCGTTTTCAGCTACATAGTCTTTAAGAGGAACAAGTTTTTCATGGATTGCATCAAGAATCCAGCTTGCCTGCGGGAAGAAGAATTCGTCAAATTCAAATGGAGGTGTTATCCAGTTACGAGCGCCTACAACTACAGGAGGTGCATCGAGATAATCGAAGCAGTATTCTGTAATATTCTTAGCAACATCACTCATAAATGAGCCACGTGCACAAGCATCTGATACAAGAACAACTCTGCCTGTTTTCTGAACAGATTCTATAATCTTTGTATAATCCAGCGGAACAAGTGAATGAAGGTTGATTATTTCTGCTTCCATTCCGTATTTTTCGCTGAGCTGTTTTGCAGCGTCAACTGCACGGTAGAGAGCTGCACCCAATGTAAGAATTGTAACGTCTTTACCTTCACGTACTTTATTTACATCACCGAATTCGATTTCATAACGCTCTTCAGGAACACCGCCTTCGTGGAACTGTTCACCAACGTCATAAATTCTCTGGCTTTCAAAGAATACTACAGGGTCTGAACCGCGAAGAGCTGATTCCATAAGACCTTTTGCTTCCCAAGGTGTTGCAGGGAAACATACTTTAAGACCGGGGATATGAGCACAAAGAGCTGTCCAGTCCTGACTATGCTGAGCACCGTATTTTGAACCAACTGATACTCTGAGAATTACAGGCATCTTAAGAATGCCTGCTGACATTGCCTGCCATTTTGACATCTGATTGAAGATTTCGTCACCTGCGCAACCGATAAAGTCAGCATACATAAGTTCAACAAGTGCGCGGCCGCCTGAGAGTGCGTAACCAACTGCTGTACCTACGATAGCTGCTTCTGCAATTGGTGAGTTGAAAAGACGGCTATGGGGGAATGCATCCATCATACCACGATAAACAGCAAATGCACCGCCCCAGTCACGACAGTCTTCACCATAAGCTATCAATGTAGGATCTTCATAGAAACGGTCATAGATTACTTCTGAGAGAGCATCACGAAGGTTATAGAGTTTCATTTTTGAAACAGGTTTACCGTCAACGATTGGTGAACGGCTCTTTTCTTTTATTTTCTTATATGCAGGAACTTCTTCCTTAGGCATAAGAACTTCAGGTTCTCTGTCATCAAATTTTTCTACTTTTTCATTTGAGAACATAAGACGTTCTACAACTGCAGGATCTTTTTTGAAGTCAACGTAAGGGCTGATAGATGTATCTGAAGCTGCTTTACAAATCATTGTCATACGTTCTGATACGTCTGCAAGGATTTCTTCAAATTTAGAATCAGAAGCAACACCTGCATCAACGAGAGCTTTACGATATGTAATGATAGGATCAACTTCACGCCATGCATCGATTTCTTCCTTGGTACGATATGCGTTCTGGTCTGATGTTGAGTGACCTGAATAACGATATGTAACAGTATCAAGAAGAACAGGACCTTCACCTGCGCGGAGTATTTTGAGTTTTCTTTCCATTGCATCGATAACTGCAAGCGGATTAAAGCCGTCAATTCTTTCAGCATGGAACTGTGTTGGGCTGATACCTGAACCGATACGGGCAAGCATATCGTAACCCATTGTTTCACCGCGTGTCTGGTCACCCATACCGTATGAGTTATTGAATACATTAAAGAGGATAGGCATACCGCCTTTATGATTTTCCCAAAGTGTATGGAACTGATCCATAGCGGCAAAGTTCATAGCTTCCCAAACAGGACCACGTGCCATAGCACCGTCACCTGCGTTACATACTACGATACCCTGTTTACCGTTGATTTTCTTAAAGAGAGCAGCACCTGTTGAAATAGCAGCTGAACCACCAACGATAGCGTTATTTGGGTAAATACCGAAAGGCAGGAAGAATGCGTGCATTGAACCGCCCATACCTTTATGGAAGCCTGTATCACGGGCAAATATTTCTGAAAGTGTTCCGTAGAGAATGAAACGGATAGCAAGTTCTTTAACATCACTTACAGGACCTAATTTTTCGGTTGCGCGAAGAGCTGAACCACCAAGGAAACCTTCCATTATTGTCATAAGTTCCTGTTCGCTGAGTTTATGTATACAAGAAAGTGCTTTTGCAAGAATTTCAGAATGGCTACGATGTGAACCGAATGAAAAGTCGTTCTGGTCGAGCAAATAAGCCTGACCTACGGCTGCTGCTTCCTGACCTATTGAAAGGTGAGCAGGACCGGGATATGTTGTTTCTATACCGTTATAAAGTCCCTGTGTTTTGATCTGGTTAAGCATTGATTCAAATTCACGAAGAACTGCGATATCACGGTAAATACGTACTAAGTCATCATCGCTGTAACGTTTACGTTCATCTTTAATTGTTTTGTTATACGCGTTTACAGGGATGTCTTCAAAAGTGATTTTTCCGGTAGCGCGTGTCTCTGCCGGATCTACAAATAAACTTTTAGGCATTGTTTTTTTCCTCCTTAAATGTGAAATATAGCTTCTCTGATAATTTCTGCAACTGTAGGATGCGGGAATACCAGTTTTTTAAGTCTTGACGGGGTGAGTTCTGTATCAACCATCATTGTCGCTGTCATAATTATTTCAGATGCATATGATCCTACCATATGGCAACCTACAAGGCGGTTATTTTCAACGTCAACCACGAGTTTTATAAATCCTTTGCCGCCGTTTGTTTCAGCAAGATATCTGCCTGCATATGACATAGGAAGTTTTACTTCTTTTACCTTCATACCTTTTTTCTCGGCATCTTCTTTACTGTAGCCAACGCTTGCAACTTCGGGATCTGTGTATATTACTGACGGAATAACGTCATAACGCATTTCGTCTGCAATTCCGAGCATATGGTTTACTGCAACTTCTGCTTCTCTGTATGCTGTATGAGCAAGCATAAGTTTTCCGTTACAGTCACCGATAGCATAAACACCTGAAACGTTTGTGCAAAGATGACGGTCGGTTTTAATTGCAGCTCTGTCCATTTCAAGCTGTAACGTTTCTATACCAATATTTTCTGTAGCGGGTTTACGTCCTGCAGAAAGAAGCACTTTATCACAAGCAATTTCTTTTTTCTCACCGTTTTCTTCGTAAATTACGCTATCTTTTTTAACTTCAAGAACTTTACTTGAAAGTTTGAATTCCATACCTCTTTTTACAAATGCATCTGTAAGAACTTTACAGATTTCGGGGTCTGTTGCACCTGCGATTTTAGGCATCATTTCGATAACGGTTACCTTTGTGCCTACGCTTGCAAAATAATAAGCCATTTCAAGACCTATAACACCGCCACCGATAACAACGAGATTTTCGGGAAGTTTCTTTTCATCAAGAACTTCACGGTTTGTTACAACAAAACCTGATGCAAGGCCTTCTTTAAGACCTGGCACGGGTGGAACGAATGTCTCTGAACCTGATGCAATAACGAGTCTTTTACCTTCATAAACTTTACCGTCAGCTTCAACCAAAAATCCGTTTTCACCGCGTCCGTTTACTTTCGCATCTGCCGAAACAACTGTCACTTTATTGCTTTTCATTGTAGCACCGACACCTGCAACCAAGGTCTTTACTACCTGATCTTTTCTTTCAACTACTTTTGCGTGGTCATAGCTAACTCCTGTTGACACAACGCCGTATGCTTCGCTTTCTTTTGCGTGACGGTACATTTTTGATGAGTTCAAAAATGTTTTTGTAGGAATACATCCTTCATTAAGGCAAGTACCGCCGAGAGCCTTTTTTTCAAATACGGCAACTTTCATACCGCCCTGAGCTGCACGTTCTGCGCACAGATAACCGCCCGGGCCACCGCCTACAACTAATAAATCATATGTCTCCATTTGCACTTCTCCTTATTTTGCTAAAAGCGCTGTAAAGTTTTCAAGATTGAAGCCGAGTTCTTTCTGGAATCTTGCTGCAGGTGAACCGTCTACTGCACGATGGTCGTATGTAAGACTGAGTCCCATTGCAGGATATATCTGAATTGAACCGTCTGCGCCTTTTCTTACTCTGTCTGTTGTACCGCAAACTCCAAGTATACCTGTCTGAGGCGGATTAATAACAGGTGTAAATGATTCAACACCCATATTACCAAGGTTAGATACTGTAAACGTACCGCCTGAGAGTTTATCGGGACTGATATTACCTTCACGGCAAGCTGCCGCAAGTTCTTTAACTTCTTTTGAGATTTCAAGAAGGCTCTTCTCATCTGCACGGAAAATGGTTGGTACCATAAGACCTCTTGGTGTATCAACCGCAACACCGAGGTTTACGTGCTTGAACAAACGGATATTGTTATCGTCAAGCATATGCGCGTTAAGATCGGGATGGTTAAGCAGTGTTCTTGAAACTGCATAAAGCACGATATCGCCAAGTGTTATTCCTGCATATTCACCTTCCATAGCTTTAAGTTGTTTTCTATATGCAAGGATTGTTGACGCATCGAAAGATGTATTATGCGTAAGCTGAGCCATTGTAGAGAGTGAGGTATGCATTGATTTGCTGATTGCACGTCTGATACCGCTGAATTTCACATCCTCATACTCTTCTTCCTGTACGGGAGCTGCTACCGGAGCCGCTGTTTCTACAGCCACTTTAGCTGTTACAGGATTATTCATAAGTTCTCTTACGTCACGTTCGATAATTCTGCCGTTAGGTCCTGTAGGTGTTGCCAACGAAGCATCCACACCTGCACGCTCTGCAAGTTTTTTAGCTCTTGGCGACACGGCTGTTCTGCCGTCAGCTGAAACAGTAGCCTCTGCAACAACGGGGGCTGCTACAGTTTCTTCTTTTTCTTCTTTGACCTCTACCTGTGCAGTCTGAACATCAGCTGCCGCATCAGATGGACGAAGGGCTGATACGTCATCACCTTCGTTACCTATAGCACAAACGTTAACAAGGCAAGGAACCTCGTCACCTTCCTGATAAAAGATTTCAAGTAATGTTCCCTCTTCGGTTGATTCACATTCGAAGCTTGCTTTATCAGTTTCGTATGTAAACAAAATATCACCGACTTTTACAGGGTCACCGATTTTCTTTTCCCATGTACCGATTATACAGCTTTCAACTGTTATACCGGCCTTGGGCATAATAACCGCATTTGCCATAAAAATTCTCCTTTATTTCATTTTGTTTATTTTAACATTTTATAACATTTCCAACCTACATTATATTCGCATACACATATTTTGTCAATTATTTTTTATATAAATATATAAATTACAAAATGATCGTACCTGCCTCTTTTGCTGCCCAAACAAATTCTTCGGGCATTACGTCGTCTGTTATTATATAATCAGCATCCTGCATTGACCCAAAAGTATATGGCATAAGTCTGTCAAGTTTATCTTTACTGCACAGCATAACGCTGACTCTTGCTTTATTTATTATTGTTTTTTTGATAAGCATATCCGCTTCTGTTCCGCAAGTAAATCCAGCATTTTGAGAGTATCCCGAAACACCGATAAAGGCAATATCTATATTGATTTTTTCAAGCATTTCAAGAGTATTCTGTCCGAAAACAGACAAATTTCTTCTGTTCATAGTACCGCCGCATATAGTCACAACAGGATTATGGAGACGGCAAAGTTCCAAAGCAATTCCCGGACTTGTAGTTACAACGTTTATATTTATATCAGGCAGATTTTTTGCAAGAAACAGATTAGACGTTCCTGCATCTAAAAAAACTGAACTGTGAGGCTGAAGTATCTCTATTGCCTTGTTTACCATTTCAAGTTTTCCAGTATTGTTTTCACCCATTCGAATATGAAATTCAACGTCATCTTTATACTTTGAAAACTTAACAACTCCTCTGTGTTTTGTAATAACACCATCCTGTTCCAAAGCGCTTAAATCTCTATGAATCGTCATAAGAGAAACATCCGGAAAGAGGCTTTGAAGCTCCTTTATAGTTACTACGCTGTTTGACTCAATATGCTCTTTTATACGTTCACGTCTGATATGATTCATGTTAATCCTCACCACAAATTTTATATTTATAACAATTTTAACACGTTTTTAACATTTGTCAACAATAACTATTGACTGTAAGGGGGAAAAAATTTATAATAGTACCGAATATATAATGTGCCGAATAATTCAAGGAAAAAGATTATGATAAACAAATTAGAATATTACATAAGTAATGACACAAATCCATACACAAATTTAGCAACCGAAAGATATCTGCTTGATAAAGTGAATGATAACAATCTCATTTTATATCTATGGCAGAATAAAAATACTGTTGTTATAGGAAAAAATCAGAATCCCTGGGAAGAATGCAGATGTTCTCTTCTAAATGAAGAGGGCGGATTTCTTGCAAGGCGTCTGTCAGGTGGCGGTGCGGTTTTTCACGATTTAGGAAACGTTAATTTCACTTTTTTGTATTCTGATAAAAATGCCGACATAACTCGTAATTTGCAGATAATTCAGAAAGCTTGTGCTTTGGAAGGGATACAGACAGAAATATCGGGAAGAAACGACATAACTGCAAACGGCAGAAAGTTTTCAGGTAATGCTTTTTACAATTCTAAAGGTAAATGTTACCACCACGGCACTTTGCTTGTTTGTGCTGACAAAGAAAAGATGGCAAGATATCTCACTCCGCCAAAGTCAAAACTTGTATCCAAAGGAATAAAATCAGTAAGATCAAGAGTTATTAACCTGTCAGAGTTATCCCCCTCTATAACCTGTCAAAGCATAATGCAAAATACACTGAGAGCTTTTAATGAGGTTTGTTCTCTATCTGCTCAAATTATCCGTGATATTGATACGGAATATATAGCTGATCTTGCAAAGCAATACGGAAGTTGGGACTATTTATACGGCAGCACTATTGATTTTTCTCTTTCAATGGAAAATCGTTTTGACTGGGGAAACATTCAACTCCTATTAAAGATACAAGACGGAATAATTTTCGATACACAGGCATACACAGATTCTATGGACAGTGATTTATCAGAAAAATTATCTGTCGCTTTAAAAGGATGCAGATATGAAATATCTGCCGTATCCGAAGCTATCACTGAACATTTCCCCTCACCTATCAAGAAGGATATTATTTCATTATTTCAAAATCAAGGCTTTTGATACTTTGGAAAATGCAGAGGAGAAGGAATAGATAAAAAAAGATATGAAAATCAAAATAGCATTATTACAGATATCTCCTTGCGATACGCTTGAAAACAACAGACAAAAAGGCATTGAAAGTTGTAAAATCGCAAAAGAAACGGGAGCAGACATTGCGCTTTTTCCCGAAATGTTTAGCAACGGATACAACATTTACAACAGACCTGTAGAAAAGTGGAAAAGTGAAGCTATCGACGTCGATTCCGATTTTGTAAAAACTTTCGGTACTCTTGCAAAAGAGCTTGATATGGCTATAGGCATCACCCTACTTGAAAAGTACGGTGACGCACCTCGAAACACATTAGTGCTTTTCGACCGCAAAGGAGAACGCAAATTCATCTATGCAAAAGTACACACCTGTGATTTTGATGTTGAAAGAAATCTTACGCCGGGTGATGATTTTTACGTAACCGAGCTTGACACGTCAAAAGGTAAGCTTCAGGTAGGTGCAATGATATGCTATGACCGCGAGTTTCCCGAAAGCGCAAGAATACTTATGTTAAAAGGAGCCGAGCTTATCCTTGTTCCAAACGCTTGTCCGATGGAAATTAACAGACTTTCACAGCTTCGCGGCAGAGCATATGAAAATATGGTAGCAATAGCAACCTGCAATTATCCTGATACTGTTCCTGATTGCAACGGCACATCTTCCCTGTTTGACGGTGTTGTATATCTCCCTGAGCTTAGTGGTTCAAGAGACACCTGCGTTTTCAAAGCAGACGAAAAAGAAGGCATTTACATTGCCGAGCTTGACGTTGGTATGCTTCGCAGTTACCGAAAAGAAGAAGTACACGGAAACGCATTCAGAAAACCGAAAAAATACGGTTTACTCACCGATACAAAAGTCAGCGAACCTTTCATAAGAGAAAACCGCAGAGATTAAAAAACAACCGTTGAAAATTCAACGGTTGTTTTTTTAGTTAAATGATACAGGTTTTGTGTTTTCTGATGCAAATGCATTGGGACCGGGGTCTGACAATGAAAAATACATTTTAGCCGCCTTGGTTGTTCCGAAATCTTTATTTGAACCAGAACTCTGAACTTTATTAAATGCATCTCTGAACATCTGATTGTGTGCTTCTTCTCTATTAAGCAAAAAATCGATTGTTTCACGCACTTTTTTATCATCAATCTGTCTATAAAGGTATTCATATACCACCTTTGCTCTTTGTTCAGATGCGATATTACTAAGAAGATCTGCGCAAAGATCACCTGTAACCGTTACATAATCGCCCGTCCAGGAATATCCCGATGCATTTATAAGTCCGGGGTTAAGCCCTAAAATTACGTGGGACTGAATTTCACCTGACGGCACTTTTGAGGCATCGACATCGTGACCGTTAAGAAGATTTATTGTCTGCGCAATCATCTCCATATGGCTAAGCTCTTCAGCTGCAATATCCAAAAACAAATCTTTTATCTCAGGGTCTTTGATTCTGAAACTCTGAGACATATACTGCATAGCCGCTTTAAGTTCACCGTTACCGCCACCAAGTTGCTCCTGCAAAAGAGCTGCATACTGCGGATTTGGTTTTTCTACCGCCACAGGCTGAAAAAGATTCTTATCGTGTTTAAACATAGCTATTCTCCTTTTGGTTGGTATATGTATATTTTTCCAAAAGAACAAAAAAATATTCAGTTATTTTTTCGAAACGTCGTAGGCGATACTCCTGTTTCTTTTTTAAACTGTCTTATAAAATGGGTTATGTTATCATAGCCAAGAGAATATGCTATCTCTTCAATTTTCAAATTACTGAACGTAAGCATATTTTTAGCGCTGTCAATTCTTGCTCCTATAAGATCTGCGGTTGGCGAAATTCCGTAAATAGACTTATAAATACTAAAAAATCTCGACTGACTGAAACCAACCGTTTGCGCCATCTGTGACACCGTCCATTTTTTACCTAAATCAGAAAACACTTCCCCACGAAGATTTCTGAATTTCGTTCTGGTCTGTCTGTCAAAATACGGACTCATCTCCCCTGATACGGCTCTTCCGAGTTTAATAAACAGTTCAGAAAATTTATGCATAATCAAATCATTCCTGTTTTGCAAATTTGAATAAAATTCCGTTTCCATTTCCTTGATAATAGCGGTTATAAACTCGCTTTGTGAGGGATAGTACAATTTATCAAGTTGAAGTCCCGTTTTATCAAGTATACCTTCAATATTACCCGTAAAGTGCATCCAGTCATGGACAAGTGGAATTTTACTATAAAAATACTGCGGCGAATCTATATCATAAATTATTATCGCATTTGGCTCTGTTTCTATTATTTTTCCATCAACTAAAAGTTCAACACTTTTAAAAAAATGTAAAAAAGTATACTGAGGATATCCGTTTTTTCTGTCTATACACATTCCTGCGTTTTCAGGATATGAATGACGTAGTTTTGTTATACTAATCATAATTTCACCTCGGTTTTAGTATATCAAATATAGTAGGATATGTCAACTTTTTCAGTTGCATATGTAATTGAACATAAACGGCTTATATTTTATCATTTAATCATAAACAAATAAAACAAGGAGTAAAAATATGATACACAGAACTGAACATCCAAAGCCTCAGTTTATGAGAGAGAATTGGCTAAATTTAAACGGCATCTGGCAATTTGAAAAAGATCCTTCGGTATCAGGCGACAAAAGAGGATATGCAAATCCCGATATTACATTTTCACAAAAAATAAACGTTCCTTTTTGTATGGAAAGCAAACTTTCAGGAATAGGCGATACTGACTTTTCAAATTCAGTATGGTATAAGCGTGATATTGAAATAACAGAAGATAATCTTGAAAACCTTGTGTTTTTACATTTCGGCGCCGTTGATTATGAAGCAATTCTATACATAAACGGACAATACGTCGGCAATCACAAAGGCGGATATGTATCTTTCAAATTTGATATTACAAAATATCTCGTTGTCGGAAAAAACACTATTACATTAAATGCAAAAGACGATTCAAGAGACAGACTCATACCATCGGGAAAGCAGTCTGCACTTTACGAGTCTTACTGGTGCTATTACACAAGAACAACAGGTATCTGGCAAACGGTATGGCTTGAGTTTGTACCGAAAAACCACATTAAAAACGTAAAATACTATACAGACATAAACAAGGCTACCGTAACTATAAATGCAAACCTTGAGGGAGAGGGAGATTTTACTGCCAAAGCTTTTTACAACAATAAAGAAGTTGGTTCTGCAACAACTTTTTCACAAGGCGGTAACGTCTCTGTGCAGATTTCACTTTCCGAAAAACATCTTTGGGAAGTCGGTTGCGGAAGACTTTACGATTTAGAGCTTTCATACGGACAGGACAAAGTCAAAAGTTACTTCGGTCTCCGTTCACTTCGTATATCAGGCAGAAAGTTTCTCATTAATGAAAAATCTGTTTTTCAGCGTCTTGTACTTGATCAGGGCTTTTATCCTGACGGAATTTACACAGCACCGTCCGATGATGAACTTATAGCTGATATTGACCGTTCACTTGCTATGGGATTTAACGGAGCAAGGCTTCACGAAAAAGTATTTGAGGAAAGGTTTTTATACCACGCAGACCGCAAAGGTTACATTGTATGGGGTGAACACGCAAACTGGGGTCTTGACCATTCCTATGCAGATTCAATTCACGGATTTTTACCCGAATGGCTTGAAATATTAGAACGTGATTTTAACCATCCGTCAATTGTGGGATGGTGTCCGTTTAATGAAACCTGGTTGCAAAATGACAGAAAGCAATCAGACGACGTAATCAAAAACATTTATCTTGTCACCAAGGCATTTGATAACACCCGACCTTGCATCGATTCAAGTGGCGGAATCCACGTTATGACAGATATTATGGATGACCACAAATACGAGCAGGATGTACAAAAATTCAAAGAATACTATTCAAAAATCAAAATTGACGGAACTTTTCCCGACAGGTTTGAAAAGCATCACAAACAATTTCACAGAACAGATCTTCCATTCTTTTGCAGTGAATATGGCGGTATTGCATGGCATTCCGACATAGAAACTGAATTACTTAGTGACAATAACGAAAAAACTGCCTGGGGATACGGTAACGCTCCAAAAACAAAACAGGAGTTCATTGAAAGACTAAAAGGTCTCACTGACGTTCTTTTAGACGATGATTCTATGTTCGGTTTTTGTTACACACAGCTTACCGATGTTGAACAGGAAATCAACGGACTTTATACTTACGACAGAAAGCCCAAGTTTGACCCTGAAATTATACACAGCATTTTTTCAAAAAAAGCCGCAATTGAAGATTAAAATAAAAACTCCGAAAAATTTTTCGGAGTTTTTTTATTCTATTTGAACTGTGAATTATAAAGCGAATAATAAAATCCACCTTGATTTATAAGTTCATTATGACTTCCCTGTTCAATTATAGCACCATCCTTTACTACAAGAATGGTATCTGCATTCTGAATAGTGGAAAGTCTGTGTGCAATAATAAAACAGGTTTTATTTTTCATAAGTTCCGTCATTGCGCTTTGTATCTGTATTTCCGTACGTGAGTCAACGTTTGAAGTTGCCTCATCAAGAATAAGTATCGGAGCATTTGAAAGAAAAGCACGTGCAATAGTTATAAGTTGTTTCTGTCCTTTTGATATGTTTACACCGTCATCTGAAAGAACAGTTTCATATCCCTCAGGGAGACTTTCAATATAAGATGCAATTTTCGCAGACCTTGCCGCTGCATACACTTCCTCTGGAGTTGCATCTCCTTTACCATACACGATATTATCATATATAGTGCCGTGGAAAAGCCAAGTATCCTGAAGAACCATTGTAAACGCAAGACGCAAATCGGTACGTTTGATATCCATAGACGGTATTGCGTCTATAAGAATCTTACCGCTTTGCTGGTCATAAAACCTCATAAGCAGATTTATTATAGTTGTCTTACCCGCTCCCGTAGGTCCTACTATAGCAACAGTTTGTCCTTTTTTAGCATTTACCGAAACGTTTTTAAGAACAATTTTATCTTCGGTATAACCGAAAGTTACATTATCAACACAAACGTCACCTTTGACTTCTTTAAGTTCTTTCGCCCCTTCTACATCCTTTTTTTCAGGTTGTTCATCAAGAATTGCAAAAACACGTTCTGCGGCAGAAAATGCAGACTGAAATTCGTGCAGAATATTAGAAAACTCATTGATAGGTCCTGCAAACTTTCTTGAGTACTGTACAAACTGTGCAACGCCGCCAAGCGTTATATAAAAAGCAGACGTTACAAGAACTGTGCCATTCTGAGAATACATATAAAGTATTCCGCCCATAACCGCCACAAGTGTAAGAGAAATGTTATTTATCAGATTAATCGTCGGAAAAAGAAGTGCGCTCTGATATTCGGATTTATAAAAAGCATCCATTGCCTCATCGTTTATTTTGTTAAATCGCGATGATATCACCTCCTGCATTCCGTATGCAGAAATAGTGCGGGAGCCTGTAAGCATTTCCTCTGCAAATCCGTTAAGTTCTCCGTATTTTTTAGATCTTTTTCTGAAAAGAGGTCGTACCACTTTTGAACGGTAACGGGTAAACAATATTGATGCGGGAACGGTTAATGCAAATATCAGTATCATTGGTTTTGATATCTGCCACATAAACAAAAGCGAGCCGATAACGGTATACAGGCTTGTCATTACCTGTATAAGATCGTGAGATAACGTGCTGTTGATAGTATCAATATCATACGACATATGGCTTATAATATCGCCTGTTGCGTGTGTATCAAAATAGTTTACGGGAAGCGTTGTGAGTTTTTCAAAAACCTGTTTACGCATTTTATATATTATTCTTTGGCTGAGCTTTATCATAACAACCGAAAGAACATAGGAAAGAATCGCGGATATTACATAACAGGCTATCATATAGCCTATGTTTTCCCACACTGCAGGAAAATCAACACCGCTTTTAAATTCAATTGCATCAATAGCCGCCCCTGAAAATCTCGGTCCCATAAGTGAAAGCTGATTTGCTCCCAACGTAAGCATAAGCGCAAGAATAAAAAGCGGCCACTGTTCAAGAACGTATTTACTTAGTCTTATAAAAATACCTTTTTTGTTTTTAGGTTTCACATTTTTATCAGTCAATGAAAGCACCTCCCATCTGTGAGTCGCTTATTTCTTTATACTCGAGACAGGTTTCCATAAGATAGTTGTGTTTACCGCAACCGATAATGTTTCCGTTATCAATAACCAAAATCAAATCGCAATTTTTAACAGAGCTTACTCTCTGAGCTACAGTTATTACAGTAGACTCAGGCAGTGCCTGTGAGAGCGCCTTACGCAGATTTGCATCGGTTTTATAATCAAGTGCAGATGAAGAATCGTCAAGTATAAGAATTTCAGGTTTTGCAGCTATCGCACGTGATATAAGCAATCTTTGACGCTGACCGCCCGAAAGATTAGTACCGCCTGTTGACACTTCGTGGTCATAACCATCAGCAAAAGACGTTATATAATCATGCGCCTGAGCGATTTTTGCCGCATTTTCAATGTCATCTTTAGAAATATCACGTCCGAATCTGATGTTTTCTTCTATTGTATCTGCATAGATAAAATCGTTCTGAAACACAATGCCAAACATTGAAGTAAGTTTTTCGGGAGTATATGAACGCACGTCTTTGCCGTTTATACGTACAATTCCGCTGTCTACATCATAAAATCGCATTATAAGCCTTAAAAGTGTTGATTTTCCGCTTCCTGTTGCGCCTATAATTCCAAGACTTTCTCCTTTTTTCAGAGAAAACGAAACATTGTTTATATTGTTGATTTTACCGAGATATGAAAATGATACGTTTTCAAAACAGATATGCAAAGATTGGTCACCTAATCCGTCATCTTCACATATTTCAAGTTCATTTTTCTGTTCCATAACAAGTGAAATTCTCTTTGCAGAAGCGGCGCATTTGGTATACATCACAAACATTCTGGAAAGTGACATCATCGCCATAGAAACAAGTGTGAAATATTGCATAAAAGCAATAACGGTAGTTGCAGATGAGCGATTACTTGCAACAAAATATGCACTCACTGCCACAACCGCCACAATCCCCATATTCATAAGCAACGTCATAATAGGGTTTACCACACCCATTATTATTCCCGCCCTGCTTTCGTTTTTGCGGAGTGTCAGGTTTGCTTTATCATAACGGGCATTTTCATAGTCTACTTTTGAAAGTGCTTTGATAACACGGATTCCCTGTGCATCCTCTCTCACAACTCTGACCATACCGTCAACCGATTGCTGTACTTTGGAATAAAGAGGTACACCCATACGTGAAATGCTATACACAACAACAAATATAAGGGGCAGGGTAGCTATCATAACAAGAGCAAGTTTACTGTCCATAATCATTGTAATAACGCTACCGCCAAGCAGTAAAATCGGCGCTCTGATGCCCATTCTCTGCATCATTCCAATAAAGTTCTGCACGTTATATGTATCTGACGTTATTCTTGCTTCAAGTGACGGAATAGTAAATTTATCGGTGCTTGTTGTTGACAGATTAAGTGTTTTTAAAAACAGATTCTTTCTCATTCTTGTGGCAAACTTCATAGTAGTTTTTGATGCCATTCTGTTTGCAGTTATATTACCGACACATGCAACAAATGCACAAAATGCCATCAAAGCGCCAAACAACAGAATCTTTTTTTCATCGTTTGAATTTATTACATTTTCAAGTATATATGACAGCAAAAAAGGAATTATCAGTTCCGCAACAGTACCGATAACCTTAACTATAATTCCTGCCGTTATTCTTGATTTCAACGGCTTTAAGTATGATAAAACCCACTTCATTTGTTTTCCTCTTGATTTTCGATAATTTGTCTTGCCCTGTTTTCCATTCGCATAAGTACCGAATTGAAAATTTCAAGTTCTTTCTCGTTTATCCCCTGTGAAAGAAGTCCCATCCATTCTTTAGATGCATTTTTTATTTCAGGAAGCACTGAAATCATTTTTTCGGTAGGATGCACTGAAAACTGACGCTTATCATTTGGCAATGACCGCCTTGTAATATACCCTTTTTCTTCAAGAAAATTGAGATTTCTTGTAACCGTACTTTTATTAATGCAAAGATCACGGGCGATTTCTTCTTGTGATCGTCCCGGCTGTCTGCATATTGTCAAAACAAAAGCATAATGTCCCGTCTGCAAATCTTTTGACGGAATTTTATTGTGTCTGTAAATTGCTTGAGAACGGCTGATATTATTCAGCATTTTCATAAATTTAGACATATTATACCTCTAAAAATAATAGTTGCATACGCAACAGTTTCGTATGCAACTATTATATCAAGTGATTTTAAATCCGTCAATGAAATATTAAACACAACTAATTTTTTAAAACTGTAATTTAAAAAACATTTTTCTGTTATGTTCTTTTACGCTATCTTTACTAAAAGATGAATTTGCGCCAATTTTCAAACTACTAAGCACACTATCTATTTTTATACTTAAGTTCTGCTGAAACTTTAGATATGTTTCTATTATATTGTATATCTTTAATTTAACATTGTAAATCTATAGACGCTATAATTAACCCACAAAAGAATATAATATATCTATAAGTTAATTATCAAGGGGCTATTTATGACACCTACTGAATTAAAAGAAATCGGAAATCGCATTAGTACCAGAAGAAAACAATTGAACTTTACATAGGAACAAATTGCCGAAAAAATGGATGTTTCCATACAAATGGCATCTAATCTCGAACGTGGAAATAAAGCAATAAAAATAGAGAATTTATTAAAAATCAGTACGATTTTAAATATAAGTACCGACTATATATTAACAGGAAAATACACCGATGATGATATTAATCTTGTTTCAAACAAACTAACAAGACTATCTGACAGTAATTTAAAAATGATAGATATGTTAATTGAATATTGCTTAAATAAATAATACACCATAAAAACTTATGGTGTATTATTTTAATTTATATCAATTATACAAAATAGTAGTTAGTGTCCCAGGCGGGAATATACGGGAAATGGCGAAGATAGATTTTATAATCGGGTCTTATTTCAAGCACTTTTTCGGGTATATCCAAAAGGTCATACGCGCGGTGGTATGCCGCAACACACATTTTCGGTTTATGAATCTTTATTGTGTTTTCACTTCCCCAAAGAGCTTTGATTTCCGCGCCTTCTACGTCCATTTTTATATAATCGGCTTTTTCACCGTTTAAGATACCATCTACGCAAACAGTTCTGATTTCCTCTCCGCTTTTTGAAAGATGCGAACCTCTTCCGTTTCCTTTTTCAAAAAACTCTATGCCTTCTTTATCGCTTATTGCGGCATTTATACACTCGGTATTTTCATCTGCAAAAACGTTTAGTTTAGCAAAAGTTTTTTTGTCGGGTTCGACTGCGTAGGCTTTTTTATATCCGCCTACGTTTTCTATAAATTCTTTTAAAGTATCTGCGCGGTATGCCCCAAGGTCAACAAAGGTACTGTATTTATCTAAATTTAAGAACTCGTTATAAGGTTCTTTTACATCGGACTCGCATTCAAACAGGTAGTTTACTTTACCTGTTATTTTATATTTAACAAGCTTTTCAAAAGTACGTTTTGATTTTTCGTCTGCAAGGGTATTATATATTTTCTCTAATCTATATTTATTTTGTTTGCAATACTCTATATCAAAAAGTCCGTCACCGAAAACAGGTACGTCAGGCGCAAAAAGTGTCTGTTCTTTAGCGATTCTTTTTATGTTATTCATAACGTTATCAAGAGAAGTACCGAATGACACAAGAACAACAAAGTCATCACATTCAGCCAAAATCTGGCTATAGCTTTTAAGTTTAAAGCCTCTGAATATTTTATCTCTTACAAATCCGTCACTGACAAAAACGCCTGATACTTTGATATTCAAAGCATCAAGCGTATTTATTATCTTGTCTGCGCCGTTACCCATACCGTATAAAAATATAGGTTTATCGGTTAATTTAAGAAATTGCCACAAATCAGTCATTCTTTATTTTTTCCTTTTTTTCAAAAGCCAAAACGTATTCCAGAACAAGTGCATAAGCAACAGATGCCACAGGAACAGCCAAAAGAGCACCAAAAGGACCCATCACACCTGTACCCACTACGATAGTGAGGATAACCCACACACCAGGAAGTCCTACCTGTTTACCAACAACTCTCGGATAAATAAGGTTACCCTCAACCTGTTGCAAAACAAGAATATAAACAACAAACCAGACTGCTTTAACAGGGTCTGCGATAAGTATAAGCAAGAAAGAAATTGCCGTACCTATCCAAGCACCGAGTATAGGAATCAAAGCGCACACACCTATCAGAACAGATATAACAGGAGCGTACGGAATTCTGAATATTATCATACCAATAAAACACAGAACACCAAGAATCACAGCTTCTATACACTGTCCACTGATAAAGTTAGAAAAAGATTTTGAAGAAACCTCTATTATATGAGCGGATTTTTTATAAATCTGAGGTTTAAGCAACGCTCTGAACAAACGGCTTATCTGAGAGATAATCTGTTCTTTATCAAACATAAAATAGATTGCAACGAAAATTCCAAGAAACGTACTTGTAAGGCCCGAAACAAGTGACGTACCTATACTTGTTGCAGACATTATAAACGAGTTCATATTGTTTTTAAGGAAATTGCCTACTGTTGTCAAAAAATCTCTACCATCAAGAACAAGTTCAGTTATCTGGTCTGAGGTTATACCGAAATTATCAAGATATTTCTGGCAAAAAACAATAGCTCTTTCGGCAAAAGCAGGAATACCTGCCACAATAGCGGTAATTGTCTGAATAACCTGAGGTATAATAAAAAACATCAAAAGAGCTATAGCGCCTACAAATACAACAAGAGTGATTATTATACTAAGCAATCTTGCAATTTTTTTATAAGTTCTTCCCTTTTTATCAGGCTTTAACATAAACCCAAAAAGTTTAGGTTCTATGAAAGACATAATGATATTAAGGATAAACGCTATACAAAATCCGATTATTACAGGCGTAAGCACAGTTAAAACCAGCCCTAAGAATTTCAGAAATGTACCGAGATTCCAGACTATTGCAAACATAAGAATTATGCACAACGCCATACCAAGTATTATTTTTATATTTTCTTTTGAAATCTTCATTTGAATCCTGCTTTTTATTTATAATTTTTAACATTATATCATACAGTTTATTTTAATTCAATAGCAAATGTAAAGGACAAATATTGACATAGTTTTTAAGATATATTAAAATTTTATATAGTACATTTTTATATAGTACATTTTCAAGGGGAACTCAATGAAAAAGAAGACGGTTTTAATTTCTTTAATCCTTATTTTTTCGATATTAATATCGATAGTACCGCAAACTGTTTTTGCACAAAAAACTGAAAATGTTATTTACATAAATGAACAGGTTTATGATTCATCATCGCCCAGTACGAACATATTATCAGCTTACGCAAACATTTCTGATTTAAAGGAATACATTTTTAAAAAATGCGACCAGCTTACTAAAAAAGTTGATATTTCGCATTTTAACATTCCATACAATGAAAGCACACATCTTGCGTTAAAAAACCTTATTTTTGCTGATATGCCTGAGCTTTTTCATATTGATTCACAAATCACAATTTACACAGAAGGAATCATAACCCATATAGGTTTTGAGTATTTATGCAGCAAGGCAAACTATGCAACTAAAAAGCTTCAGCTTGAAACTGCAGTAAATGAATATATAGGCGATTTAAAAATAAATACTCTTTCTGATCTTGAAAAAGCGCTCATTCTGCATGACAGAATAGCACTTGGTTGCGAGTATACTTTAAATGACGGATTTTGCAGAACTGTATACGGAGCTATTGTTGAAGGATATGCTGTATGTCAGGGATATGCCGAAGCATATTCTTATTTGCTTGACAAATTAGGAATAGACAACTACATCTGCACATCTGATACTTTAAACCACGAATGGAATATTGTTTATATAAACGGCAAAAAATATCACGTTGATATTACCTGGGATGACCCTGTAGATGATATTTACGGCAGAGTTAATCATGACAATTTTCTACGTTCAACAAACGGAATAAAGCAAACACACAATGCATCTGATTTTGATTCTACACCTACAGATACGACATACGATTTAGCGATATGGCAAAATTCAAAAACAGCGTTTGTGTTACTGAAAGATAACATATATTATCTTGAACAAAACAAAATTCAGAATAATACTGCTTACATTAAAAATTACCGAACAAACGAAACGTTATATACTTTTTCAGAAACATGGCTAATAGATTCATCACACACATGGACCGGAATCTATTCAAGGCTTGCATGTGACGGAAAATATTTATATTTTAATCTCAAAGACTGTGTTTACAGGTTTGATCCTACAACTAATAAAGCAGTTAAAATAAAACAAATAGTAACCGATTCGGAGAATTATTTCTGGGTTTTCGGATTTGTTTACAAAGATGGATATTTTTACTGTCACATTAACAATTCACCAAACTTTCAAGACTCGCAGGATGAGTACTTTACAAGTTTTTATTATTCATCAAGTCCGGACGATACCTCTTCGGTTTTCAACTCAGAAAACAGCGTTTTAAACGTTAATGGCAACGGAATTATAACAGAACAAAGTATCGATTTTTCTGATAAATCTTCTATCCGTCATATTATATTTTCTGATAAAATAACGCAGATTGGAGAAAACTGTTTCAGAAATTCGACAAATTTAAAAACTATAGTATTCCCTTCAAGCATCACAAAAATTTCAAACAATGCTTTTGAAAATTGCCAAAATCTTGATACTATTTTCTTTACAGGTTCCAAAGCTATGTGGGATACAATTGAAAAGCCGGAGTTTACAAGCGAAGTAATTTTTGTTGAAGACAGCACCCCATACCTTTATTTCATACAAAAACCAATACAGGTTTCATATTTTCAAAATGACACAATAAACACAGACGGTGCTATTATTGCAGTTTTTTCGCAGGGCGAAATTTACATTGGTGATATTCCCAAAAATGCTCTGAGCATAAGCAAACTTATAAATTCAGGTACTCAGAAAATTACTGTTACATACAAAAAAGCCTCTGATTCTTTCGACATTCAGGTAATTGCTCTGAAAGTAACTGAAATTAAAATTCTAAAATCAGACGATACAGATTACTGTGTCGGACAAAGTTTTGACAAAAGCAGATACAAAGCGGAAATTTCCTACAACAACTCCGCAATAGAAACAAAAGCTTTATCCGAACTTAAAAACCTGACATTATCAGGCTATTCGTCAAAAGCAGGAAGTTATACCGTAACTGTAACATATGAGAATGTAAATGCTATAATTAAAGTAAACGTTTTGGATCACTTATATAACTCTGAATGTGCAGAAAAATGTTTACGTTGCAACCTGATACGTAGCATTAATCACGATTTTAAGATTGAGCATAACAAAACTCAGCACTACAATTTGTGTAACGAGTGTGATCTGAAAACTGATTTTGAAAATCACACATTCAAGCAACAAGTATGTTCAATTTGCGGTTGCAAAAAAGAAGCAGAAACGCCTGAATACGAACCTGAAAAATCGGAAATTTCACAGCCTGATGCCATTAAAAAAGAGTTTGTTGACGTACCGGAAAATGCATGGTACAAAGAGTACGTTGATTTTGCAGTAGCCAAAGGTATTTTCAACGGCACGGGAGAAAAGACTTTCTCTCCAAGCAACGTTATGACAAGAGCTCAATTTGTTCAGGTTTTTGCAAATATATCAGGAATTAATACAGATAACACAAATGTACAGACTAAATTTTCTGACGTAAAATCAGGAATGTGGTACACACCCGCAGTAAAATGGGCATCAGAAAACGGTATAGTAAGTGGCACGGGAGATGGGAAATTTGCTCCCGAAAGTTCAGTAACACGTGAAATGATGTGCGTTATTCTTGTGAATTACGTTGAAAATTATCAAAAGAAATCACTAAAAGAGGAAACTGCAAAACAAAATTTCACAGACGATACAAAAATAAGCTCATGGGCAAAAATTGAAGTTTACAAATGCCAGAGAGCAAATCTCATAAGCGGCATTGGAAACGGAAGCTTTGCACCGAAAGACACCGCCACAAGAGCCGTGGGAGCTACAATATTCAGCGATTTTTATAAAAAGTATATGATATAACAAAGACCTCGATTAAATTAATCGAGGTCTTTGTTTATGATTCTTTTTTGTCTTTACAATTGCTTTCGCATTTGCCTACATAGGTTTTAACCTGGTAACAAACGGGGATTTTTATCATAAATTTCTGTGTTATAACGATTTTGTGTTTTTTATCGTAGCTACATTCATTTTTTATGACAGGGTCACCGCAACATTCAACGTCGATTTTACCTACATTTGCTTCAGGCTCAATTTCAACGGGAACACTTACTCCTGTATACAAATTACATTCTTTTACACAACCGTCTTTATCACAGTCGTCTTCAGGTTTTTCAAAACCTTTATACATATCGTTTTTATATTCCATAATACAAATTCCTTTACATTTTTATATGCACTTTAATCAGCACATTATATACTATGCAAAAAAATGAGTTATGATATTTTTTAACAATTTTACTTATAAATATTACCTAAAAAGTCTGCAATAAAGATACTGTCTCTTATAAGCACATGACCTTCAATTATTATGGTTTTTGGAAGCTTTTCAGAGTCAATATCGTAAAAATACACCTTGTCATAGTACATAATTATTTTCCTGTTTCAAAATAATTTTTACTGTTTTCATCATTTGTCACATTACCGTTTCCGAAAACCGAAATTGTATCTCCAAGATAGGTTGGTTTAGGTCTGAACAAACATTTTATAAAATCTTTATTACGTGCCAGAACCTCACGCGCTTCCCTATATGTTGCTCCTGTATAGCGTCTTGCATCTGACGGCACTCCGGACACTTGGATATCCAATACCTTTGCAATATGAACTGCTCTGAATAAATGATATTTCTGAGTTACAATAATTATATCATCAGCTTCAAACACTGCTTTTGTTCTGTAAATACTGTCATACGTTGAAAAACCGGCGTGGTCCATAAAAATATCGGAAGAAGGTACGCCTTTTTCTATGGCATAGGCTTTCATAATATTAACCTCGTCATAGTTTTCACGTCCGTGATCCCCACTCATAATTATTTTATCTGAGGCACCTTTTTTATAAAGTTCGATAGCAACGTCAAGTCTGTCAGCAAGCATATGGCTCGGTCTTCCATTCCACACTCCTGCACCGAGAACTAATATACAGTCTTTTTTCGAAGAAAAATCAGCATCTGAATTTACTATTTGTTTTTTACTGCTAAAAACCACCAAAGCGTTGATAGCAAACAATAAAACAGTAGTTATAATGCCAATTAAAACTAAATATTTAATTGTATTCAAAATTTTACTTTTCATAATTCAAAATATAACACACTAATAAACAAAACGCAACAAAAAACGGCATTGAAATAAAAACAATTATATGATATACTGCATACAAAGGTACAGGAGGCAATAAAATGCATTTATTAGAATCAGGCGAGATGTATCTCGAAAGTATATACGTATTATCAAAAAAAGGAAAGCTTGTGCGTTCTATTGACATTTGCGAGTATTTAGGATATTCAAAACCAAGTGTCAGCAGAGCAATGGGAATACTTAAAAAAGGTGGTTACATAACCGTTGATAAAAGCGGTCATCTCACGCTTACTCAGTCGGGATTTGACCTTGCTGATAAAATCCATGAAAGACATACTCTTCTGACACAGTTTTTAATAAACATAGGTGTTGACGAAAAAACAGCATCTGAAGATGCCTGCAAGATTGAACATTACATAAGCGACGTTTCTTTTCAGGCAATAAAAAAATACGCAGAAAGTAAACAGGGACTGTAAAAACAGCCCCTGTTTTTATTTGACAATATATTTTAAAATATGATAAAATTATTAAGTTGTTTGGGGAAACAGGTGTAAATCCTGTACGAGCCCGTCGCCGTGAAGTGCGCTATATAAAGTTTTCTTACCGAATGCCGCAATTTTTCGGGAAAGTGCCATTGGATAAAATCTGAGAAGGCAGAAAACTTTGCACCCAGTCGAAATATCCGTACAACAAAAACATTTTCAAAAATAGTTGCGAGTGCCGACAAAGAAAATGAAAAATTTTAAGGAGATAAAATGCGATGAAAAAAAGAAATTTTAAACAATTACTTTCTGTCATCCTCTGCGTATTGCTTATTGCGGCTATAGCACTTTCCTCTTTTGGATGCAGTAAAAACGATGACGGAAAAACAAAAAATCCACAGTCTGTAACAATGGAAGGCGGAGTTATAGGAAGCGGCAAGACCGTATTTAACTTCACTGTTACAGATGCAGATGGAAAAGACACTGTTTTTGAGGTACACACCGACAAAACAACTGTAGGCGATGCACTGCTTGAGCTTGGTATTATTGAAGGTGATCCCGGTGATTACGGTCTTTACGTTAAAACGGTAAACGGTATTACCGCCGATTACGACAAAGACAAAACATACTGGGCTTTTTACGTAAACGGCGAATACGCTATGACCGGTGTGGACACAACCGAAATCACAGGCGGAAGCACTTATGCATTTAAAATCGAAAAATAATATAATTTCTTTAAAAGAAATGGTTATATTTGCCCTTTTAGGAGCAATGATGTTTACTTCTAAATGGATAACGGAAATTTTGCCTAACGTACATTTACTTGGCGTATTTACCGTTGCTTTTACTGCAGTTTACAGATTTAAAGCTTTGTTCCCCATTTATGTATTTGTACTGCTTATGGGAGTATTTACAGGTTTTGCAAACTGGTGGATACCGTATTTATATTTATGGCTTATTCTCTGGCTGTTTGTTATGATAATACCGCAAAAGCTAAATTTCAAAGTGAAAACCGTTTTATACATAGCGGTTTGTTCAATCCACGGTTTTTTATACGGCGTTTTATACGCTCCGGTTCAGGCCATTATGTTCGGTTATGATTTTAAAACCACTGTAGCATGGGTAATTACAGGTCTGCCGTGGGATTTGGTTCACGGAATCAGTAATGCCATTTGCGCTCTTCTTATACCTGTCATTATCAAAGCTTTAAATATAGCAAATCAAAAAAAGGTGCTGTGAAAACAGCACCTTTTTTAAATTATTGACAGTCTCTTTGCATACTGATAGAATTAATACATAAACTGCTTTGAGGTGAATCATATGGAAAAACTTATTATTTTTGCCGATTACGGTCTTGACGATGCTGCTGCTACTGCCAGTATACTTAAAAACAGAAATAAATTTGATAGTATAACCATTGTACCCATCGGCGGAAACGTACCTACTGACGTATCTTTTCAAAACTGCATCACCCTTTTGAATGAGCTTGGAGAAACAGGGCTTGAAATTGTCGATACCACAAAAATAAAACAGCCTTATGAATATTTAAAGGATATTCACGGACAGGACGGAATGGGAGATATTTTTGAAAAACACAAAGACACAGAAGGTCTTGATATAACAGAATTTAACGAATGGATTAACACGCTTTCAGGAAGCGAAACAATTCTCAGTCTCGGTCCTATGACCCTTGTTTATCCCGTACTTGAAAAATATAAAAACAAAAAACTTGTTATAATGGGCGGATGCATAAAACATACTCCCAACTACAAGGGTTACGAATTTAACCACGGACTTGACCCTGAGGCTTTTTCAAAATGCGTGAAATTTCCTCATATTGCAATAACGCTTGATACCTGTTCTGTCAAAGCTTTGGATATGAACCGATACTCAATAGAGGAAACTGACAAATATTCAAAAATACTTTTAGCTTCAAAGCGTATGAGCAAAAGCTACAAAGACAAAAACTGCTACGTTTACGACGATATAGCCGCTTGTTTTATTTTACATCCCGAAAGATTTGAAACACAAACGCTCACCGATCCATTTGGCAACCTTGTAACAAACGGAATATACGTTTCATCAAAACCACAGTTTGAAGAATAAATATAAAAGGAGTTTGAAAAATCAAACTCCTTTTATATTTGTGTAATTTGCTGTTTTATGTATCTTCGATATAACGTCGTGGTGTGCTTCACAATCAAGATAATGTCCAAACACTTTTAATTCTCTTTCGAAAGACCCACAAGTGTAACCCTGATTATTTAAGTACAGATGCCGCTTTAGGCGTAGCTTTAAGATTATGGCCGAATTTTTCAATGGCATTTTCGCTTTCTGTAAGTGCAACTTCGAGGTTTACAAACACTAAATCTTTATCTTTAAAAAGTTCAAGGGTATCACTAAAATGAGTTTTTACATCACCTTTTTTAAACAGTTCATTGTTACATTCTGTCGGACTCACGTCACCTAAAAGCAAAAGTTTCATTGCTTTTTTCTCCTGTGCTTTAACAATAATCGTATTATAAGATATACTGCAAATATACCTATAACACTACCTGCGGAATCTATAAAAACATCAGATACCCGACAGGCTCTTCCTTTTACAAAAAGCTGATGAATTTCATCAGTTACGGCATAAAATGCACAAAATCCGAAAGACAGAAAAATTCTGCGTTTATCCGTCATCATATAATGAAAAAGCAAAGCTACCGCACCCATACCAAGCGTTGCATATTCAAACATATGAGCGCATTTTCTGACTATCTTGACAATCAAATCAGATTTTTCTATTTCAAAAATCTGCGTTACAAGATTAACAAAGACGCTGCTTGACTGACTTGATTCACTTTTTGTCTGTGATGACATATAAAATATAAATGCCATAGTACATATCAAAACCATGACACATAAAATTTTTGTAAATTTATTTCCTATCACTTTCATTCAAAACCTCTGTAAATACTTACATCGTACAATATTTTCAAATATAAATCAATAGTTTTATTTTTGCATTCTACGAAATTCTTCAGGAAAATGTTTTATTATTTTAAATGTTGAACAAGCCTATTAAAAACGAAAAAAGAGACCTCCTATGGTAGAATTAAAGAAACTACCATAGGAGGATTTTTTATGCCAAGAGAATACAAACATATAAAACAAATTAAAATTTAATATACACTACCATAACGGTCTTTTTTGTACTGTCTGCACAATTTGGGTCAGTCCAAAATCTCAACTCTTTTTTATTTTAAATACTTTTATTGCGTTTTCGGACAGGACTTTTTTCAGGTTATCATCTGAAATGCCGAGGCTAAAAACTGTTTCAAGTTCGGTTTTTGGATGCCACATAGGATAATCTGTACCAAAAATCACTCTGTCAAAACCGTATCGGTTAAGTGCTGCCTCTGCCACCTCTTTTGAAGTGAAAGGGAAAGTTGAAGAGCAGTCAACATAGAAATTTTCAAATTTTGCAAGTTGCAAAGACGCCTCTTCCCAAACTGACCATCCTCCAAGATGAGCGCCTACAACAACAAGGTCAGGGAAAGCTGAAAGAACAGGTTTTACTCTGTTTGGATTTGAAAAATCGTATCTGTAATCTCCTGTATGGATAAGCATTGTCAGTTTATTGTTTTGACAAAGTTCATACATTATCATACATTTTTTATCATCTAAAGGAAATTTTTGAATATCAGGGTGAAGTTTCACACCGTGAAGTCCAAGGGCTACAATATTATTTATATCCCCTTCAATATCATCACTATCCGGATGAAGCGTTCCGAGACCTGTCATTTTACCATCTGAATTTTTAACACAGTCCGCTATAAAACGGTTAATACTATCTACCTGTTTAGGCGTGGTTGCAACCGACTGTACTACAAAATGGTCTATACCAACATTTTCTCCAATTTGAGAAAGGTCAGAAATTGTTCCTTTACCTGCGGCGGTAGTGCCATAAAACATATCTGTTCCCGCAACCGCCCGCTCGGCAATTTTTTCGGGATAAATATGACAGTGGGAATCAATAACATAAAATCCGTTTTTCATTTAAATCAACCTAAACCTAATTTTTTAGCAGCATCTTCTCTCATTTTATATTTAAGTATTTTACCTGCCGCATTCATCGGGAATTTATCCATAAAATCAATATATCTCGGTACTTTATGACGCGCCATATGGTCTGCAATATACTGTTTCATTTCTTCTTCGGTCATTGTTTCTCCATCTTTCAGAATAATACAAGCCATAATTTCTTCGCCGTATTTTTCATCAGGAACACCAATTACCTGAACATCACTTACTTTAGGACAGGTATAAATAAATTCTTCTATTTCTTTTGGATAAATATTTTCACCGCCGCGGATAATCATATCTTTAAGGCGTCCTGTTATACGATAGTTACCCTGACTGTCACGACAGGCAAGGTCTCCTGTATGAAGCCAACCGTCTTTATCTATTGCTTCTGCAGTTGCAACAGGCATTTTATAATATCCTTTCATAATATTATATCCTCTTGCAACAAATTCACCGTTAACACCGTCGGGGCAGTCGAGACCTGTTTCGGGGTCTATTATTTTACATTCAACGTTTGCAAATGCACTTCCTACAGTTTCTGTACGTACTTCAAGAGAATCATAATAACTACCCATTGTACAACCGGGAGATGCTTCGGTCTGTCCATAAACAGATACGATTTCTTTCATATTCATAACTTCTGCCGCTTTTTTCATAAGGTCAGCAGGGCAGTTTGAACCTGCCATTATACCTACTCTGATATAAGAAAAATCTGTTTTCTCAAAATCAGGATGTTCCATCATTGCAATGAACATTGTAGGTACACCGTTAAAGGCTGTTATATGTTCGTTATGAACACAGGCAAGAGCAGGTTTCGGTGAGAAGTACGGAAGCGGATAAATTGTCGTACCGTGTGTCATTGATGCAGTCATGGAAAGAACCATACCGAAACAATGGAACATAGGAACCTGAATCATCATACGGTCCGCAGTTGAAAGTTCCATATGGTCACCGATATATTTACCGTTATTAACAACATTATAATGAGTAAGCATTACTCCTTTGGGGAATCCTGTTGTACCTGAGGTATACTGCATATTACATACGTCGTCTTTATTTACAAGTGCTGCAAGACGATGGACTTCGCTTACAGGCACCTGACTTGCTCTGTCAATGGCATCTTGCCAAGTCATACAACCTTTTTGTTTATATCCGACTGTTATTACGTTACGCAAAAAAGGAAGTCTTTTAGCGTGTAAAGGCGCTCCTGTTTTGGTATTTTCAAGTTCGGGACAAAGCTGAGCTATTATTTCTCCATAATGACAGTCTTTTGCACCTTCTGTCATAATAAGAGTATGGGTATCAGACTGACGGAGAAGATATTCTATCTCGTGAATTTTATATGCTGTATTTACAGTTACAAGCACGGCACCTAATTTTACTGTTGCCCAGAAGGCTATATACCACTGAGGCACGTTTGATGCCCATACTGCAACGTGTGAGCCGGCTTTTACACCCATTGAAAGAAGTGAACGTGCAAATGTATCTACATCGTCACGGAATTCACTATATGTTCTTGTATAGTCAAGGGTTGTATATTTAAAAGCGTACTGGTCAGGAAATTCCTCTACCATACGGTCAAGCACCTGAGAAAAAGTGCAGTCAATAAGCTGATCTTTTTCCCACACGTATTTACCTGTATGCGCACGGTTATAGTAAAGGGTTTTCTCATTTCTTGAGGTATCACTATACTGTTTCATATAGTTAACATACTGAGAAAATATAATTTCCATATCATCAAGTTCTATGCACCATTCAGGTGCCCATACAAGCGATACATATCCGTCATAGTTTACTGAGCGGAGAGCCGCCATCATCTGTGCTACAGGCATTTCACCCTCACCTGCAAGGCAGTATTCAATTTCGCCGTTTCTTTTTAATGCATCGTTAAAATGTACGTGTTTTACATATGCACCAAGGTTTTTGATAACCTGATCAGGTTGTTCTCCACCTGCAAAATAAGCGGCAGAAAAACTCCAGAGTGCACCAAGATAATCACTTGCAAAAGTATCAAGTACATCGCGAAGAACTGCAGTATTTGCAAAAGGACCTGTTGTTTCCATAAGAATCGCAATATCTGCTTTTTCCGCATACGGTAAAATCTCGGTTATAAGTTCTTTTACTGCATCTATTGCCTTCTGAGTATCTTCGTTGGCAACAGCTCTGACTCTTACATAAGGAATATGCATATAGGTTGCTATTTCTATACAGCGTTTAATTTCATCTACTGTTTCCGAAACAGATGATGCATCAGAAATATCTTTAATTGCATCAATACAGGGTATCTGCAGATTTTTTTCATAAAGACGTCTTATTGTAGATGCTGCCGTATAATCGTGAAACGCACCGTTTTTATCTGTAAACAAACGGTTATTTATATTATGAAGCTCAATTCCCTGAAATTTAAGATCGGTTGCAATATCACAGAATTCTTCAAAAGTGTTATCATGCCAACCTTTTGTTGAAAAAGATAATTTCATTTTTAAGCCTCCTCATAAACAATTTTATTAACTGCGCTTATATATGCGCGGATACTTGCGCCGAGTATATCGGTAGAAATACCGTTACCTGAATAAAGTTTTCCACCTGAACGGAGTTTAACCAGAGCAGAGCCCATAGCTTCTGTTCCCTCTGTAACTGACTGAATCTGAAAATCGTCAAGTTCATATCTATGTCCGATTATCTGTTCAATAGCTAAAAACGCCGCATCAATAGGTCCGTCGCCAATAGATATACCCTGAAGCTTTTCTCCGTTTTTATCAAGTGTTATCTGCGCACTTGCAGAAATGATATTTCCTGTGTTTATAACGTAGTTTTCCAAAACATATGTTGACGGCACCTGCAGAGCAACGCTTGCAATTATTGCTTCAAGTTCTTTTGAACCTACGTTCTTTTTAGAAGCTACTCTTACAAATTCTTCATAAACCTTTGCATTATCTTCTTCAGAAAGGTCATATCCAAGTTTTGCAACTGCAGTTGTTACTGCCGCCTGATCGTCTTTTTCGTCAAGTTTTATTCCGTTCTGGATATTTTCAGAAACTGTAACTGCAGATTTTGCATTTTTAGCGTTATCTGAAATCCACAATATTTGTTTTGCAATTCGGTGAAGTTCTGTAAATTTAATATTTGAAGCAAATCCACAGGTGTTGCCGCAATTTTTGATCATAACCGCAAATGTTTCAAGAGGAGCTATTTCCCCGTCTACTGCTGTTTTAACGGTTGCAACGCCGTTTTTAACTGCCAGAACTGCATCTGCAGCCGCAAGTCCGTTTTTGTTGTTTGTTGCAACTGCTACGGGAACTCCTGCCATATCCACTATATTTTTTGCAAACACTGCAAAGTCATCAGGCATCATTTCTGCAGCACTGTCAATTACCGAAATTGATGTTGCACCTGCTTTGACTGCAACGGAAATAGCCTCTGTTAAAAATTCAGGTTCTGCTCGTGTTGCATCAACTGCGGCAAATTCAACATCACTACATTTTGATTTAGCCATTTCAACTGCAGTTTTTATCCACTCAAGCATTTTAGGAGCTTTTTTATGGCATGTATATTCCATACCTACGGGAGATACCGGAAGTTCTATACGGATTCTTGCTTTTTCTGTACCCGATAAAGCTGCAGCAGCGTCTTCAATAGTCTGCGCACTCATACCTGCTCCTACAGAAAGTATACTTCCTTTCACAAATGATGACACTGTTCTTACAAAAAGAATATCTGTTTTTGAATTCTCAACAGGAGGCAATTCAATAACATCCACACAAAGTCTGTCAAGCTGGCGGACAATCTCAATTTTCTCTTTAAAGCTAAATGCGCTGCCTTCTTTACACAATGTTGTGTCTGCAATTTTAATCTGTGTCATAGTCTTTTTTCTCCATTCAATTATACAATAAAAAATCCCGATGCCCAAACAGGCATCGGGGACGAAATTATCGCGGTACCACCCCGGTTACAGCTTTTAAAGCTATCACCTCATAAGACTCATTCAAGTCTTCTGTCACGGTAACGGGACAAACCGTAGTCACTTACTGCTATTCAGTGGCTCTGCTCCGGAACGAGACTTTTTTGACATTTTCATATCGGCTCACACCAACCGCCGATTCTCTGAAATGACGTATTATCAAAAAATAATTCCTTCATCGCATTTAAAATATATGCAAGTATTATACTACTGCAGAGTCCTTTTGTCAACAGTTTTATTTAATTTTTTCAAAGCCCTCAAGCCAAGCTCTTTTTATAAGTTCGTGACCTACAGGAGTAGGATGAACACCGTCTATAAGGATATCGCTTTCAGGCATTTTCAAATTAATCTATATTGTGTATCCAACCGAATGTATCTTCGATTTTACCCCACTGAATACCTGTAAGAGTATCATAAAGGTGTTGTGTAACCTCACCTATCTGACCGTTGTTTACAGCGTATTTTTTACCTTTATAGCAAAGCTCACCTATAGGAGAAACTACAGCTGCTGTACCGCAACCCCAAGCTTCTTCAAGTATTCCCTCTTCCATAGCTTTTTCAAGCTCGTCAATTGAAAGAAGTCTTTCACTCACTTTATATCCTTCTTTTCTGAGAACTTCAAGGCAAGATTTTCTTGTAATACCAGGAAGAATTGAGCCTGAAAGCATAGGTGTAACGATTTCACCTGCAATTTTGAACATAACGTTCATTGCGCCAACTTCTTCAATATATTTTCTTTCAACACCGTCAAGCCAGAGAACCTGTGAATAACCTTTCTTTTCAGCTCTCTCACCTGCGCGGTTACTTGCAGCGTAGTTACCGCCGCATTTAGCATAACCTGTACCGCCGCGAACCGCACGTACATCTTCGTCTTCTATCATAATTTTAACAGGGTTAATTCCCTCTTTATAATAGCTTCCTACAGGTGATGCGATTATAACGAATATTGCATTTTTAACAGCGTGAACACCAAGTGTTTCATCATTACCGAAAAGGAAGGGACGAAGGTACAAAGATGTACCGGGAGCTGAGGGTGTCCAGTCTTTTTCAAGTTCTACAAAAGTAGTAAGAGCCTGCATTGCATCTTCCTCAGGAATCTGCGGAAGGCAAAGACGTTCTGCTGAATTATTAAGTCTGCGTACATTTTCAATAGGTCTGAACATCTGTACTTTACCGTCTGCTCTTCTGTAAGCTTTAAGACCTTCGAAGATTTCAGAGCCGTAGTGCAGAACTGTTGAAGCAGGATGTATTGAAAGATTTGCAAAAGGAATTATTCTTGCATTATACCAACCTTTTTCAACGTTCCAGTCCATCATAAACATATGGTCTGAGAATTTCTGACCGAAACCGAGAGATGTCTCTTCGGGTTTTTCTTTAGGACAAGTTGTTTTTGTTATTTTAATATCAAGCATCAGTTTTCCGCTCCTATCTGCATTGCCTTACGGTTAATATCAGCCATATCGGCACGTTTTGCTGAGATTACTTTTGAAAGAGCAACATCTATACTCTCAGGAGCATTGTCACCCAATTCTTTAAGAATTTTACCTACAATTATCATATTTGCAAGTGTAGACATTCCGTTTTCACCTGCAAGTTTTGTAGCAGGGATATAAAATACTTTAACGTCATCTCTTTCAACTTTTCTTTCGATAAGTGAAGAATCAAGGAAAATCATACCGCCTGAAGCAACTGAACTTTCATATTTATCAAGTGACGGAAGGTTCATTGCAACAAGAATGTCGGGGTTTGATACGATAGGTGAGCCTACAGGTTCATCGCTAACTATAACGCTACAGCTTGCTGTACCGCCACGCATTTCAGGACCGTATGACGGGAGCCAGCTTACGTTTTTTCCATCCATAAGACCTTTATATGCTAAGAATTTACCGGCAAACAGGATACCCTGACCGCCGAAGCCTGAGAATAAAAACTGTGTTGTACTCATTTTGTCTCCTCCTGTTTTGCAGATCTATCCTTATAAACACCAAGGGGATAATAAGGAAGCATTTTTTCATCTACCCATTTAAGAGCATCCTGAGGTGTCATACCCCAGTTTGTAGGACAGGTTGAAACAACTTCAACAAGCGAAAAGCCTTTTCCGTCTATCTGATTCTGGAAAGCTTTTTTAATAGCTTTTTTAGCATTTTTGATGTTTTTAACGTTATTTACGGTTACTCTTTCGAGGTATTCGGGTCCGTCAAGTTCAGAAAGCATTTCACATACTTTAATCGGAAAACCGCAATGATTTGTATCTCTTCCGTAAGGTGATGTCTGTGTGACCTGACCGGGAAGTGAAGTAGGCGCCATCTGACCGCCTGTCATACCGTAAATTGCGTTATTGATAAATATGATTGTAATATTTTCGTTTCTTGCAGCTGAATGAACTGTTTCAGCCATACCGATAGATGCAAGGTCACCATCGCCCTGATATGTAAATACTATATGGTTTTCGGGGTCTGCACGTTTAACGCCTGTTGCAACAGCAGGAGCTCTTCCGTGAGCTGCTTCTATCATATCGCAGTTGAAATAGTTATAAGCCATAACTGAACATCCAACAGGAGCAATACCTATTGTTTTTCCTTCGATACCAAGTTCATCTATAACCTCGGCAACAAGACGGTGAACTATACCGTGAGTACAACCGGGGCAGTAATGCATAGGTACGTCTGCCAATGCATGTGGTTTGTCAAATACTACCATTATTTTGCACCTCCGTTTTTCGCAGCATCTTTAATAGCTTCCAGTACCTGTTCGGGTGAAGGTATCATACCGCCTACTCGGTTACAGAGAGTTACGGGAACTTTACATTCTGATGCAAGGCGAACATCTTCTATCATCTGACCCATTGAAAGTTCAACAGATATAATCTGTTTTACCTGTTTTGCAGCTTTCTGGAAAGGAGCTTTAGGGAACGGCCAGAGTGTAATAGGTCTTATAAGACCTACTTTAATTCCTTGTTTTCTTGCTTCGTTAATTGCATTTTTAGCAACACGTGCTGCGATACCAAATGCTGTAACAGCAATTTCAGCATCATCCATCATATATTCTTCGTACATTGTTTCGTTCTGTTCAACAAGAGCATAACGTTCATATCTTTCGAAGTTAAGTTTTTCAAGTTCTTCAGAAACAAGTGAAAGTGAGTTTACAATATTATGTTTTCTTTCAAGTTTTGTACCTGTTGTTGCCCAGGGTTTATCGCAAACGGGTTTAACGTCAAAATCAAGTGATACAGGTTCCATCATCTGACCCATTGTACCGTCAGCAAGAATCATCGCTGTCATTCTGTATGTATCGGCAAGTTCAAAACCTTTAACTGTAAGTTCTGCCATTTCCTGAACTGAATCAGGAGCAAGAACTATCATTCTGAAATCACCGTGACCGCCTGCTTTTGTTGCCTGAAAATAGTCAGACTGGCTTGGCTGAATACCGCCAAGTCCGGGGCCACCGCGCTGTACGTTTACTACAAGAGCGGGAAGGTCAGAACCTGCAAGGTATGAAAGTCCTTCACTTTTAAGAGCAATACCGGGGCTTGATGATGATGTCATTACACGTTTACCTGTTGATGACACACCGTATACCATATTGATAGCAGCAATTTCGCTTTCAGCCTGTAAAAAGCATCCGCCGATTTTAGGCATTCTTTTTGCCATATAAGCCGCAATTTCTGTCTGGGGAGTAATAGGATAACCGAAGTAATGTCTGCATCCTGCAATTATAGCTGCTTCTGCAATAGCTTCGTTACCTTTCATAAGTACTTTATCTGCCACGTTATTTCCCTACCTTTCAACCTTAATTATACAGTCGGGGCACATTGTTGCACAGAATGCGCAACCGATACAACTGTCAATATCAACAGCTTCAACGGGGTGATGCCCTTTTTTATTGATTTTATCAGCCGCAAGAGTCAGAACTTTTTTAGGACATACGTCAACGCAAAGTCCGCAACCCTTACAGTTGTCTGTTTTAAATGTAAGTTTTGCCATTTCAAACACTCTCCTTTAAAAGTTTTTATTTTGAAGTCTTAACGGAAGCAAATCCTGTATTTTTCCTTCAAGGCTTTTATAAACATTTTCCGAAACTGCAGTACAAACAACAGGAAGTCCCGACATTTTTGATACCTCGTCTGCATACTCACAGGATTTAAGTACATCCTTTGCTGTTGTATCCTGTCCGAGATTTGAGTTGTTTACAATTCCCGTAAAAGGGATTTTACCTGCAATTTCAATTTCTTTCATAACTTCGATAGTGCTTTTTGCATCTCTTGTGAGAGGACGGTAACAATTTATTACCATAAGCATTTCGTAGTTATTTTCTTTCATTATATCAGATGAAATTCTACCAAGAGCAAGAGCCCCTCTGTCATCCCCGCCTACGTCTATTACAACTTTATGAGACGTATCTGCAGTGATTGAATATATATCAGCAGGAAGCGCGGGAATATCAACGTTACTGTTTGCATATTCAGAACAGATAAGTCTTATTCCCTGCTCTTTGAATTGTTCACTACTGTCTTTTGTGCGGAAATAGGGATTTACGATATCAAGGTCAGCTATTGTAACTTTATCTGCTGTTTTCTTTATATCAAAAGCCATATTTACCGCTATATTGGTTTTACCGCTTCCGTAATGTCCGCAAAGCAGTGTTATACGTTTATAGTTTATCATAATTTATTTCTCTGGATTTTACCGCTGACTGTCTTTGGAAGACTATCTCTGAATACAACTATTCTCGGATATTTATAAGGAGCGGTTTTTTCCTTGACGTAAAGCTGAATTTCTTTTTTGAGTTCTTCGGTAGGTTCGGTTCCGGCAACAAGAACTATACTTGCTTTAACAACCTGTCCTCTCACCTCGTCAGGCTCAGCAGAGACACCGCATTCAAGTACGTAAGGAAGTTCCATAATAACGCTTTCAATTTCAAATGGTCCGATACGATAGCCTGATGATTTAATAACGTCATCAACTCTACCAACGTACCAATAAAATCCGTCTTCGTCTCTCCAAGCGGTATCGCCTGTATGGTAACAACCGTCATACCAGACTTCTTTGGTTTTTTCTTCATCACGATAATAGCCCGTAAACAATCCGCAAGGTGCGCCGTTTTCGGTTCTTACGATGATTTCACCTGTTTCACCGTCAGCTACGGGATTTCCGTCGGCATCGACTATTTCAACGTCATAGATAGGAGCAGGTTTACCCATTGAACCTATTTTATGAGAAGCTCCTACCATATTACCGATTATCATTGTACTTTCGGTCTGACCGAAGCCTTCAATAATCTGAAGTCCTGTTGCTTTTTCAAACTGTCTGTAAACCTCAGGGTTAAGAGCTTCACCTGCAGTCGTCATATGTTTAACAGAAGAAAAATCGTATTTGTTGATATCCTGTTTTATCATCATACGAAGCATTGTGGGCGGTGCGCAGAATGTTGTAATCTGATATTTAGCAAACATAGGAAGTATATCTGCTGCATCAAATCTGTCAAAATCATAAACAAAGGTTGCCGCTTCGCAAAGCCACTGTCCGTAAAGTTTACCCCACATAGCTTTTGCCCAGCCTGTATCGGAAATTGTGAAATGAAGACCCTCGGGGTCAACATCATGCCAATATTTTGCTGTATGGAAATGTCCTAAAGGATATCTGTGGTTATGCGCCGCAAGTTTAGGATAGCCTGACGTACCTGATGTGAAGTACATAATCATAAGGTCATCACCGCAAGGCGACTGTTCTGTACGTTTATAGTGGGTACTGAAAAGAGTATACTCTTCGTCAAAGCTACGCCAACCTTCTCTTGTGCCGTTAACAATGAGTTTGTTTACAAGTTCGGGACATTTTTTAGCGGCTATATCTATCTGATTTGCAGTATCGTCGTCTGCTGTACAAACAACTGTATTTATACCTGCAAGGTTAAATCTATATTCAAAATCGTGTTCCTGAAGCTGATGTGTTGCGGGAATCGCAATAGCTCCAAGTTTATTAAGGCCAAGTATTGCAAACCAGAACTGATAGTGACGTTTAAGAACAAGCATTACTCTGTCGCCTTTTTTGATGCCCAGTGATTTGAAATAGTTTGCACACTGGTTTGATGCTTTTTTCATATCTTTAAAAGTAAATCTACGTTCAGTTTTATCTTTCGAGATATGGAGCATTGCAAGTTTTTCGGGTTCGCGGTCTGCAAGTCCGTCAACCAAATCAAAAGCAAAATTAAATCGTTCGGTGTTTTTGAATTTGATTGATGTAGGTGTTCCCTTTTCGTTTTCCTCTGTCTCAATAAATTCTTTGTATATACGTTTCTTTGTGTCTTTATGAGTCGTTCTTGGTTTTTCAGGTATAGCTTTTGTAGGTGCAAGTTCAGGAATAGGTTCGCCTGTAGGATTAAGAACTATAGCATAGAACACGCAATCAGCTCCGCCTACAGCTATCATACCGTGAGGTGTTTTACTGTCAAAGTAAATACTGTCTCCCGGTCCTAAAGTCTCTCTATGTTCACCTATCTGAACCATAAGGCTTCCTTCAACAACGATATCAAGCTCCTGTCCGTCATGGGTTGTAAGCTCGATATCTTTTTGCAACGCCTCAGGGTCAAATTTGCTCTTAACATAAAGAGGCTCGGCAATTCTGTTTCTGAATGCATATGCAAGGTTATAATACGTCATACCATGAGCCTGAGACACTTTCTGTCCTGTTCCCATACGGGTTACTGTATATGATTTAAGATTCGGGCTGTTTCCTTCGATGATATCGGTAACGTTAACGTTAAGCGCCATTGCGCAACGGTAAATAAACGCAAAGTTAAGGTCACATTTACCGCTTTCACATTCAAGGTATTCACTGACGGGCACACCTGTTTTTTCCGCCATCTGTTCAACGCTTAAGTTTTCAATTTCACGCAGTTCCTTGATACGACCTGCCATTTCTTGAATTTTAAAGTCAAGACCTGTAATTTGTTCCATAAATTCTCTCCGTTTCCGGGACGAAAAAATAAATACTCGTCCCAAAGCTCTGATAACTTTGAGACGAGCGTTAATCGTTTATTGATTCACCCGCGGTACCACTCAAATTGCAGTATACAACTGCCTCTCTTGGAGTCAAACAACCCCTATGCCTTTACGCAGCAATCACGGAGAGGTTCTACTAACCTTTTGGGTTTTCTTCCTCTCGGCTCAGAAGCTACAAATGTAAAAAAACGTCCGATAGCTTTCACCAACCGCTATCTCTCTGAGGGAGTATTTTTACACACTCTTCGTCAGTGCCTTTTAATATTAATAGTCAAAGTCTATCACAACCAGATTAATTTGTCAACAACTATAAGACAATTTCTTACAGTTTATTTCTCTGTATTTTGCCGCTGATTGTTTTGGGAAGTTCTGTCTTAAATTCAACTATTCTCGGATATTTATAGGGTGCGGTATGCGTTTTAACGTAGTTTTGGATTTCTTTTTTGAGTTCTTCCGTTCCCTCTGTTCCTTTTACAAGAACTATACTTGCTTTTACCACCTGTCCGCGAACTTCGTCGGGAGCTGCAGACACGCCGCATTCAAGCACGTATGGAAGTTCCATAATTACGCTCTCAATTTCAAACGGCCCGATACGGTAACCAGATGATTTAATAACGTCATCAACACGTCCAACATACCAATAAAATCCGTCTTCATCTCTCCATGCGGTATCACCTGTATGATAATATCCGTCGTGCCATACCTCGTCTGTTTTTTCAGGGTTTTTATAGTACCCTGCAAAAAGACCGCAAGGAACTTTTTCGCTTGTTTTAACAACAATTTCACCTGTCTCACCGTCTTCAACGGGATTACCGTCAGGGTCAACTATATCAACGTCATAAAGAGGTACGGGTTTACCCATTGAACCAACCTTATGAGTTCCGCCCATAAGGTTTGCAATAGTCAGCGTAAGTTCTGTCTGACCGAAGCCTTCCATTATCTGAAGACCTGTTGCTTTTTCAAACTGGCGATAAACCTCAGGATTAAGCGCTTCACCTGCAGTTGTCATATGCTGAATAGATGAAAGATCATATTTTGAAATATCTTCTTTAATCATCATACGGAGCATTGTAGGAGGCGCACAGAAAGTAGTTATATTATACTTTGCAAACATCGGAAGTATTTCTGATGCATCAAATCTGTCAAAATCATATGTAAACACTGCGCCTTCACAAAGCCACTGACCGTAAATTTTACCCCAGAGAGCTTTGCCCCAGCCTGTTTCGGAAATGGTGAAATGAAGTCCGTTTTCGCTTACTCCGTGCCAATATTTTGCGGTCACATAGTGTCCGAGCGGATATCTATAGTCGTGTGATGCTATTTTGGGATAACCTGTAGTACCTGACGTAAAGAACATAAGAGAAAGGTCTTTTCCGCAAGGAGTATCTTCTGTACGGTAATAATGAGCACTGAAAAGTTTATATTCTTCATCAAAATCGTGCCAACCATCTTTTTTACCGCCCACAAGTATTTTGGTTTTGAGAGTAGGGCTATTTTTATGTGCAAGATCAACTTGATTTGAAATATCTCCGTCTGCAGTACAAACAATAGCACTAACATCAGCAAGATTAAATCTATAATCAAGGTCGTGTTCCTGAAGAAGATTTGTTGCAGGAATTGCAATTGCTCCAAGTTTATGAAGAGCAACTATAGAAAACCAGAACTGATAATGACGTTTTAAGATAAGCATTACCTTATCGCCTTTTTTGATTCCAAGTGACTTGAAATAGTTAACACACTGGTTTGAATAACGTTTCATATCGTTGAAAGTAAAACGTCTTTCAGTCATATCTTTGGAAATATGAAGCATTGCAAGTTTTTCGGGAGATTTTTTTGCAATAGCATCAACTACGTCAAAGCCAAAATTGAATTTATCATCGTTCACAAAATCAATTGACTGCAAAAGTCCGTTTTCGTCTTCTTCTGTAACAATAAAATCTTCGCTTACAAGTTTTTTCATCTGATGACGTACTGCTTTAAGGTTATCTCTTACAGAAGTTTCACCTTCGTCTTCACCCGGAAGTACAAGCGCAACAAACTGGCAATCACTTCCACCAACAGCTATCATACCGTGAGGCATTGAACTGTTATAGTAGATACTGTCTCCTTCGCTGAGGTACTCAACATTATCTCCTATCTGAACTTTAAGTCTGCCACTGAGCACATAGTCAAATTCCTGTCCCGAATGAGTTGTTAGATGGATAGGTTTATTCTGAAGTTCTTCGTTATATTCATATCTGACAAAATAAGGTTCTGCTATTTTTTTACGAAACTGAGGAGCAAGGTTTGATATAGAAATACCTTCTTCTTTTGCAGTATCCTGACCCTGACCTTTACGTGTCACGTCATATGACGAAAGATGTGCGCTCTTACCTTCAAGAAGGTCAGTTACACCTATATCAAAAGCGAGAGAACATTTATGTATAAAAGTAAAAGGAAAATCAAGTTTACCTGCCTCATAATCGGCATATTCTTCGACGGTAATTTCTGTTTTTGCCGCCATTTCTTCTATTGTATATCCGCAAATTTCACGCATTTCGCGAATTCGCGATGCGACTTCCCACAGTTTATCGTTTGATACTGTTGCCATAGATTTATTCTCCTTTCAAATAAAAAACCCGTCTCAAATTACTTTGAGACGGGTGAATTATACACTCGCGGTACCACTCAAATTGCAGATTTATAATCTGCCGCTCTTGGAGTCTGACAACCCCTATGCCTTTACGCAGCAATCACGGAAAGTATCTACTTGCTTTTTGCTTTCGGACTTTCGGCTCAGAAGTGATGGGTTATATGAACACAAACTACCGATTCACACCACCATCGGCTCTCTGCAAGTTGAAATTCAAAACCGTCTTCGTCACAGCCTTTATTTAATTGTGATATCAAAATGTTAGCACACTAAAAAATACTTGTCAATACTTTTTAGGGAAAATTATTTCTTTTCCTTTGCTTTTTTAGCTTCTTTTGAAACTATTTTTGCAAGAGCAAAAAGTGCGATTACGTTAGGAATTACCATAAGATAGTTGAAAAAGTCAGTAAGTTCCCAAACGAGATCGTTTTTAAGAACTGAACCAAGGAATACAAAGCCTGCAGAAATTACACCGTAAGCAATGATAGCCCATTTTTTGTTCTTTGTAAGATACTGTGCATTGATTTTACCAAAAAGGTTCCAGCTGATAATAGTTGAAAATGCAAAGAAGAACAGGCATATAGCAACAAATATATTACCGAAGTTTCCGAAAAATTCAGGAAGAGTTTGTGTATATGCAAGCTGCATAATGCTTGTTTTTGAAACGATAGCAGTTTCACCTGCAGTTGCTGCAATATAATCAGCTCCGAGTTTACCTGCAAGAGGACCGTTTCCACAATAGATTGAAGAAATAACAACAAGAGCTGTCATTGTAAGAACTACAAATGTATCGATAAACACACCTATCATAGCGACAACACCCTGGTCGTGAGGTTTCTCAACATTTGCAAGAGCATGTGCGTGAGGTGTTGAACCCATACCTGCTTCGTTTGAGAAAAGACCACGTTTTGCGCCCTGACTGATAGCTGTTTTAATAGCAGCACCGATACCGCCACCGATAAGAGCCTGAGGTGTAAATGCGTATTTGAATATCATACCAAAAGTTTCGGGGATTTCTTTAAAATTAATTCCAAGAATAACAAAACCGCCGATAAGGAAGAAAATAGCCATTAAAGGAACTAATTTTTCTGTAACTGATGCAATACGGCTGATACCGCCTACAAATACAAGAAGCGCAAGTGCAGCAACGATAACACCAACTATCCAAGGCTGGATACCAAATGCATTATTAACTGATTCTGCAATTGAATTTGACTGTACCATAAGGCCCATGAAGCCAAGAGCAAGAACTGTAGATATTGAGAAGAAAATAGCAAGAATTTTGCCGAATGTACCTTTAAATGCTTCTTTTATGTAATAAACAGGACCACCCTGAATGTTACCGTCTGCATCAGTAACACGTGTTTTCTGAGCAAGAACTGCTTCTGCATAAATGGTAGCCATACCAAAGAAAGCGATTATCCACATCCAGAAGATAGCACCGGGACCACCTACGAGGATGGCGCCTGAAGCACCTACGATGTTACCTGTGCCGACCTGAGCCGCAATTGCAGTTGCAAGAGCCTGGAATGAACTCATTCCGCCTTCACTTTTTCCACCTTTAAGTTTAAAGTTACCAAAAACCTTTTTCATACCTTCGCCGAAACAACGAATCTGTACAAAACCTGTTTTAACGGTAAATAAAATACCCACTGCTACCAAAAGAATAATGAGTACATAGTCTGTAAGGTAGCTGTTGATTGTCTGAACGATATTTAATATTGCGTCCATCTTTTTTTCTCCTTTTTCCTTTTAAAAAATAAAAGCCGCTATAGCATAATATAGCGACTTTGAATACAAAATTAATCTTTGTCCTTTTGCCTGAGAGATTGAGCAAACTCCGTTTGCCTTGCCCCTTCGGCACTCAACTTAATGAGATTCTCCAAAGTCCTATCCGCTCACAGTTTTTAAAAATCCTGCGAGTTTCACTTAGCAATATTTATTTGTTACGATTTAGGATTATAGCACGCTAAAGTGCAAAAGTCAATAGCAAAAAACAAAATTTATGTATCTCTTTCTACAATTTTCGCATACAACGTAGTTTTGGCAGGTATTTGCTCTCCTGAAAGAAGGCTCGACAAAAGTTTTGCAGTCATAGGGCAAAGCTCATCAAGCATATTATCCACGCTGGTCAAAGACGGGGACGAGCACAAAGCAAGTTGGGAATTATTAAATCCTATTACTGATATTTTTTTATTAAGTTTACCGATTGCTTTCAGTGCGCCTACAGCGAGTAAATCTTCCGAAGTTAAAATTGCCGAAAATTCTTCATTTTCAAATTGGGCGACAACCGCATTCTTGGCGCTTTGTAAATCTTTTTCTGTTTTGACAATTTTTGATTTAAGACCTGTTTCTTTAACCGCCTGTTCAAAGCCCGACAGTTTACATCTTCCGCTATAGCTTTCCGAGTCATACAGATAAAGAATACTGTCCGCACCCTTCTGAACAACATATTTTACATTCTCATACATAGCTTTATGTTCATCGCAAAGCACACAATACACGTTATCCAAAGAAATATCACCGTTGATTATAAAAACAGGTAATTTTTCTGCAGCTTCTTTTATATGAGAATTATCGCTGAGTTCACGAAATGCAGAACCTATAAGTATCAAGGCATCAACGTTTTTATTCATTATAAGTTTTATTGCTTTCTTTTTATCCTCAACGGATGTTCCGCTACAACAAAGAAGAGTATCAAGCCCAAGTTTCCTGAGTTCTTTTTCCATAAGTGATACAGCTTTTGCATAATAAAGATCTGCAACGTCTGTACAAACCAACCCTATCATACGCATCGAACCAAGTCCAAGTCCTCTGGCAAAAGCATTTGGCGTATAATTTTCTTCATTCATAACTGCGAGGATTTTTTCCTTGGTTTTTTGATTAACTTTATTGCTGTTATTAAGAACACGGGACACCGTCGCAATAGAAACACCGCATTTTTTAGCTATATCATAAATGTTCATTAATTCACCTCTGTTTTTCAGTATATCACACATTAAACACATTGACAACTCATTTTGTTGCGGTATACTGAATGTAAGTGTTTACAATACGAGGCAAACATAATGGAAGACATAAGAATTGCACTTGATTTTGATAGCAAATTATATTCAAAAATCACACCTGCTTTCCGCTATAACGGCAAAGAATCAATGGAAAGTTGGCAGAAAAGAGCCTATGACAGACTATGGGCACTTTTAGGTCTTGACAAAATGGTAAAACCAAAAGACGATATGTTCAAAACAGGGCCTGAATTTGAAATGTACGGAGTTAAAGTTATTCCTTTTTCTTTCCAAAATGAAGAGGGATACTTCGTTCCAAGATACATTGCTCTGCCCAAAGATTGGAACGGACAAAAACTTCCTCTTTACATATGCCTTCAGGGACATTCTTCAGGAATGCACAATTCCCTGTATATGAATTACGACAGAACACCTATGACACAAGAGTCAGAAGATGAAATTGACGACGGTGACAAACCGATACTCCGTCCTACTTTCGGACCGTATGTCGAAAAAACTCCAAAATCTTCAAGTTTCATTCACATTTACGGAAATGACCACGAAGCAGAAATCGAAGACAAAACAGTTATCTGCAAAATAGAATATTAAAAAATACTGTAAAAACGAATTCGTTTTTACAGCATTTTTGTTTAATATATCATTTCTTTTTAGTAAACAGTATTCCGAAAAGGTTCAGAAGCATTACTGAAATAATTATTGCAGTAGTGACTATAAAAATCCCAAGCATTCCCTGAACTACTATAGGAAGTGATGCTACAAAAAGTGAAGGATTAAAACTAAACATTATTCATATCTCCTTATTTAACAAATGCAAGAATAAGACCTGCTGCTATAACAGATGCTATCTGACCTGAAACATTTACACCTATTGAGTGCATAAGAAGAAAGTTCTGGTTATCTTCTTCAAGTCCCATTTTATGAACAACACGCGCTGACATAGGGAATGCAGAAATACCTGCTGCACCTATCATAGGATTGATTTTCTTTTTACTGAACAGGTTAATAATTTTAGCAAGCATTACACCTGCAAATGTATCGAATATGAATGCTATAAGACCAAGACCCATTATGAGAAGTGTTTCCCACTGGAGAAATTCCTGATAATTCATTCTTGAAGCAATGGTGATACCGAGAAAGATTGTTATAAGGTTTGCAAGTACCTTCTGAGCTGTTTCCGAGAGTGAATTAAGAACACCACATTCACGGATAAGGTTACCGAACATAAGGAAACCTATAAGAGCAACTGCATCGGGAGCTACAAAGCCTACAATTACGGTTACTATTATCGGGAAAAGAATTTTTGTTGTTTTTGAAACAGAACCGCCGAATTTTTCCATACGGATAAGGCGTTCTTTTTTAGTTGTACAAAGTTTTATAATAGGCGGCTGAACAACAGGTACAAGAGCCATATATGAATAAGCCGCAACCATTATTGCCGGTAAATATTTTGAGCCCAGTGTCTGCGCTACAAAAATAGACGTAGGACCGTCTGCCGCACCTATGATAGCAACAGAAGCCGCATCGTTAAGTTCAAAACCGAGCAATGATGCCATTGCCAAAGTAAAGAAAATACCGAACTGAGCTGCAGCACCGAAAAACATAAGTTTCGGATTGACAAGAAGCGGTTCGAAATCAATCATTGCGCCGATACCGATAAACAGTATCAGAGGCATCAGCTCACCGTTATCAATACCTATTTCAAAAAGTCGCTCAACAACTTCTTTTGCGCCTGATTCGGGCAAATTAATTAAAATTGCGCCAAAGCCCATGGGTAAAAGAAGAGTTGGTTCCATTTCTTTTTTGATAGCAAGGAATATCAATATACCGCCGATAATCCACATTGCTATCTGTCCCAGTTCTACATTCTGAAACCCTTTGATAAGAATGTCCATCTTTTTTCCTCCTGATTTTTATATATTTTTCAATTTGCTTTATAAACGTCCGCAACTTCGCTGATGGTTATATATGCGGATTTATCTATTTCGTGTACTATATCTTTCATTTTAGTAACCTGAAATCTGTTTACAACGAAATAAATAATAGTTTTATTTGTATTTGAATATCCGCCCACTGCATCGGTTCTTGTAACACCACATTCAAACTCTTCTGTCAAAGCGGCACATATTTCAACGGGACGTTCGGTCACTATCATTGCACACTTAGCTCTGTCAAAACCCTCAACGATAAAGTCAACGGTTTTAAGAGCTGCGCCGTATGTTACTATAGAATAAAGAGGTAGTATCCAGCTTTTGATTATTATACCGCAAACAACATAAAGAATCACATTATATATCATAACAAATGTACCTACTGTGATTCCGAGCTTTTTTGCAAAGATTACAGACATAACTTCTATTCCGTCCATCGCACCGCCGAATCTGATTGCAATACCTGAGCCTATACCTGAAATCATTCCGCCAAACAGTGCGCAAAGCAAAAGATCAGTTCCTGCAAGAGGAGAAGCTATACTGACATCTATAGGTAAAACATCTGTAATAAGAAAAGCAAAAAGCGAATATATTGCAACAGTATACACCGCATATATCGTAAATGCAACGCCTTGTTTTTTAAGTCCGTAAATAAAAAGCGGAACATTAAGTATCAAAAGAAAAACCGACAGACTTAAATATTCAGGTGTTATCTGTTCAAGAAGCATTGACGTTCCCGATATACCGCTATCGTACAATTTCACAGGCGCTAAAAACACAGTGACGCCAAAAGCATTTATTATACCCGCCACTGTCAGCATTACAAAATTGATAAATTTGATTTTATTTTTCATTTACAGAATGATCCTTTTTTAAGAAATAAACAATAAACGGTATACATACAAGACCTGTCAACACATCGGAAACAGGCTGAGCAAGCTGTATGCCTTTGAGTCCTAAAAAATGAGAAAGTGTAATTATAGACGGAATCAGTATAAGACCTGATCTTAAAAGTGATAAAAATGACGCGACACCTGCTTTACGTATGCTCTGATACAGCATATTAACCGGCACAGAAAGAGACATAAACAACATACCGACACAAGAATATCTAAGTGCAGGAGCCGCTATTTTTATAACATTTTCACTTTTCTGGAACACAAAAACAATTTGTTTTGAAAAGACAAAACCTGCCGTTGCAAGAACTCCGATAAATATAAATCCTATAAACATTGTAACAAGAAGTCCTTTTTTTACACGGTCATATTTTTCAGCTCTGTAATTGAATGCTGCAACAGGCTGAAATCCCTGTCCTATACCAAGACCGACACACATTACAAACATTGAAAAACGGTTTACAACGCTCATTGCCGCAATTGCTGCATCACCGAATATTTTGGTGCAGTTATTAAGAATACCGCCTGATATTGAAGTAAGTCCCTGTCTTATAAGAGACGGCAATCCGGCTTTTACTATTTCAAAATGATACTTTGATGAAAAAGAGAAAAACTTCGGTGAAAGTCTGCTCTGAGCCTTTTTGAGATAAAATATAAGCAAGATGGTAAAGCTTATTATTTGCGATACCGCAGTAGCAAGACCCGCTCCGTATACGCCCATTCCGAATTTTAAAATAAGCAGATAATCTCCGAATATATTTAACAATCCGCCGGTAGTTAAGCCTATCATTGCAAAAAAAGCTTTCCCTTCATATCTGAGATTATTATTTAGAATAAGAGAGCAAACCATAAACGGACAGGCAATAAACACCCACATACCATAATCCATAGCATATGGAAGAATAGTTTCGGTACTGCCGAGTAATCTGACAAAAGGTTTCAAAAAAGCAAGTCCGAATATCATAAACAAAGTGCCTATAAAAGCTCCTGTAAAAAATGCAGTTGATGCATATTGGGAAGACTGTTTTATATCTTTATCTGCGAGTGATTTTGAAACGTAAGCTCCGGACCCGTGTCCCAACATAAAAGAAAACGCCTGAATAATTGACTGTAATGTAAACAGAATTCCCGTTGCCGCCTGAGGACTTTCGCCCAAACCACCCACAAAATAAGTATCGGCAAGGTTATATATATTAGTGATGAGCATTGATATCGTTGTTGGTATACCAAGAGAAATAATAAGTTTCGACACAGGAGTCTGAGTCATTTTATTATAGTATTGTTCGGTATCTGTCAATGCTAATCACCTCTTTTCATAAATAAATATTATAACACAAATAATTCAACAATTCAATAAAAAAAGTCTCCCGAAAGAGACTTTTTTATTATAATGATTCGGCATATTTTTCTATTTCTGCAACCGAGCTTTCAACTCTTGATTTTTCAGCTGCGAAAGAAATTATATGGTTAATATATGATTCTGTACCTGTAGAAATTGAATTTTCTTCATAAGCATTGTTAAATTCATAGTATATAGCCTGAATAATACCCTCGTCACCTCCGCCGTGTACCGAGGTGATACTTACACCATTTTTATCTTCTTTTCTGCAAACGTCAATCGCTATCGGTTCTTTAGGTACGTACAAGGTACTGTCGGCATAGCGAGTTACATATATATAATCATTTTTACCGAATATCTCAATAATACCTTTTGTTCCGAATATACGTATTTCTCTGCCGCGTTTATCGGGAGTAAATGCTGTCATTGTAAAACTTGCAGTTACTCCACATTCCTCTTACAAAGCTATAAGACATATGCTTTATGCCTACAGGTTCAAGAGCTTCAAGTGACACAACCTCACCAATCTCTCCTGAAAGAATTATTTCTTTGATTTTTCTGAATATAGGTGAATAGCGAAGCACGTGACACACAACTATTTTCACGCCTTTTTTCTCTGCCGCCTGTGCAATAAGTTTACATTCTTTCAGCGTTGGTGCCATACGCCCTTGAGCCGAATAAATATATTTTATCAACAGGAAATAGTTCAGATAGTTCATTTATATTATCTTCTAAATTGATTGTTTTAATTTGCACATCCATAATTGTTACCTCCATTAATTTAATTATACATATAAAAATAAAAAACTCAACTAATTAAGTTTTTAAATACCTTTTTTGATTATATATTACATTCATCTGTAATCGCAAAAAACTCCCCGATTACATTGCTGTAATCGGGGAGTTGGTTTAGATAAACAGTTTTACTTTAATATCTTTCCATTTATGCACACATTGTTTTGTGGATTTGGAATATTTATATTCCTTAGCATCCTTTTCGGTGAGCGTAAATTCTGCAAAGTTAAAGTAAGCCGGAATTACTTGCCAGACTTTATAGCAGCCTGAGCAGCAGCAAGTCTTGCGATCGGCACACGGAAAGGTGAGCATGATACATAGTCAAGACCAATTGCATGGCAGAACTCAACAGAAACAGGGTCACCACCGTGCTCACCGCAGATACCGCAGTGGAGGTTGGGGTTAACAGGTTTACCAAGTTTGAGTGCCATTTCCATAAGCTTACCAACACCAGTCTGGTCGAGTTTTGCAAATGGATCGTTTTCGTAGATTTTCTTGTCGTAGTATGCTTCGAGGAACTTACCAGCATCATCACGGCTGAAGCCGAATGTCATCTGTGTAAGGTCATTTGTACCGAAGCAGAAGAATTCAGCTTCTTTAGCGATTTCGTCTGCTGTAAGACAAGCTCTTGGGATTTCCATCATTGTACCTACTTCGTACTTGAGATCTACGCCTGCAGCAGCGATCTCAGCATCAGCTGTAGCTACAACTACATCTTTAACGAATTTAAGTTCTTTAAGTTCGCCTGTAAGAGGAATCATAATTTCAGGAACTACATTCCAGTCAGCGTGTGCTTTCTGAACGTTGATAGCTGCGCGGATAACAGCAGATGTCTGCATTTTTGCAATTTCAGGATATGTTACTGCAAGACGGCAACCACGGTGACCCATCATTGGGTTGAATTCGTGGAGACTTGCTATGATATTTTTGATATCTTCAACTGTTTTGCCCTGAGCTTTTGCAAGAAGTTCAATGTCAGCTTCTTCTGTAGGAACGAACTCATGAAGAGGTGGATCAAGGAAACGGATACAAACGGGAGTACCTTCGAGTGCTTCGTAAATCTTCTCAAAGTCGCCCTGCTGATAAGGAAGAATCTTTTCAAGAGCAGCTTCTCTTTCTTCGACTGTATCTGCACAGATCATTTCACGGAATGCAGCAATTCTTGCTTCTTCAAAGAACATATGTTCTGTACGGCAAAGACCGATACCTTCAGCACCAAGCTCACGAGCTTTTTTAGCATCTGCAGGTGTATCAGCATTTGTACGAACTTTAAGTGTTCTGTATTTATCAGCCCAATCCATAATTCTACCGAATTCACCAGCGATTTCAGCATCAACTGTTGGGATAATACCATCGTAGATATTACCTGTTGAACCGTCGATTGAGATAAAGTCACCTTCAACGTATGTTTTGCCGGCAAGTTCAAATTTTTTGTTTTCTTCGTCCATTTTGATTTCGCCACAGCCTGATACGCAGCATGTACCCATACCACGAGCAACAACGGCAGCGTGTGATGTCATACCACCACGAACTGTAAGAATACCCTGTGCAGCTTTCATACCTGTAATGTCTTCAGGTGAAGTTTCAAGACGAACAAGAACTACTTTTTCGCCTCTTGCGTTCCATTCAACTGCATCTTCTGCTGTAAATACTACTTTACCGCAAGCAGCACCAGGTGATGCTCCAAGACCTTTACCTGCAGGTGTTGCAGCTTTAAGAGCTTTAGCATCAAACTGAGGATGGAGAAGTGTATCAAGGTTTCTTGGGTCGATCATTGCAACTGCCTGTTTCTCATCGATCATACCTTCATCAACGAGGTCACAAGCTATTTTAAGAGCAGCTTTAGCTGTTCTCTTACCGTTTCTTGTCTGGAGCATATAAAGTTTACCGTCTTCAACAGTAAATTCCATATCCTGCATATCTCTGTAGTGATCTTCAAGGATAGCACATACTTTATTGAACTCTTCAAAAGCTGCAGGGAATTTTTCAGCCATTTCAGCGATCGGCATTGGAGTACGAACGCCGGCAACAACGTCTTCACCCTGTGCATTTGTAAGGAATTCACCCATAAGGCCTTTATCACCTGTAGCAGGGTCACGAGTAAATGCAACACCTGTACCACAGTTATCACCCATATTACCGAAAGCCATCATCTGTACGTTAACAGCTGTACCCCATGAATAAGGGATATCATTGTCACGACGGTATACGTTAGCTCTGGGGTTGTCCCATGAACGGAACACGGCTTCAACAGCACCCATAAGCTGTTCTTTAGGATCTGTGGGGAAGTCTTTACCGATTTTTGCTTTATATTCAGCTTTGAACTGACCAGCAAGTGTTTTAAGATCTTCTGCTGTAAGGTCAACGTCCTGTGTAACGCCTTTTTCTTCTTTCATTTTGTCGATAAGTTCTTCAAAGTATTTCTTACCAACTTCCATAACTACGTCTGAGTACATCTGGATAAATCTTCTGTAGCAGTCCCAAGCCCAACGGGGATTGCCTGATTTTGCAGACATAACTTCTACAACTTCTTCATTAAGACCAAGGTTAAGGATTGTATCCATCATACCCGGCATTGAAGCACGAGCACCAGAACGAACTGAAACGAGAAGAGGATTTTCCATATCACCGAATTTTTTGCCGGTGATTTCTTCCATCTTGTCGATGTTAGCCATAATCTCAGCCTGGATTTCATCGTTGATTTTTCTGCCGTCTTCATAGTACTGTGTACAAGCTTCTGTTGTTACAGTAAAGCCCTGAGGTACAGGAAGACCCATTTTTGTCATTTCAGCGAGGTTTGCACCTTTACCACCGAGAAGATTTCTCATTGTGGCATCGCCTTCTTTGAACAAATAAACGAATTTTTTTGCCATTTTATTTACCTCCAAATTTAATATACATATTAAAATACAATAAATGCCAACACATATTATAACATATTTTTTAGATTTAACAATACCTTTTAGCAAAATAAATTATTTATTTTTTATTTCGTTAAAAACGCTTGAAAATTCAAACAAGTGGGTTATAATACAGGTGAAACACACCGGAAAATATTATTTTAATCATTGTTTGAAGGGAGAATTAAAATGAAAAGATATGGTTTTGTGTTATCCAATTTTAAAGGGCGAAAGATATTATACATTTCGGCAATGCTTTCTATTATCATAGTTGCTTTGCTTAATCTTTTGCCGTCGGTAATAATAGGCGATATTGTAGACAAGGTCATCTATCAACCGAACGCACCTGACAAGGTGAACAAATTATGGTACTACATTATTTTATTAGTAGGTACAACGCTGACCTGTTCTCTTTTGAGAACAGCAAATAACCTTACTATGAGAGAAACCTCCGAGCACATTGCTTGCGGAATACGTGAAAAGCTTTATGCAAAGCTTCAAACAATGGACACTTCTTTTTATTCTCACAATTCCAGCGGTGAACTCATTTCTCAGATGACTACAGATATAAATGTAATCCGTGATTTTTTCTGTCATCACATATACATGCTTGTAAGCGACGTTTTTTCTCTGATTTTTACATTTGTAATCCTCGCAACAAACAGTATGCTTACAGCAGGGATGCTTTTTGCATTCATTCCTTTTATTGCCATATTCACTCTCATTCTTGTAACTAAAACAAAGCTTTTACATAAAAATTTACGTGACAAATTTTCTGATATGAACTCTTTTGTAAACGAGAATCTCGGTGCATACCGTGTAGTCAAAGCATTTGCAAGAGAAGATCACGAAATTGACAGGCTCGTGGAAGAAAGCACAGGTTATCGTGACATGGCTGTAGGAAACGCCATCAAACGTCTTAAATACGCAACTCCCATTCACGTTTGCGGTGAGCTTATGCGTGTTATCGTTTTAGTAGTATGCGGTATCCTTATCATACTCAAAACAGGCGTTACAGTGGGAAGTCTTATGGTATTCAATTCAATGATATTCAACATTGTTGCAAGAGTACGTGACTTTTCTGTATCTGTATCGCAGATTCAGCACTTCAACGTTTCAGTTGATAAAGTATCTTCACTTTACAATGCAGTATCAGATATTGAAAATCCTGAAAAAATCGAAAGCACCGATGGTAAAATCTGGAAGATTGAATTCCGTGACGTTACTCTTATTATTGACAATCAGATGGTTCTCGACCACGTAAGTTTCACTATTCACAAGGGTGAAACAGTTGCAATAATGGGTCCTACAGGCGCAGGAAAAACGATGCTTATTTCCATGCTTCTGAGACTTTACGATCCATCTTGCGGTCAGGTTCTCATTAACAACATAGACATACGCAATATGGATCTTAACAAGCTCCGTCAGATGATTGCGCTTAGTACACAGGACGTATTTTTGTTTTCTGATACTATTGAAGAAAATATAGCTTATTCAAACCCTGACATTCCAATTGAAGAAGTCAAGCACTATGCCGAAAGCGCTCAAGCGGCTGAATTTATTGAAAAACTTTCTGAAGGTTACAACACTATTATCGGTGAACGCGGCGTAGGTCTTTCAGGCGGACAAAGACAGAGAATTGCCCTTGCCCGTGCAGTTGCTAAAAAATCATCTCTTATAATTCTTGACGACACTACCTCAGCGGTAGATATGGAAACCGAATCTCTTATACTTTCCGAGCTTCGTAAAATCAGCAACAAAATAAAAATCATCGTCGCTCAGCGTATAACATCTGTTGTTGGCGCTGATAAAATACTGATTATTGAAAAAGGAAGAATAACTGAAGAAGGTACTCATGATGAGCTTGTAAATGCAGGAGGATACTATACTTCTGTTTACAACATAAGTCAGCAAGGCAGTGAGGAGGTTGTGAATAATGGCAAGAAATAAATATGACATTGACGAATCTCTTGAAACCCCATTTAATTTAGGGAATTTCAAACGTTGCGGAATTTACATCAAACATTCCTTAGGTCTGCTTCTTTTCGGCACCTTTTTAAGTCTTGCGAATACGGTACTTGCTCTTTTGGGTCCGCTTTTTGTAAAGCAGGTAGTTGACGTAGTTGAAAAAACAAGCGAAGCTACAAAAGATCAGGACATCAAAAAGGTAATTCTTATAGGTGCAGTGTATTTAGGATGTCTTGCAATAAGTGAACTCTTTGCCTTTTTACGCACCAAAGTCGTAACCAAAGCAGGTCAGCAGATTGTCCACGAAATACGTGTTGATATATTTGCCCACATACAAAAACTATCGTTTAACTATTTTGACAGTCGTCCGAGAGGCAAAATACTTGTCCGTGTGGTTCATTATGTAAACAACGTAGCGGATTTTCTGTCCAACGGTCTTATAAACTTTGTTGTGCAATTTTCAAGCATATTCATCATAATATTTTTTATGATGAGTCTTGATTTATACTTATCTCTTGTAGTTCTTTCGGGACTTCCCCTGTTTATTGGTTATATGCTTATAATCAAAAAGAAACAAAGAGAAGCCTGGACAAACGTATCTGCAAAAAACTCAAACGTAACAGCTTACATTTCCGAGTCAATCAACGGTATGCAAATCACTCAGGCATTCAACCGCGAAGAAATAAACAGAGGTATATTCAGAAATCTCTCCCTTGAACTCAAAAAAGCCTGGATGAAAGCATCTTTCATTTCAAGAACCGTTGGTTTTATAGTTGAAAACCTCACCAATATTGTACGTGCATTTTTATATGTTGCTGCAATCGTAATTTTTGCAAACCACAATTATTCTGCAGGTGTTATCATTGCAATGGCATCCTATGCCGTGCGTTTCTGGGCGCCTATTCAGAGTATGGGTGACATATATAATCAGCTGGTAAACACAGGTTCATATCTTGAACGCATATTCGATACTCTTGACGAAAAAGTAGAAATAGAAGATATAGAAGGAGCAAAAGACCTTCCCGCCGTTCAAGGTGTTGTTGAATACGACAACGTTACTTTTGCATATGAAGAAGGCAAAAACATACTTGAAAACGTAAGTTTCAAAGCTGACAAAGGCAAAAGTTTTGCTTTGGTAGGACCTACAGGCGCAGGAAAAAGTACTGTTGTCAATCTGCTTTGCAGATTTTACGACATACAAGGTGGAGAAATACGCATTGACGGTCACAACATTCACGACGTGACACTCAAATCGCTCCGTAACAGTATGGGCATTATGCTTCAAGACAGTTTTATCTTTTCAGGGACTATAAAAGACAACATCCGTTACGGCAAGCTTGATGCCACAGACGAAGAAATAATTGAGGCAGCCAAAACAGTATCTGCTCACGAATTTATAATGAACTTAGAAGACGGCTACGACACTGTTGTAAACGAAAAAGATTCTATGCTCTCACAAGGACAAAGACAGCTTATATGTTTTGCCCGTACAGTACTTTCAGACCCTGCCATTCTTATTCTTGACGAAGCAACATCTTCTATAGACACCGAAACAGAACAGCTTGTTCAACAGGGCATTGAAAAGATGATGAAAGAAAGAACTTCTTTTGTTATTGCTCACAGACTTTCTACAATTATCAACTGTGATACTATTATGTACATAGACAACAAAGGCATTGCAGAGAGCGGTTCACACAAAGAACTGCTCGAAAAAGGCGGTTTATATTACGATTTATACACTGCTCAGCTCAAGAATTCAGAGCCTATTGCAAAATAATTTAATTTTGGCACTTACAACAAAATTTTTATTGTAATTTTATAAAAAAGCAACAAAGAAAAGTTTGTTTCTTTGTTGCTTTTTTTGTCAAAACATTGATTTTTGTGCATTTTATCACAAATATGAATAAATTTTTCGTAAAAATAAACTAAACGTATTTTTACTTTGCTTTTATCGAACAAAAAACTGAATGTTTAAAACTATTGACTAATATTAATAAATACTATATAATACAATTACTTTTATACGCAGAGGTGTAATATGAAAAAAAGAATTATATCGACATTACTGACTGTTCTTATGTTGATATCCCTTATTTCAGTGTTTCCGGTATCGGTTAATGCTGCGGGAAATATCAGCTTTGTATACAGTCCCGCTGTCCTTTTAGGCGGTGAAACAGATTACAACATCGTATGGAAAACGAATGTTGAAAGTATAGGCTACGTTACCTATAAATACAATAATCAGACTTATACCGTATATGATGAAAAAGACGGTGCAATAGTTTCAGATGAAAAAATTCATGCTGTACGTATACCTATGGAGCATCTTAATGCTGCTCAGAAATACACAGCTACATCAGCTATTGTTGAAAGCCGAACAGGATTCAATCTTAAACTTGGCGCAACTGTTTCAAAAGAAGGTAAAGTTAAGTGGTCAGGAAAGACAGATAACATTAAAATCGGTTGTTTCTCTGACATACATCTTTACGATACACACAGCCAGGGTCCTCTTGCAAGATCTACCTACTCGCTCAACAATTATATGGGAGGCGTTGATCTTATCCTTCTCCCCGGTGACGTTACATCTATCATGACAACAGAATCATATCTTAATCTTTTGCTCATGGCATTTGAACAGTTCGGTGCTGACGGTACACCTATTCTCTACGTTCCAGGTAACCACGAATGCCGTGGTATCACAGCTCAGAGACTTCCCTCTTATTTCGCTTTCAAAGAAACTGACGATTTATACGGAAGAGTAAAATTCGGTCCAATCGAATTCCTTGTTACCTTTTCAGGTGAAGATAAGATAGACGAACATAAGGAATACGGTGATCTTAATGCTATGGAGCATTACAAAACAGAACAGTACAACTGGTTCTACAATTGTGAAGGCTTTTCAGACGAAGCTGTTTATCGTATTTCTTTAAGCCATTCTCAAAATCTTGTAGATATCTATTCTACCCAAGATTTTATGAGCAGAGTTAAGGAATATGATCCTGACATTCATATCAACGGTCATACTCACGCTCAGAAAATCCAATATATTAAGGGTTATGATTTCCCGTTCCTGCATGACGGTGCTCATGAAAACAACACCACAATGCGTACAACACTTGTAACTATAACAAACGGTGAATATCAGATCAAAGGTTTCACTGATGCAGGCTCTGTTGCAATTGAAGGAAAAACACCTGTTAAAAATTACAAAAAAGGCGCATCTGCTCAGCAGACAACAGCGCCTCAGAGCGAAACAAAACAGGAAACTGAAGCACCTGAAATCAAGCCTCAGACTCAGCCCGACAAACCTACTACAACAGTAACCTCTGTTCCTACAGCTGCAGGTGTTACAACTGCAACACTCAAAGGCGCAAGCGACACAACAGCAATTGCTGTTAAACCTACAGTTTTTGACGGCGGTAAATATTACAACGTAGTATGGCAGACAACACCTGATATTGATGCTGCCGGTGAAGTTGTCGTAACAATAGGTTCAAACACATATAGATATAAAGATCAGATAATCGGTAAAATCAGAACCGATTCTACTCATTCTGTAAAAATCCCTAAAGAATCTCTCGGTAGCTGTAAATACGAAGCTAAATCAAGAGTTGTTATAAACTACACATTCGGCGGTTACGTTACATCTCCGCCTACATCATACGGTACATACGTATCAGCAGGTCAAATAAGCTTTAAAGGTGAAGCTAACGCAAAGCAGAATAAATTTACATTCCTTGCAGTTACAGGAATTACAACTTCTACATATGCTGAAAAAGTTAAAGCTGAAATAGGTAATAAATCTCCTGATATGCTCGTTACTCTCGGTAATATGGTTACCTCTCTTGATACAGAAAAAGAATTTGGTAACTATCTTAAAGTTACACATACAATTACCGGCGGTAAATATCCCGTTATGTTTATTCGCGGTGAAAACGAAACAAAAGGTGCTTTTGCATCACATTTATGGAAATACATCAGAAACACATCAGACGGTGCTCAGGGTACTTTCTACCTCAGCTCAACATATGATAAAGTAAATATTATCGGTCTTGATACTGCAACTGCTGCTCCTGACAGCGCAGAAAAATTCAACGGTTATGCAAACTTTGACAGAATTCGTCAGGATCAGGTTTCATGGCTTAACAAATACGGTGGAAAAGGTTTGTCTAACCCATACAATATTGTTTTTGCAAACGCAGACAACCTTGTTGACTGTGCAGGTGCTAACTTCACTTCACAGTTTGGTACAATTGGTGTTAACGTAGCAGTAACAGGTCAGGCAGGTAAAGCTATTTTATCTACAGGAAGCGGCACATACTCAAAATTACAGGTCGGTTCACCTGAAGGCGATGAAACATACGGTGTGCTTATCACCTGTAAAGATGAGAAAATCAACTTTGAAGCTTTAGGCGGAGAAGAGCTTGGCGAAATCGATGTTAAAGAATCTCAAGCTCCCGAAAATCAGCCTTCGGAAAATCCTGACGATGTTAACAAACCCGGTAGCGATGAGGATAATCAGCCATCTCAAGGCGGTGAGGATAATGATCCATCTCAAGGCGGCGAAGATAGTCCGGAAACTGAAGATCCTAAAGACGATGACGAGGATGAAAACGAAGATGATAACCCTTCAAGCAGCGAGCCTACATATATCGAAGGCACTTTTGACGGTGTAGACGGTGAAATCTATATCAGAGAAGTTGAAGAAGGTTGGTATGAAGATTACGTACAGCTCGGTTTTAAAGCTACAGCTCCTGCTCCTAAAGCAAATGAAACAACAACTGAAGTTCAGTACATTAACATCATTGCAAATCTTGCTTCAATAAACCTTTATCTCTATGAAGGTTCAGATAGTGGCGAAAAAGCTGCCGAGTGGGCTGAAGAATATGAAATTTACAGCGGATATCTCGGTGATAACGTTGTAAGTGATAATATAATCAATACAGTACTTACTGCAGTTTTTCCTGCTGAATAATTAAACTTAAAAGATGAACCTTCCCTATTTTATGGGAAGGTTCATTTAGCTTAAAGAAATATAATCTTCACATCATTGTATTATAGGAAGAAAACAACGCAAAAATGAAAATAATAGATTTATTAAATAAAAACTCTGCGCTTCTTTCTTTTGAAGTTTTTCCGCCCAAAACCGAGCTTGGTTTTGACAGCGTAAAAAACGCAACAGAAGAAATAGCAAAACTGAAACCTTCTTTTATGAGCGTTACATACGGTGCAGGTGGCGGAACAAGTAAATACACTCTTGATATTGCAAAAAATATTAAACATCTTTACGGTGTTCCCACAATTGCCCATCTCACCTGCGTATCTTCAACAAAAGAAACTGTCAGAGAGAAAATCAAACAGATAAAAGAGGCGGGTATTACTAACGTTATGGCACTTAGAGGTGACATACCCGAATCTATAAAAAATGAAGACAGAAACAAATGGGATTACAGGTATGCCATTGACCTTATACAAGAACTGAAAGGTTCAGACGCTGATTTTTGCATAGGTGGCGCTTGTTACCCCGAAATTCATCCTGAAAGCAAAACTCAAAGTGACGATATTAAAAGACTCAAAGAAAAAGTAGATGCAGGTTGTGATTTTCTTACAACCCAGATGTTTTTTGACAACAATTTACTTTACAATTTTCTTTATAAAATACGCGAAGCGGGAATTACAGTACCTGTAATTCCCGGTATTATGCCTATTACAAATGCTAATCAGGTTGAAAGAGCTATTTTACTTTCAGGTTCTTTTATGCCTCAGAGATTTAAAAGTCTTGTTGATAAATTCGGTCACAATCCCAACGCTATGAAACAGGCAGGTATTGCATACGCAACAGACCAGATAATTGACCTTTATGCCAACGGCATAACAAACGTTCACGTTTATTCTATGAACAAACCCGACGTAGCTTTTAAAATCAAAGACAACTTATCGGATATATTATCAAAATGAATCACACGATTATAACTAAAACTTACAAGGATATCCCTTTTTGTACCAAAGAAATTTTGCGCTATGCAGGTTGCGCTTTACAGAGTGATGATATTAAAAGATTATTGGACGAATGTCTGACTGATGCAAAAAAGGTTATAAAATACAAGCTTTGTTATACGGAACTTGATTTAAACCTGACAGACTGCAACTGTGATTTCGGATGTTTTGAAATAACGTCAAAATCACTGTCTGCCAATCTGAAAGATTGCAAAAAAGTTATATTATTTGCCGCAACTATAGGTATGGATTTTGACAGGCTTATTCACAAATATTCCGCCATATCCCCTGCCAAAGCTCACATGCTCTCTTGTATCGGAAACGCTCAGGTTGAAGCTTTATGCGATGAATTCTGCAAAGAAATTTCAAAAACATATACAGCAAAACCCAGATTCAGCGCAGGATACGGAGATCTTGCTCTTGACGTACAAAAAGACATTTTTGAAATTTTAAATCCTACAAAAAATATCGGTATATTTTTAAATGACAGCTTACTTATGACACCGTCAAAATCAGTAACTGCATTTATAGGAGTATTATGAAATTCACTGAATATTTAAAAGAAAATATAGTTTATTTTGACGGCGGTATGGGAACACTCTTGCAACAAAGAGGACTTGGTACGGGTAAGCTTCCTGAGCTTTGGAATATAAGCCACAGTAACATCATAAGAGACATTCATAAAAGTTATCTTGATGCAGGATGTGATGTTGTTACAACCAACACTTTCGGCGCAAATTCGCTGAAATTCAGTTCATCGGAGCTTGATAACATTATAAAATCAGCAATACAAAACGCCAAGGAAGCAATAGAACAATCCAACAATAAATCATGTAAATATATTGCCCTTGATATAGGTCCTACAGGCAAACTGCTCAAACCTCTTGGCGATCTTGATTTTGAAGATGCAGTTGAAATCTTTGCAAACACAATAAAGCTTGGTTCAAAATACGGAGCAGATTTAATTATCATAGAGACTATGAACGACTGCTACGAAACAAAAGCTGCTCTGCTTGCAGCAAAAGAAAACAGCACTCTTCCTGTAATCGTATCTAACGCTTACGGAGAGGACGGAAAGCTTATGACAGGTGCATCTGCCGAAGCTATGGTAGCAATGCTCGAAGGTATGGGAGCCGATGCAATAGGCGCCAACTGTTCACTTGGTCCAAAGCAGTTATCCCCTATTGTCAGTCAGCTTACTGAAAGTGCATCTGTACCCGTAATTATTCAACCAAATGCAGGTCTGCCCAAAATAGAAAACGGAAAAACAGTATTTGACGTTGATGCTATACAGTTTGCATCTGAAATGGCGGATTTTGTCAAAAAAGGTGTAAAAATTGTTGGCGGATGTTGCGGAACAACACCGGAATACATCAAAGCTGTAAAAGAAAAACTTTCAGGTATATCACCTGTTAAAACAGAAAAGAAAAATCAAACTGTAGTCAGTTCATACACTCATACTGTAAACCTCGGTCAGAAGCCCGTGCTTATAGGTGAACGCATAAATCCTACAGGTAAAAAAAGGTTCAAACAAGCACTTTTGGAAAATGACATAAATTATATTCTTTCTGAGGGTGTAAATCAGCAAGAAAAAGGTGTTGATATTTTAGATGTCAACGTAGGTATTCCTGATATAAACGAAGCTGAAATGTTAAAAAAAGCCGTATATGAATTACAGGCAGTTCTGAATCTGCCTTTACAGATAGATACCTCAGACATAAAGGCAATGGAAACAGCACTCAGATACTACAACGGAAAAGCAATGATAAACTCCGTAAACGGCAAAAAAGAGAGCATGGAAGCAATATTTCCTCTTGTAAAAAAATACGGCGGTGTCGTAGTTGCTCTTACTCTTGACGAAAGCGGAATTCCTGACACCGCAGAAGGCAGATTTGAAATTGCAAAGAAAATACTCAAAACTGCGAATGATTACGGAATAGACAAAAAAGATATTGTATTTGACACTCTTGCTATGACAATAAGTGCAGACAACAACGCGGCTCTTTGTACTCTTGAAGCTTTAAAACGAATTAAAAACGAACTTGGCTCGCACACTTCTTTAGGGGTTTCAAACATATCTTTCGGTCTTCCAAACAGAGATGCAATAAACGGAACTTTTTTTGCTCTTGCTCTTGAAAACGGTCTTTCTGCCGCTATAATGAACCCTTATTCTCAGGATATGATGAGAATCTATTACACATACAACGCTCTTAAAGGTTTAGATACAAACTGCATGGAATACATAAATGCAGCACAGCTATTCACTTCTATTGATATTGCAGAAGTTTCTACAACATCAACAGAGCAAAAAAGGTACAATTCAGAGCTTCAGAAAGCTATCATAAAAGGGTTTAAAGACAAAGCATCAGAAATCACAAAAGAACTTTTAAAAACCGCCCTGCCTCTTGACATTGTAAATAATGAAATAATTCCTGCTCTTAATGAAGTGGGCACAGGATATGAAAACAAAACGGTTTATCTTCCCTCTCTTTTAATGAGTGCCGAAAGCGCAAAATGCGCTTTTGAAAGCATTAAAAATCATATGATTTGCAACTCAAAAGAAATCACGTCATCCAAAGGCGTATTTGTTATAGCGACTGTACAGGGCGATATACACGATATAGGAAAAAACATTGTAAAGCTGATACTTGAAAATTACGGATTTGAAGTGGTTGATCTTGGAAAGGACGTTGCTCCGGAAAAGATACTGGAAGCAGTGATTTCTCACAAAGCGCTTATCGTGGGACTCAGCGCACTTATGACAACAACCGTTCCGTCAATGGAAAAAACCATCAAGCTGATAAAAGAAAAAGCTTCTTTTTGCAAAACAATAGTCGGCGGAGCAGTTTTAACAAAAGAGTATGCTGACAAAATAGGCGCAGACAAATATGCAAAAGATGCTATGGAAGCGGTAAGATACGCTCAGGAAATTATAGGATAAATACAATATTCAACAAAAAAGAAAATGTGTGTAGAATTTTCTACACACATTTTTTATTTTTTGATATAAGTTTTATGAAAATCGGTAAATATTGTTGCGCCCACCGCTCTCGTTACGGTAAGATTCGGTTCAAATTTACCTGCACCCGTTCCGTTAAAGATTCCATAGCTTACTGCATAGTCTACGTATTCTTTATACCATGCATCTTTTTTAACGTCTTTAAACAGTTTTGAATTACTCCCAGATTATTATCTCCCGTTATTCCGCCAGCAAAATCAGACGAAAGAGCAAAGGAAAAAACAGGCAGCATATTAAAAATCAAAGCTGTCAATATTATGAAAGTCATAATGCGTTTTTTGAAAAAGCTCACCTCCCGACAAATATATATCATAAAAATATAAATAATTCAAATTTTTATCTTATATAATTCTCGAGTATATATTTCATAACGTGGCTTTCATTGTCGCAAATCACAGCATCTGCTATATTTTTCAGCTCATAACATGCATTTTCCATAGCAAGTGAAAGTCCTGCACATTCGAGTGCCTGAGAATCATTGGTAGAATCGCCTACTGCAATCGTTTGACTGATATCCATGTCTAACATTTTGGCAAGTTTTATAAGAGAATTGCCCTTACCTGCTTTTGAAGAAAAAACTTCTATATTATTCACTACAGAACAAGCCGTCTGAAATTCAGGCAGGGAATTAAATATTCTAAAACATTCCTGCCTGTCCTCTTCTTTATGAAAGAATGTACAAATCATATCTATTTCAGGAAGTTTTGTGCGGCAAAATTCTTTGAAATCTTCAACAGGTTTTGAGTATTTATAAAGATGTTTTGCATAAATAGGACTCATTCTGTTGTATAAATAAAATTCGTCATTATGTTCATTTATATCTGAGTAGCAATATCCATCATAGCGCACAGAAGACGTACATTCAAATTGGTCAAGAATGTCAAGCATTTTATCTGACTCTTCACGGGTCATAGCCATATTTATGTTTTTGCCTGTCTGTTTGTCGTAAATCGTTGCACCGTCTGTATGAATAATAAAACGAACACAGGGATGGTCTCTCAAAAAATCGGGCATTTCCCAAAGAGCTCTTCCTGTTGAAAGTACAACGTGTACACCCATTTCTGTAAGTGTATGTATTGCCTTGTCGTTTTCCTTACTTAAAAGCTGATTATTATCAAGAAGCGTACCGTCAAGGTCTGTTGCTATTATTTTATAATTACTCATCAATCATTATCTCACTATATCTTTTTGTAGGTGAAAATGCACGTCTTGCCACTATTGTCATAAACGAGCTTTGACATATAGATACCGCCGATGTAATAATACTGACAAATATGGAAGTGATATTCGTAACAGAAAAAATCATCTTTCCTCATCTCATCATTACACGGAAATATTTTTTAAGTTCCAAAACTACAAAATCTATTGCGGAATCTGCGTATATTTTATTAACATATTTTATTTCCTATTCAGGAAGTATTTCACTGCTTGTTACACGTTTTTTGGGATTAAGAGCACGTCCGATGATTTTCATTGCAAGTTCGTGATCATAACAACTGGGGCGGAGAAGTTCAAGCGGTGCCATTGCTTTTACAAGTTTAAAGAAGTTTTCAACCGATCCGTTCTGATCATTTTTGCATACAGCCGCAAATCCGTTTGCAAAATATTTTACAAATTCTACATGCCATTTAAGCATATCCCAGCTTACATAGTGGTTACGATTATCAGATGTTCTATGTGCTTCGATTACGGGTAAGAATTTCTCTGCGATTGCAGGGAGCTTTTTAAAGTTTTCTTCAAGCTCAGGTGCATAATAGTTGCCAAACTCGGTCTTTGGATATTCACCCTTACAGAAACCGAAGTCTGAGGTATTACTGAGTTCTTCAAGATAGTCACAGACAAGTTGCCAATCGTCACCGAAAGCGGCAGAAAAATATTCTTCTTTAAGGCTTTCAAAGCTTCTGCCTGTATCAAAAAGTGTTTCACCGTAAACAAAGAACTGGAAACCTGTTGGGAAATACGAACGCTGTGAGCCGTCCTCTACTATACCCATAAGTCCGTTTTTGGCAAGACCCTGAATATCGTCGTATATTATCTTAGAGATATACATTGTGCCCACGTCTTTATACTGCGCCTGCCAGAAGTGGTATTCATAACAGAAAATATCGCCATTCCACATTTTTTTCCACTCTTCAAGATAAGCAAGATTCTCTGCCATACCTTTAGGCATTTTAAGTTCATTACGAATATATGGCATAATTTTACTGTTATCTGCATCTACTTTATACGTTTCGGTATAAAGTCTTGTGATAGGCGCAAAAAGCATTGTAAAGCGTTTCGTATTTTTTGGTTTTTCAGAAAGTGGTGCCCAAAGCGTATCAACATATGCTATAAAAACAATATGTGTTGAGAGTTTTTTCTTTGTGAGCTCCTCGTCAATATCATCAAGAAGCATCATATACCAGTCTGACGTCACTTTTTTTCGGCAATTTTCACATTCGCAGTGATTATTGGAAGCATCTGCAAGCCAAACGTGCATGAAGTCAACATTGTTCTGTTTTTCCGAATAGTCTGCTATATATTTTGCAACAGTTCGTCTTGCCTTTGCATTTGACATACAGAAGTTTGTATTGAGCGCTACACCTTTATAGAACTGACGTACACCGTTCATTAAAGGAAGAACTTCTTTCTGTTCATCAGTCAGGTCCTGTGTGTCTTTGGCTACCCAGCCTGACGTACTATCAAACCCGAAAGGCTCTGCAGTCCAGCCGTGACCCATATCGTGAAACAGAAGTCCGCGTTTTGCCATTTCCGTTTCGCACTGACGTTTCCACTGAAGAATAGTTTCATTTGAAAGCGGTGCTTCCGCTTCCATTGCTCCGTATTGGTGTTTATACGCAGATTGATAGTAATATTTTGGAATATCAAACTCTATCATAAAGGTATTAAGACCAACCTTTGGTGTAAAGTCGATAGCATCCATCATTGTGGGCTGTGTTTCAGCACCTTCGTTACACTGTCCGCGGTAACGCATTGATGCTTTATGTACATAGTCTACAGGTTTGATGGTTTCAACGAGGGGAATAATTTCCCCGTCAGGACCGGGGAAAAGCCAGTTACATCCCTGTTTTTTAAGAAATCTATAAACAGCCTGCAAAACAGAACGGTAGTTTGAACCCGCAATAATACCGCCCGTTTCATCTGTTTTTATGTATATCATATCATCAAGATACAAATCGTCAACATCGGCTTCTATTCCAAAATCCGACATAAGTCCTATACGGAAACCGTCTGTTTTTTCTGTGTTATATTCGGGATATATACCGCCACCTCTTGGCATCATCATACGCAGATATTTTTTAAGCTCCTGCGATGCAAAGGTTACAACAGAATCGGGATTTACTCTATATATATTAAGTGCCATATCGTTACCTACTTTCTGTTACGAAGAATACTGTTTATTGCTGTCATAAATGCAAAGTGGTCATAGTTATCGTGACGTATAAGATCAAGAGGTCCCATAGTCTTACAAAGCTCGTCAAATTTCTGCTCTGCTTTCTCATCCTCACCCTTTGCCTTAAGTGATGCGCCCTGTGAATATATTTTTAAAAATTTTCCATACCATTCAAGAAGATTCCAGCTGACGTATTCAGAGCGGTGAGGAGTATTATAATGTTCTTTCACAACAGGAATAAATTCATCGACTATTGCAGGGATTTTATCGAACTTTTCACACACTTCGGGGTTATAATGTCTGCCTTTTTCAAGGTCAGACGATTTATCACCTGCAAGGTACATATAATCACTCAAACTGTCAATTTTATCAAAAAATTCAACAACCTTTTTCCAGTCTTTACCGTATGCGGCGGAAAAATACTCTTTTTCTAAATCCTCAAACGTGCGGCTTGTATCATACATTGTCTCGCCGTAAAGGAAAAAGCTGAAACCGTTCGGGAAAAAGCCTCTCTGAGTACCATCGTTCACCATACCCGAAAGACCGTTCTTTTTCTGATTAAGACAATCCTGATAAATGGTTTTGCTATGGAGTCTTGTACCCATATCAAAAGCCATAAATCTCCAGAAATAATATTCGTAGCACAAACAGTCGCCTTTAAAAATCTTCTGCCATTCTTTAAGATAAGAAAGAGTCTGTCCCATACCTCTCGGTCTTACAACCTGATTAAGTTTAAAAGGAACCGTTGTATCTGCGGGAGTTTCTCCGTAAGTTTCGTTATAAATTCTTGAAATCGGAGCAAACAAAAGGGAAAATCTGTCGGGATTTTTGAGTTTTTCTGTTTTCGGCGCCCAAAGGGTATCGTTATAGGCAATAAACGCAATATGTGTAGAAAGACCTTTTTTGGTAAGCTTCGCATCAATATCGTTAAGAAGCATTATGTACCAATCCGAAGGTGTTTTCTTTACACATTCTTCACATTCGCAATGGTTATTGAAATTATCTGCAAGCCAGATATGAAGAAAATCTACGTTATCCTGTTTTGAGGCATAGTCTGCAACATATTTTGCAACTATATTTCTTGTTTCGGGGTTTGACATACAAAGATTTGTATCAAGCGGATATCCTCCCCAGAGTCCGCGTTTGCCGTTTACCATTGCTGTATGGCGGTACTCAGGTTTTTTATATTCATCTTCTCTTTGTTCTTCAGCCATTTCTCTGAGATCTTTGAAACCAAATGGGTTTGAAGTCCAGCCATGTCCCATATCGTGAAAGAACAGACCTCTTTTTTCTATTTCGCTTTCACATGCACGTTTCCACTGAATAAGAGTTTTATTGGGAATTTTCCCTTCACTTTCCATTTCATCGAATTTATGAAGATAAAAATGGTTGTAATAATGGTGTGGATAATCGTGTTCCATCATAAAGGTATTAAGACCGACTTTGGCACAAAAGTCTATAGCATCGAACATCTGCGGCTGACTTTCTGCGCCTTCGTTACACTGGCCTCTATATCTGAGAGTAGCTTTATGGAAATAATCCACCGCCAAAAGATTCTGAACGCATGGGATTTTTTCACCGTCTGAACCGGGGAAAAGCCAGATACATCCCTGTTTTTTAAGATATCTGTAAACTGACTGAAGCACAGAACGGAAGTTTGAGCCTGCAATAACACCTCCAACCTCGTCAGTTTTTACATATATAACGTCATCAAGGTATGTATTTTCAACCTGAGGGTCAAGTCCGAAATCAGACATAAGACCAAGACGAAATCCGTCTTTTGCATCAGGATTATACTCTACTTTTATTTCGCCACATCTGGGCATCATCATACGCAGATATTTTTTAAGTTCCTGCGCTGCAAAATCAACAGTAATGTTACTATTTACCGTGTAAATCTTATACATAGCTTACCCCCATAAACCTTTGTTTTTTAATTCTCTTATTGTTTGATTATGTTTTGCAAATGTTTCATTGTAATAAAAATCGCCGTTTGAATCAGTCACAAAATAGTAATATTCTGTATCTGAAGGTTCAACTGCCGCAATTATAACGTCCATACCTGGACAGTTTGTCGGGCCTATCGGAAGCCCTATACAAGAGTAAGTATTATACGCATCACCCATTGCTTTAGTATAATGGTCAAGTTGTTTCAAGGAATCAGCATAAGTCATAGTAGGGTCTGACTGAAGCTGACGAACTGACTTTGAGTTTAATCTGTTCCAGAAAACAGACGAAATATTTTTCATTGACTCTTTTGAAAAAGCCTCTGCCTGAATTACCGAACCTAATGTCACAAGTTCGTTAATTGAAAGTCCCATATCTTTGGCTTTTTTAACTATGTCGTCAGTTACATAATCATCAAATGCCTGAAGCATTTTTTCAACTATTGCTTTTGCTGTTACCGTATCTTTTCTGAACTCGTATGTTGCAGGAAACAAAAATCCTTCGAGTTTATAACCGATTTTTGACTGATCTCTGTTTTTAAGTTCATCAATAAAATCGAAGTCATAGTCATAGCTATCGGCGGCTTCAAGAAAATCCTTTTCACTGCAAAGACCCGATTTTTCAACTATCTGCGCAATTCCTCTGACATTCTTACCTTCCGGCACGGTGAATTTAACGTAGTCAATTTTACTGTCAGGATTTTTGAGCTTTTCACAAATCTGTTTATAGCTCATATTTGCATTGAGGGTATACTCGCCGTTATACCACACAAAATCAGGATAATTTTCTTTTATATATCCTAAAAAACGAACGGCAGAAACTATTATTCCTTCCTTTTCAAGTTCAAGGGCTACCTCGTTTTCAAAATCACTTTTCTCTATGGTAAGTTTATATTCTTTATCAAGCTGATGTTTACCTGTTTTATCAAAATAAAACGGGAGATAATTTACAACTTTAACTGTACCGAAAATTCCGATTACAATTAAAATCGCAATACTGACGAGCAGAATTATTACACGTTTTTTGTTCATATTTTTCTCCTAAAACTAATACTAAAATAATTAAACCAAATATGTAATATAAAGTCAACACCAATTTAATAAACTTTTAGAAAATAATAAATATAACGAAAAGTCCTGAAAAATTCAGGACTTTTATCTGTTAAAAATCAAAATCAGGAAGTTCAATTCCGCCCGATGGAGCTTCAGCTCCATCCTGCCCTTGATACGAAGGAGTATCAAATTCACCGGAATTGCCGTTTTCAACTTTATCTTCGGTTTTGTTATCAGTACGATTTTGTCCGTCACCGTCTGATGAAACAGGGGTATCTGAAGACTGAGTATCTTCTTTGTTATTCTGGGTTTTATTTTCTTCTTTTTGTGCGCTTTCGTTTTTACCGCTTACGTCAAGATCAGGAAGTTCTACTCCCTCAACACCGTCTTTAACAGGTGCATCTTCCTTTTGCTGTTCATTGATATATTTATCAGCACCGGGAAGGTTCGAGCCTATTTTATCATCACTATCGGTACACCCGCAAAGAGAAAACGCAAACATACTCACAAGCAAAAATGCTATCAATTTTTTCATATTAATCACCTCAAAATAGTATTGAAACAAGTATAACGCTTTTTTTATAATATGTCAAACGTATAATATTTGAAAAACAGATATTAATAATATCAAAGGAGACTTAAAATGACATTCGCTTTTTTTGACACCAAACCATACGACAGAGAATATTTTGAAGGAAAACAAATCAAATACAAGTTTTTTGAAACAAAACTTTCAATAGATACTGCAGAACTTGCAAAAGGATGCAACGGTGTATGCATTTTTGTAAATGACTGCGCAGATAAAGAGGTTATAGACAAGTTATATGAGCTTGGTATAAAAGTAATTGCTCTTCGCTGTGCGGGATACAACAACGTTGATATAAAATACGCATACGGTAAAATTCACGTACTGCACGTACCGTCTTATTCTCCGTATGCTGTTGCAGAACACGCTATGGCAATGCTTTTAACTTCCGTACGCAGAATACACAAAGCATACAACAGAACAAAGGATTTTAATTTCAGTCTTACAGGTCTTACAGGTTTTGATTTATATCAGAAAACCGTAGGTATAATCGGCACCGGCAAAATCGGAAAGGTTTTTGCCAATATCTGCAAAGGCTTCGGAATGAAGATACTTGCATACGACAAGTTTCCTGATGAAAATTCAGGTCTTGAATACGTATCACTTGAAAAGCTTTTCCAAAAAAGCGATATTATTTCCCTTCACTGTCCTTTAACAAAAGAAACTGACCATCTTATTGACAGCTCTGCTATTTCACAGATGAAAAACGGCGTTATCATAGTAAACACTTCAAGAGGTCGTCTTATTGATGCCGAAAGTCTTCTTGAGGGCATAAAATCAAGAAAAGTAGGCGCTGCCTGTCTTGATGTATACGAGGAAGAATCGGACATATTTTTTGAAGATTTCTCAGGTCATATTGTTGATGACGATATACTCGCACGTCTTATTACAATGCCAAACGTCATCGTAACATCGCATCAGGGATTTTTGACAAAAGAAGCTCTTTCAAACATTGCTCAGACCACAACAGACAGCATAATTGAGTTTTTTGACAAAGGAGCTTCTGCAAACGAGCTTTGTTATCACTGCGGAAACATCGAAAATTGCAAAGCCAAAAGGCTTGGTAAATGTTTTTGATAAAAAGTATAAAAAACACGCATATTTTATGCTATAGTAAAAAAACTTAAAAATAATAAATAAAACACGCATTAAAAAATCGAGATAATCGCATAGATTATCTCGATTTCAGTTTTTCAATAAGTTGTTTGTTTTCATATGGCCATAGATTTTGACCTTGTTTTATACATTCATCACAGTATTCAAAATATCTATAGGTATAATCAACTGTATCTTGCCATTTTTTTGCAGATTCATCACCAAGATCGGTCTTTGTTATATCATATTTATCCACAAAAAACTTGCCTAAAAATGTAGTCATTTTTTGTTGTCCGTAAATATTGAGATGGTCATCGTCATAATAGTCTTTCTGAACATCAAGACCCATATCTTTTATGTTTTCATCAAAGTTATAGTATTCAAATCCATAGCTTTTAACTATTCTTGAAAGTGTATTTGCTCTTGCAAAAGTATCATAAGACTCCCCTTCTTTTACTCTATGAGGAAATCTGACAAAAACAACATTATCTATTTCGTTAGACTTACAATATTCAAGAAAATCCACAAGGTACTTTTCCGTCAGGTCTGCAAGTGGTTTTTCTGTTTTATCATTAAGTATATCAACCATATTCCCATCGTTTGCGAAATAACCTGTAAAAGTCGCCATACCTTTAAGAAGCGTTGCTTTGTTTTTGAAATACAGTTTATTTTCAATACGTCTGTACATCCCGGACAAATCCTGCCAATTTCCATGATATTTTATAAACGGAAACATACATGAGATTTTATTATCATATTCAAGATTCAGAACAGTTTCTATTCTGTTTTTTGACATTGGCATATTGTCAACGTAACGTCTTAAGTTTACATCATCTGTCAGCAGTTTATCGTCTGCATACAGAAATTGATTTACTTCAATAGCTACAAGCTTTGGATTTTGAGTTCTTTGAATCTCTTTATACTGTGATTTTATTAAAGATGCGTGGTTACCGTCAATTACATACGGGTAGCTTGTAAATCCATATTTATCATAAGCAAGACCTGCCGAGTATCCTGCATAGACTTCGCTTGTCCCGAACAAAACCACATCTATTGAGTTTTTCTCTTCGTTATAAAATCCGTCAATACGCACAGAGTTATTATCAAGATGATAAAAAACATATTCTTGACAAAGGCTTATAAACAAAACCGATGCAATTATCAAGCAAATTATACTAATTGTACGTTTTACATATTTTTTCATAGCATCACCTAAAACTGCATATACACAAAATCTGCAGCATCATAACCCGGTCCGTAAATACCAAATACCAATGTTGCCGCTATACACAAAAACATCAGCACCCAATTAAGCACAGGTCTTTTTGAAAGAATTTCTCTCATATCCGTATCTGTATTCTTTTCCTGAATAACACTTGAAACGAATATAACTATCATTCCTGCAAACAGCACTGCAAAATCTAAAACTGAAAGTGAATATTTTGAAAAAGCAGTCAATCCGCTGAATGAAAAAATATTTTTGAACGTATGGACTGCCAGAGAAAAATCAGGCGCAACGTCAAAAACATATCCCACAAGAACTATCGCAAAGGTCCTGAACATTTGAAATATTTGAAATGCCATATTATCGGTTTTTATATGCAGTTTTACATTTATGTAATCAAAGCAAGGTTTCAAAAGGGTTGATATCATAATAATGACACCGTTCCACAAACCGAAAGCAACATATTTCCAGTTTGCGCCATGCCACACGCCAACCATAAAGAAAACCACCAATGAGGCTATACTTGTAGGAAGTACCTTTGATATATGTACTCCAGCGGAAGTTTTACCAAACTTTGACGTTCTGATTTTTTTACATATTTTTGTAAAAAAGCCTGACATAGCAACCGGATAGAAAAGGTAGCTTTTAAACCATTCCCCAAGGCTTATATGCCAACGGCGCCAATAATCGCTTATTGTAGTTGCAAAATAAGGTCGTTTGAAATTTTCAGAAAGATTTATTCCGAAAATCTCCGCAACACCTCTTGTTATATCTATACCGCCCGAAAAATCTGCATAAAGCTGAAGAGCATACATCAGAACTGTCAGCAACAGGATTCCGCCTCCTGCAGAGATATAATCGTCTGTCACTGAGTTTATAAACATTACCGCCCTGTCAGCAATGACCAATTTTTTGAAATATCCCCACATCATAAGACGAACCCCGCGTGACAGGTTATCATAGCTGAATTTATGAGGAGTATAAAGCTGAGTAGCAAGGCTATCGTATATTCCGATAGGTCCTTGTATTATTTGAGGAAAAAAGCTTACAAACAAAGCAAGTTTTGCTATATTTTTTTCAGCAGGTACCGTTTCTCTGTAAACGTCAACCACATAGCCCATAGACTGAAAAGTGTAAAAAGATATACCAAGAGGTAAAAATAATTTAAGAGTCGGCAAAGAAAAAAATGATGTTGCAAAAAAGTTATAATATTTGAGAAATGCAAGTATACCGAAATTCAAAACAAGACAAAGGGTCATTATAAGTCTTTTGTTTATATCGGTCTTTTTTTTGAATTTCTTTTTTTCCTCTTTGGACCACTGTTCTTTGTTAAGTTTCATCTGTTTTTTTGCATTTTTTGAAACTTTATCCAAGATAATAGCCGTGATATATGTAGTAACAGTTGTCAATATGATAAAAGCCGCATACTTTGCCCCTGTAAAAAAGTAAAAGACATAGCTTGCAGTCAAAAGCACTGTCCATTTATAGCTTTTAAAAGGAAAAGTATAATAAACAAGCGCAACAACTGCTATAAAAGTTAAAAATATCAGCGAAGTGTAGTTCACCTTATATCTCCTTTGGAGTATTAAACTGCGAAGCATCTGTAATATCACGCAGTTTTTTTAGCCCTAAACTTTCGGAATACACAAAAATCGCAGGAAGCTCACGGCTTAAAAACAAAGCCATACCCTCACAGGCAGAATAAGCGCCTGTTTTACAAAACACAAGCGTATCCCCTATTTTAATATTGTAAAATTCCGCATCTCTGACAAGGACATCTGCCGTTGTACAAAGACTTCCGCAAACAGTCCATTTTTCAGCGTTATCCCCCTCTTTCCCGAGATGGATAATCTGAGGAATTTTCATTCCCTGTATCTGACCGTCATATTTAAGATGGTTAAGGCCTCCGTCACAGATGGCATAATTTACACCTGCGTTTGTTTTACAGTCAACAACCTTGGTAAAATAAAAACCGCATCCTGCAGCAAAAAATCTGCCCATTTCAACTGTAAGAGGTATTTTTTGTCCCAATGCTTTTATTCCGTCTGCAATATCAGAAAGTCTTTGAATTTCTTCATCAGATGAAAAATAATCAACTGCAAGGCCTGTACCGTATTCGATTTTTTGTAAATCAAAAGAAAGTTCTTTTTTTATTCTGTCAACAAGTTCTGACAGATAATCAAGTTCTTTAAGTATTGATTTTGCTTTGCGTTTGCTTGTCCCTGTAAAGTAATGCAGCCCGACAATGTTTACACCTTTACACTCATCACGATTGCTTATAATATCAAAAATAATGTCTTCGTCCATTCCGAACTGGGTACTGTCTGCTACTCTTAATAAGACGTCATATCTGCAATTGTTCTCTATTGCAGTTTCATTTATAAGCTTTAAATGAAGTAAGCTCTCTACTGTAAAGGTCCCCACCTTGTCGTTTGCAGCGCGTTTGATATCCTGTTTTGTTTTATTTACACCTGAAAAAATCACCTTGGACATATCCACAGATGTTTTTTCACATATTGTCAGTTCGCCGGGACTGCACACCTCGATTTTTTCAAAGTCATCAGTCAGATACGGGATCAAAAAAGGGTTTGCTTTTATAGAAAAACAAATGTCAACGTTTTGTCCAAAGGCATCTTTAACCTTTTTTACCCGCTCATTAAAGATATCCAAATCAAAAACATAGCAAGGTGATTGTGTCTGATTTGCAAACTGTTGTATTTTTTTATTATCAATCATCAGAAAGGCGCTCCACAAGTTCAAGCATAGCATCAACTGAGTTGAAGTTTTTAGGAACAAGATCTCCCGGTTTGATTTCTATATCAAAAGCATCGTTGAGTTCGCCTACAAGGGCAACTATATCAAACGACTCTAAAATTCCGTTACCTATAAGCGCTGTTTCTGTTTCAAAGTCCACGTCAGGACGAAGATTTTCAAGTATTTCAAGTATTTCGTCTCTCATATTTTTTCTCCTTATCCAAAATAAGATTTTAATGTCTGCATATCTGTTTTTCCGTTTGGCAGTTTGGGTATTTTTTCAAGGTTCACAAGTTTTCTCGGTGCCATAAACGACGGAAGAACGCTTCTTAAATGAAGCACTATTTCTTTTGACGTTGCATCACCTGTATAAAACAGGTATATTTGTTCTTTTTTATCGTTGTAAAGCGAGACACATTCGCTTACCCCAAAAACCGACAAAGCGGATATCTCTATTTCTCCAAGTTCAACTCGGTGTCCCATATATTTGATTTGTCTGTCACGTCTGCCGTGAAAATGCAAAATACCTTTTTCGTCAAAACGTCCAAGGTCACCTGTTTTATAGATAATTTCACGATAACTGTTATTTAAAGGATTCTGCACAAAGCTTTCTTCTGTTTTTTGCTTGTTTCCGTAGTATCCGAGAGTAACCCCGAGACCGCCTACACATATCTCGCCTATTTCTCCGTTTTTGGTTTCGCATCCGTTTTCATCAAGCAACAGAATTTTATACCCATCATATGCTTTGCCTATAGGTAAAACGGCATCGTCATCAACTTTTTCATTTACCACATAATAGGTACAGGAAGCCGTCGCCTCTGTAGGTCCGTACTGATTGACAAACAGCGCATTAGGCAGATACTGTTGCCATATTTTCAGATATTTACAAGGCATTACCGAGCCTGAAAAACACACTTTTCTGATATATTCGGGTTTCATTTCGGAAAATATACCGAGCTTTGCAGGAAGTTCTATCCCCGCTGTACTCCAGCAAATTGTTGTGATTTTATTTTTATTGAGAGTTTCAAAAAGGTCAGTCGGCATTGCAAATTCGTTTTTGGGAATTATAACGGTTGATGCGCCTGTTTTTATCGGGATATATATATCTCTGACTGCCGCAATATAATCAAGCGGCGACTGATTTCCAAGCACGTCCTCGTCTGTAATATCAAGCACCTTACAAACCGCATCTATATAGTTCATCAAAGAAAGATGCGACGTAGCAACGCCTTTTGGAACACCTGTAGATCCCGAAGTGAAAATCAGATACAGTGGGTCCGTTGCAGTTACGCTTTGGAAAATATTCTCAAGCAGTTTTCTATCGCAAGGAGTGTTTACTATATCTTCATAAACAAAAATTTGTCCGTCAAAATCAAGTTCTTTTGCAAGTTTTTCGTTTTGTCTGTCAGTAACAAGCACCAAAGGTTTTATAACGTCAAGCATACTGCACAGTCTTGATATTGGCATAGATGCATCCATAGGAGCATAAAATCCCCCTGCTTTTACTATGCCCACGAAAATCGCAGGTGTATACACCTGTCTTGACGACATAACCGCAACAGGAGTGCCCTTTGTAACATATTTTGCAAGAAAAGTTGCAACAGAATCGGAAATTTCATCCAATTCACAAAAGCTCATTGCCCGATCACTACTTGTAAAAATATTTTTATCTCCGTATTTTTCACAAGTGTTTTTAAGCCAACACAGCACATTATTGTACATACAGACGCTCCTTTCACCTCGAATAATGTAATTATTTTAATACAAACATACCAAAGTGTCAATGCTTATGATTCTCTGCTTTTATCATTGACATAAACATTAATATATAATATAATAATATAAAATAAGCTTACAAATATTAAGGAGCAGAAAAATGGACAGAATTCCACTGGCAACACCTACAATGCACGGGGACGAAATGGCCTACATACAAGAAGCTTTTGAAAAGAATTGGATCGCACCGCTTGGCTTTAACTGTGACGGTTTTGAGGCTGAAATGAGCGAGTATCTGACTAAAGACATTGACAAAGATTATTATTCTCTTTGTCTTGCATCAGGTACATCGGCACTTCATCTTGCTTTAAAACTCGCAAATGTCAAAAGGGGCGATCGTATTTTTTGTTCTGACATGACTTTTGCCGCAACCGTAAATCCAATCAGTTACGAAGGCGGAATTCAGGTATTTATTGATTCCGAGCGTGAAACCTGGAATATGGATCCGAAAGCTCTTGAAAAAGCTTTTGAAAAATATCCCGATGTTAAAGTTGTTATGCTTGCGCATTTATACGGAACACCATCTAAAATGGATGAGATTCTTGAAATATGCAAAAAACACAACGCTATTCTTATTGAAGATGCCGCAGAAGCTCTTTCGGCTACGTATCACGGAAGACAGTGCGGTACTTTCGGTAAATACAACGCAATAAGTTTTAACGGTAACAAAATCATCACAACATCAGGCGGCGGTATGCTTATAACAGAAGATGCCCCCTCACGTCAGAAAGCACTTTTTTGGGCAACTCAGGCAAGAGAAAACGCGCCATGGTATCAGCACGAAGAAATAGGATACAACTACCGCATGTCCAACGTAGTTGCAGGTATCGGTCGCGGTCAGCTCAAGCATCTTGAAGAACACCGCATTCTCAAAACCGAGATATACAACCGCTACGCAGAAGCCTTTTTGGATTTGCCTATAACTATGAATCCATACATTGAAGATACTGTTCCTAATTTCTGGCTTTCATGTATGCTTATAAATGAGGACTGTGACGTTGATCCTATGTATATTATGGAAAAACTCGCAAGTGAAAACATTGAAGCAAGACCCATCTGGAAGCCTATGCATATGCAACCTGTATTTAAAGGTCACGATTTTATTTATGTTGAAGATAGGCCTGTAAACGAAGAAATTTTCAAAAAAGGTCTCTGTTTACCGTCTGACATAAAAATGACAAAGGCGCAGCAAATGCGTGTTATCGACGCTATCAAGGCTATGTTTTAAAAAATAGGAGGATATTTATGAATATACTTTTTATCTCTATAAGCTCTATGCCTACGATGGATAGACATTCTATATCGCTCGATTTGATAAGAGCATTAAAAAACGGCGGCAACAACATGTACGTTCTTTGTTCCAACGAAAGAAGAAATAACAAAGACACTGCGCTCACCGAGGAAGAAGGTATAAAAGTTCTCCGAGTTAAAACAGGTAACGTAACTAAAGTAAACGTTATCGAAAAAGGCATCGCCACCGTACTTTTACCATATCAGTACATAAATGCCATCAAAAAGTATTTTTCAGATGTTAAATTTGATCTGGTAATTTACCCGACTCCCCCTGTTACACAATATTCTACTGTGAATTTTGTCAAAAAACGTGACGGAGCCAAGACTTATTTGCTTTTAAAAGATATATTCCCTCAGAATGCAGTTGACATCGGAATGATGACCAAAACGGGTGCTAAATCTATCATCTACAAAATGTTCCGCAAAAAAGAAAAGAAGCTTTACGGAATTTCTGATTATATCGGTTGTATGTCTCAGGCTAACGTAGATTACATACTAAAACATAATCCTGAAATTTCCGCAGAAAAAGTACATATAAATCCTAACACTATTGAGGTTCTTGAAAACAACGTTTCTGACGAAAGAAAAAGAGAACTCCGTGATAAATACGGTATACCACAAGATGTTCCGGTATTTATTTATGGCGGAAATTTAGGCAGACCTCAGGGAATTCCTTTTATAATTGAATGTCTTAAAGCTAATGCAAACAAAAAAGACAGATTTTTTGTAATTTGCGGTAAAGGAACAGAGTATTCAAAACTCGCATCTTACGTAAATTCCGAAAAACCCGAAAACGTATTACTTATAAACGGACTGCCAAAAGCAGAATATGAAGAGTTTGTAAAAGCTTTTGATATCGGTCTTATATTCCTTGACCATCGTTTTACAATACCCAATTTCCCGTCAAGACTTTTAAGTTATATGCAAAGCAGTATGCCTGTTGTTGCATGTACAGACCCGAACACAGACATCGGAAAAGTTATTACCGAGGGCGGTTTCGGTTATTGGTGTGAAAGCAACAACGTAGAAGCGTTTACTGAAGTTATTGACAGTATTCTCAATGACAACCTCAAAGAAATGGGCAAAAAAGGTTTTGAATATCTTTGTGAAAACTACACTTCTGAAATAAGTTACAAAACTCTTTGCAAATACGCCCAAATTGAAAAGGAGACTGCCTCTGTATGAAAGTTTTACTGATAAATTCAGTCTGCGGAATTAAAAGTACAGGAAGAATATGTTCAGACCTTGCAGAAATTCTGGAGAAAAACGGTCATATATGTAAAATTGCATACGGCAGAGAAACTGTTCCTGAAAAAAGCAAAAAATTTGCGCACAGAATAATTTCCGACAAGCAAGTTAAAATCGATGCGCTTAAAACAAGATTCTTAGACAATGCCGGATTCAATTCAAAAAAATCCACCCTTGCTTTTATTGAATGGATAAAAAATTTCAACCCCGACATAATTCATCTACACAATATTCACGGATATTACATAAACATTGAAGTTCTTATTAAGTTCCTCAAAGAATTCAATAAACCTGTAGTGTGGACACTTCACGATTGTTGGGCTTTCACAGGACACTGTTCACACTTCACTTTGAGAAAATGTTATAAATGGAAAACAGGCTGTTACGGTTGCCCTGCAAAAAAGGCATATCCAGCGAGCGTTTTAATTGATAATTCAAAAAATAATTATAAAAAGAAAAAAGAGCTTTTCACTTCTCTTGAAAAGCTCACCATAATAACTCCATCCAATTGGCTTGCAGATCTTGCAAGAGAATCTTTTCTCGGAAAGTATCCTGTATATGCAATACCTAACGGAGTAGATCTTGACGTGTTTGTGCCTACCGAAAGCGATTTTCGGAAAAGACACGGTCTTGAAAATAAAAAAATAATTATGGGAGCCGCTACTGCCTGGAGCAGCAGCAAGGGAATACCCGAGTTTTCAAGGCTTTCAAAGATACTGCCGGAGGACTACAAAATAGTTTTGGTTGGCATTACCGAAAGTATCGCATCAACTCTTCCAAATGAAATCCTTGCGCTACCACGCACAAACAGCATACAAGAACTTGCTGAAATATATACGGCGGCAGATGTTTTTGCCAACATAAGCAAACAGGAAACCATGGGACTTACAACCGTTGAAGCTATGGCTTGCGGTACACCTGTAGTTACATCTAATCTAACTGCCGTTCCCGAAGTCGTTACAAAAGACGGCGGTATAGTGCTCGATTCGATTTCCCCTGAAGAAATACTTAAGGGGATTGACAAAGTTCTTGCTACAGAATATCTGAACACAAGAGCAAACGCTCTTCTTTACGAAAAAAACACTCAGTACAACAAATACATTGATTTATACAAACAGATGGGAGTTTAAAAATGAAAATTCTTGAAGTATGTGTTGATCTTGACGGCGGCGGTATAGACAGATATCTGCTTAATTATTGCAGCAGAATTAAAGACATACATTTTGATTTTGCAGTAGTTGACAGTAAAATCGGTATATTAGAACCAAAACTTGAAGAGCTTGGATGCAATATTTACAGAGTACCCAGACAAAGCGCCGGAATCAAAGCGAACTACAATGCTTTAAAAGAAATAATGACAAAAGGAAAATATGATGCTGTACACGTTCATTTAGGACACAAAAGCGTTATTGCTCTTCTGTGTGCAAAAAACTGCGGAATTAAAAGCAGAATTGTACACGCTCATATTGCATTTACTCCTGAAAGTTTTAAAGAAAAATGTATCCGAATACTTTTTACTGCCATAACAAAATATTTAGCAACATCACTTGCCGCTTGCGGTATTGATGCTGCCAGATGGGTATGGGGTAAAAATGCATATAAAAACGGAAAAGTCACCATACATAACAACGCAATAGAAGCTGACAAATATTCCTATTCACAAGAAAACAGACAGAAAATGCGTGATTTATTAGGTCTTGGAGAGAATACTTTAGCTGTAGGTCACGTTGGCCGTCTTTGTGCTCAGAAAAATCAGCTCAGACTTATAGATATTTTTGCTAAAATGCTTGAGAAACGTCACGATGCTGTTTTATTTCTTGTAGGAAGAGGCGATATGGAACAAAAAATCAAAGACAAAGTTCAAAATCTCGGCATTTCCGATCATGTAAGATTTTTAGGAGTCAGAGATGATGTGCCGATGCTTTTAAATGCTTTTGACGTTTTTGTATTTCCCAGCACTCACGAAGGTCTTCCTTTCACATTAATCGAAACTCAATGCAACGGATTATACGCTGTTTCTGCTGACACTGTAACAGACTATATTAAAATTTCAGACTGTGTTGAGTTTATGTCATTACAGGCAGATGATAATGTCTGGGCAGACAAAGCATTGCTACTTGCTGCCAAAGGTCACAGCGACAAAGGTGCTGACATAATCAGAAACAACGGATATGATATAGATACTGAAAGCAAAAAATTAAGAGACTTCTATTTTAATTCCACCAAACAAAAGGAACTCAAATAATGGCAAACCTTATATCCTACACAAAATACAGACGCATAATGCCTAACAAGTTATATATTGTTACCGGCATAGGTTTTTTATTGCGCCTTGCTATGCTTATTTTTATTCTTACTATAGGTCTTGATTATTCAGACCCGTATTTTATTGCTGATGATATAAAATACGAAAGTCTCGCTCAGGAATATATGCTAAATGCTTCAACAAATTTTGATATACGTGCTCTTGATAAAATCACAGAAGGATATCTACAAATGTTCTGGCCGTATGTTGTTTGTATTTCATCATATATTTTTAAGAGCATATATGCATCAAGATTTATAAACATTTCACTGTCAACTCTTTGTATACCGGTAATATACAAAATTACAGAACTTATATCAAATGATAAAAAAACTTCTCTCAGGGCTGCAATGCTGTTTGCTTTTTTGCCTGTAACTATACTTACCAGTTGTTTTCCAATCAAAGATATTTTTCTTACCTTTGCGGTAATGTTTGTGTTTTACTTTTTTCTGCAGATACAAAACGGTAAAAATATAAGTATACCTAAAATTGCAGTTACTGTGCTTCTTCTTGTTTGCATCTACCTTACAAGAGGTGCCGTTACTGAAATGCTGCTTATATTTTTCGCAGTATATTTTATACAAAGATTTATCAAAAAGAAAAACTATACGGCTGCAACCATTGGTGTGATTCTGGTTGTTATAGCGTTTTTTATTTTCAAAGATTCTCTCCTTAGTGCATTTGACACAAAAATAACTGACTATTCAGGTTATGCCGATAAAGGTGAAGGAATTCAAATGGTAAAAATCAATAATATCACCCAAATCTACAAGCTTCCTTTCACCTACTTTTTCGCATCCCTTCAGCCTATTAAACTTAATTTATTTGCAGCAAGTAGTTCAGGTCTTTGGATGAGTGTTATAGCTTATTCCAACATCACAATGTACCCCATAGCCATCGGAAATTTCATTTACATAATTATGAAAAAGAAAAATTTCTTTTTCTGGCTTTCTACCTTTATAATCTACTCGGCGGTTATCATTCTGTCTATAGGTATTTTCAGACATTATTTATTCCTTTTACCTGTTCAGATGATAAACTACTCACTGTACGTTGAAAGAGACAGAACAAACAACATTATTATCTCATTAGTTGGTTCTGCACTTTTCTTTTTACTTATATTTTTTATTTCTATCTAACAGGAGGAAAATTTATGCCATTTAGTATTTTTGTGGATGCTCTCCCCTATAACGAAATAATATCAAATTACAAAGACACTTTGGAAAATATGCAAGTTGCAGAAATGATTCCAAACATTGCATACAGTTCAAGTCTCCATTGGCAGCTTTACTGCAACAAATATCCTGACGAGAGAGGCGTTTTGGTAGACTGGGTAAAAGAGAGTGAAAAAAACAAAGCAGTCAGAATAGTATCTACCTTGCTCTCACCCCTTGATTCTATTGGAAATTTAGGACTTTTATCAAGAAAAGTTCTTAACAAATATATATTCAGAAGAAATGCTTTTGCTAATATCCCGTATAAACTTCGTAAAGAGTTTACGCAGAAAGGAACATATCTTTTCTGGAAAAAAGAAACTTACCGCAAAGAAGATATTTTTGATGGTTTTGACGTTATTTCTCAGGATGAAGGACATCAAAGCTTTGAAGCTACAATCCAAAAGCTTGAAACATCTATAAATAACAAAACCAAAGATATCTTTGCAGTTTTCGGGTTTGCTGATTCTCTTGGTCACAAATGCAAAAGAGGAGAGCTTTACAGCGCCCGTTTAAAGCCTTATATGGAAAAACTTTTTTCTCTTATAAAAGAATACAAAAATAATTACCCCAATGAACCTGTGCTTATTGTGTCTGACCACGGAATGAGTACAATAAATAATCATCTGGATATAAACCTTGAGAAAAAATTCGGCAAACAAAGCAAAAAAACTTATATCGCATACAGAGACAGCGCTATAATGTGCGTATTCTGTCAGGATAAAAACCTTCTTTCAGAGATTAGCAAATATCTGAAATCTGAGCCTTTGGGACATCTTCTTACCGAACAAGACAGAGAACACTACAAAGCTACAGACAGAAAATTCGGTGATATTATTTACATTTTAAAAGAAGGCACAACTTTTTCTAACAACTGGTTTGGAAAAAGTATAAAAAAACCAAGTCCCGATGGTGCAGGTATGCACGGTTTCTGGCCACAATGGGAGTCAAAAGACCAGAATGCATGTATAATTCTTTTAGATTCTTCAAGAACACTTGAAGAAAAGTATGATTATCAGAAAGCTAACGCTTTAATTACCGATATTATGAAAGGCGGCAGATAATATGAGTTTTTTTTACAAAGAAAACAAAACTTTGGAAAACCTCATAAATCAATATTTCAACGCTATTGACAATTACAGCAAACAAACTTATGACGGAAAAGTTTCTGTTATACTTTTAGGCAGTCTTTCAAGAGGTGAAGCTACCTGGATTGAAACAGAAAACGGTTTTCGTATGGTGAGCGACATTGAATATTTCACTGTATATCCCAAAGGATTTACCGATTTTAAAAACTTTTCGGAGTTTCTTGATAGAACTGCAAAAGAAGTTTTCGGTAATCAGGATTCAAAGCTTTTTCATATTGATAATTCCTTTATATGCAGACAAAAGCTTTACCGTATGGAAAGAAAACTTTTAACCTATGATGCCAAATGTATGGGTAAATGTGTTGCAGGTCAGAATGACATTCCGCTTTTACCTGAAATTAATTTAAACAACATAAATCTTTGGGATATAAAAGATGTTTTGACACACAGAATGTTTTCTGCACTATATTACGGATTTCCTCTCAAACAAGAAGGAAACCTTGAAGAATACAAATACTGCATTGCAAAAAACTCTTTAGACCTTATGACTGTAATGCTTGTGAATCACAAAAAGCTGGAAAGTGGATTTATAAACAGATTTGAAGTAATAAAAACGCTTCCTATTGACCAGAGTATAAAAGATTATTTTGAGTATTGTTTATCTATAAAGCTCTCGTCAGAATGTGAGCACTCTTTTTCTATAGAACAAATGGAAGATATTTTCTCGGGTCTTGTGAAAAGCTTATACAAAGATTTCCGTATTCCTTGCAAAAACCTTTTTGTAAATACAAGAGCTGTATCAAAACGAGCTATGGGTATCATAAAACGGGCAATAAAATACAAATCTTTACCCTACATACAACATCTTAGCAATCTTATAAATACTTTCGATAGCAAAAAATCACTTTCAGACAAACAAAAGAAAAATAATCTGATAATAAACGGTTATCCATTAAACTGATAAGGAGTTTTTATTTTGAATAAAACTGTAAAAAATTCAGCAATATATCTTTGCGGCACAATAATTATGGGTGTGCTTGGATTTGTAAATACCATGCTACTTACCCGTGTTCTTTCAACACAGGTTTATGCAATGTACGGATTGCTTACAACATTTGTTACTGCGGCGGTAATGTTTATATGCTTTGGTTTCGATTCTGCATATATGCGTTTTTATTATAATCATGGATTTACACAAAAAAAATACATGTTTAAATCTATTAAAATTCCAATAATTATCTTCCTGTTGTTTGTGGTGATAATGTTGGAACCGAATCATTATCTGGTAAACTATGTATTTGAAAATAACATTTCTAGTGTTACTATAATCATACTTATCATGTATGTTCTGCTTGATGTTTTACATAGATTCGGTCAGCTGACTGCCAGGATGGAAGAACGTGCTTTTAACTATATCACTTCAAGTATGTTATCTAAATCCGGATTTATCGTAATAGTTCTCATTATATACTTTATCTTTAAAGAAGTTACATTTAATTGGGTGGTAATATCTTTTATGACAGGGTGTTGTGCTGCTTTTACCATAAATATGATGGTATTTACTAAAGTTGCAAATAACAAATCACATTCAGAAACTTCTGTAACTACCAAAGAAATGTTCAATTATGGATACCCATTCATGATAAACAGCGTTTTGGTACTTATCATACCTATAACCGAAAAACTTATAATAAGAGATCTCGCCGGTTGGGAAGTTTTAGGAATTTTTACAGCAGCATCCGTTTTCCAAACGTTAATTACAAGACTGACAACAACTCTTGAAAACATATGGAATCCTATTGTATACAAAAATTGTGAAAATCCAAAAGTATTCAGACCCATTTTACACACTTTCGGTCTTGCATCAAGTACTTTAGTAACTACCGGCATTGCTGCAATTATTCTGCTTCGAAGATGGCTTGTTGTCTTGCTTGACGGAAAATATCATTCCGTTTACGTTGTTATTCCGGCTATACTTTTTGCATCATGTTTCAATATCATAACTGTTATTTATGGCGTAGGAATAAATATTAAAAAGAAAACAATACATTTTGTTATTGCACCTATAATTCAATTTATTATTTCAATAATTCTATGTTTTACACTTATACCAAAACTTGGTCTTGTTGGTGTAGCTCTGGCTTCGCTTATAAGTATCTTATCGAGCAGATTATATAGAATTATAGTTGGTCTTACTCTTTATTCTTCAGGGAAATCTGAAATTAAAAGTATATTGTTATGCATAGTATGTGCATTCACAGCAATAGCTTCCATGTTCTTCACATCACTGATTTCTGATATGACACTTTCTGTCGGACTGATAATATTAATGATCATTGTTATGAACAAAGAACTTATACCGGTAATAAAAACTATTATTAGTCTTATAAAACCCAAAAAGAACAAGGAGACAATATGAATAAAGCATATTTAATAGGAATTGCGGGAGGAAGCGGTTCCGGAAAATCAACTTTTGCAAGACGTCTTAAAGAAAGTTTTCCCGAAAGCGTAGCTCTTATAAGCTGTGACAACTACTATCTCCCTCATGATGACATAGACCTTGAAACCAGAAAAAATCTCAATTACGATTCACCCGATGCTTTTGAGTTCGATCTTATGGTAAATCAACTCAAAGACTTAAAAAACGGACAAGATGTCAAATGTCCTACATATGATTTTTCTCTGCACACCCGCTCAGATAAAACCATCTATATAAAATCAAAACCTGTAATATTGGTAGACGGTATACTTATATTTTCAAATCCCGAACTTCGCAATATGATGGATATGAGAATATACGTAGAAACCGATGCGGACGAGCGTATACTCAGAAGAGTCCGCAGAGATACCCGTGAGCGCGGTCGCGACATCGACGGAATAATTGAGCAATATCTTTCAACTGTAAAACCAATGCACAACAAATATGTTGAACCCACAAAAGCATATGCCGATATAATCATAAACGGCGGTATGAACGATGCCGCTTTTGATATCGTTAAAACTAAAATAGAAAAGCTTGTACAAAGCAGGAGGATAAAAAGATGAGTTTATTTGAAGGCAAAACTTTAATGATCACCGGAGGAACAGGTTCTTTCGGCAACGCAGTTCTCAATCGTTTTCTCAAAACTGACATCGGTGAGATACGCGTTTTCTCAAGAGACGAGAAAAAGCAGGATGATATGCGTCACGAATTTCAGGCAAAAATGCCGGAAGTTTCCGACAAAATCAAATTTTATATCGGTGATGTAAGAAACATTGATTCTGTAAGAAACGCTATGCATGGTGTTGACTACATTTTCCATGCAGCTGCTCTCAAACAGGTTCCATCTTGTGAATTTTTCCCTATGGAAGCCGTTAAAACAAACGTTATAGGTACCGACAACGTGCTTACTGCCGCCATTGAAGAAGGCGTTAAATCTATAATCTGCCTTTCAACAGACAAAGCGGCTTACCCTGTTAACGCAATGGGTATTACAAAAGCTCTTGAAGAACGTGTTGCTGTTGCCCGTTCAAGAAACGTAAATCCTGATAAAACAAAAATCTGCTGTACACGTTACGGCAACGTTATGTGTTCACGCGGTTCTGTTATTCCTCTTTGGATAGACCAGATAAAAGCAGGTAATCCCATTACCATTACCGAACCTTCAATGACAAGATTCATTATGTCTCTTGACGAAGCTGTTGACCTTGTGCTTTTCGCATTTGAACACGGTACAAATGGTGATATTCTCGTTCAGAAAGCTCCGGCTTGTACAATAGAAACTCTTGCCAAAGCAGTTACCGAGCTTTTCAATCCAAAAACCGAAATTAAAGTTATCGGTATCCGTCACGGCGAGAAAATGTATGAAACACTTCTTACAAATGAAGAATGTGCCAACGCAATAGATATGGGTGAGTTTTACAGAGTTCCCAGTGACAAACGTTCACTTAACTATGACAAATACTTTATCGGCGATGACGAACAGCGCAATCCCCTTACTGAATTTGATTCAAACAACACAGAGCTTTTAAACATAGAACAAGTAAAAGAAAAACTTTTGTCTCTTGACTACATCCGTCAGGAACTTGATAAATCGAAAGAAAATAACTGATGTTTTCAAAGTCTGAAAAAACAATAATCTCCCTTGTAAAAAATGCTTTTACACAAAACACTGATAATATCAGTTCTGATTTTGATACCGATATGATTTTAAAGTTTGGAAGCAAACATCATATTATGAGTATACTGTTTTCCGGCGCATCAAAATCAGGATTTGATAAAAATTCTGATTTTATGAAAAAGCTATTTGCTTATTCGGGCAGAGAATCAATAAAGCACGAACTTCAATGGCAAGAAATTGAAGTTTTGTATGATGCTTTTTGCAAAAATTCTGTAAAGTTTTTACCTCTTAAAGGTCTGCTGACAAAAAAACTTTATCCAAAGTCCTGGATGCGGGTAATGGGAGATGCAGATATATTAATCGACAGCAATCAATACGATGAAATTAAAAAAGTGATAACCGAGCTTGGATATACTTTTGTTACTGAAAGTGACCACGAATATATCTGGAAAAAAGAAGGCAGACTTCTGCTTGAACTTCACAAAAGATTAATTCCATCTTACAACGAGGATTATTACAGATATTTCGGTGACGGGTTTTCAAAATCAAAACCAAAATACGAAAATGCTTATGAATATGAATTTTCATCAGAAGATGAATTTATTTATATTTTTACACATTTTGCTAAGCATTACCGTGACGGCGGAATAGGGATAAAGCATTTTACCGATTTGTACGTTTTTACAAATGCACATTCTGATATGGATTTTGTATACATAGAAACAGAACTTAAAAAACTAAGTCTTCTGGAGTTTTACAAAAACACAGTTTCTTCCCTCAGGGTATGGTTTGAAAACGCAGATGCCGACGAGACATGCGCTCTTTTAATAAAAACCGTAATCGGTAGCAGTGCGTATGGTACAAGAGAAGGTCACATATCCTCATCTGCACTTCGTTCTTCTACAGGCAGACAAAGTAACAATGTAACCGCATCATTTTTGAAAAACAGACTTTTTCCAAGCATCAATTATATGAAAATTAAATACAAATATCTTGAAAAAGCACCGTATCTTATCCCTTTTGCTTATACAAGCAGGTTTTTAAATTTGATTTTTAACAAACAAGAACGAATTAAAAAATACCGTGACGATATGAAATACGTAAGCTCTCACGATATTTCAAATTATAGGAACAATCTAAAAAAAGTTGGTCTGACTTTTGATTTCAAGGAGAACAACAAATGAAAATATTAATCACAGGCGCCGCAGGGTTTGTTGGCAAAAACCTTGCCTGTGCCCTACAAAACATAAAAGACGGCAAAGATAAAACCCGTCCTGAGCTTCACATTGAGGATATATATCTTTACGATATAGACTCAAATGAAAAAGAACTGGATGATGCTTGTAAGAACGCCGATTTTGTGTTTAATATGGCGGGAGTAAACCGTCCCAAAACAGAAGAAGAGTTCATGAAAGGCAATTTTGGTTTTGCATCTACTCTTTTAGATACTCTTAAAAAACACAATAACACCTGTCCCGTTATGCTATCAAGCTCTATTCAGGCAACTCTTGAGGGCAGATACGCAGACGGAGAATACGGTAAAAGCAAACGTGCAGGAGAAGATTTATTTTTTGATTATGCCGAAAAAACAGGAGCCAAGGTACTTGTTTACAGATTTCCAAATCTTTTCGGCAAATGGTGCAGACCAAACTACAACAGCGCGGTTGCGACTTTCTGCAATAACATTGCAAATGACCTCCCTATCACCGTAAATGACCCAAGTATTGAGCTTACACTTTTATACATCGACGATCTTATTGATGAAATGCTTAACGCTCTTGAAGGCAAAGAACATAAAGACGGTAAGTTCTGTGTTTGTCCAATAACTCACAAAGTTACTTTAGGACAGATAGTTGAGCATCTTGAAAGTTTCAAATCGCAGTCTTCGACACTTATAATTCCCGAGATACCCAAAGGGTCTTTTGCAAAAAAACTTTATTCAACTTATCTTTCTTATCTTCCAAAAGAAAAAACGTCATTTCCTCTTAAAATGAATATAGACGACAGAGGCAGTTTTACTGAACTTTTAAAAACCGAAAAATGCGGTCAGGTATCAATAAACATCTCAAAACCCGGTATTACAAAAGGTCAGCACTGGCATCACACCAAATGGGAGTTTTTTATAGTTGTTTCAGGCAAAGGCCTTATACAGCAACGTAAAATCGGATCAGATGAAGTGCTGAATTTTGAAGTCAGCGGTGATAAAATAGAAGCTGTGCATATGCTTCCTGGGTATACTCACAACATAATTAATCTGTCAGATACTCAGGATCTTGTTACAGTTATGTGGGCAAACGAAAACTTTGACCCATCAAAACCCGATACATTTTTTGAAATTGTAGAATAAGGAGCAAATAAAATGTCAGTATCATTTAAAAACAACGGAAAACTCAAACTTCTGATAATCGTAGGAACACGTCCCGAAATTATCAGACTTGCGGCAGTAATCAAAAAGTGCCGTAAATATTTCGATACTATTCTTGCCCACACAGGACAGAACTATGACTACAACTTAAACGGTGTATTCTTCAAAGATCTTGAGCTTGATGACCCCGAGGTATACCTCAATGCAGTTGGTGATACTCTCGGCCAGACAATGGGAAATATCATTGCAAAATCATATGACCTTATGACAGAAATCAAACCTGATGCAGTTTTAGTTCTTGGTGATACAAACTCCTGTCTTTCTGTAATCGGTGCAAAAAGACTTCATATACCGATTTTCCATATGGAAGCAGGTAACCGTTGTAAAGACGAGTGTCTTCCCGAGGAGACAAACAGACGTATCGTTGATATAATATCAGACGTTAACCTTGCATATTCGGAACACGCTCGTCGTTATCTTGCAGACTGCGGTCTTCCCAAAGAACGCACATACGTTACAGGCTCTCCCATGGCAGAAGTTCTGCACACAAATCTTGATAAAATAAAAGCAAGTGATATCCATAACAAACTCGGTCTTGAAAAAGGCAAATATATTTTACTTTCTGCTCACAGAGAAGAAAACATAGATACTGAAAAGAATTTCCTTTCTTTGTTTAACGCTATTAATAAAATAGCCGAGCTTTACGATATGCCTATTCTCTATTCTTGTCATCCGAGAAGTAAAAAACGTCTTGAAAGCAGCGGATTTAAGCTTGACAGGAGAGTAATTCAGCACGAGCCACTTGGCTTCCACGATTACAACTGTCTGCAGATGAATGCATTTGCAGTTATTTCAGACAGTGGTACACTCCCTGAAGAAAGTTCATTCTTTACATCTGTAGGACATCCTTTCCCTGCAGTTTGCATAAGAACGTCAACCGAACGTCCCGAAGCTCTGGACAAAGCTTGTTTTGTTCTTGCAGGAATCGAGGGCGACGGACTTGTACAGGCAGTTGAAGCTGCAGTTGAAATGAACAAAAGCGGCGACTACGGTATACCTGTACCTGACTATGTTGAAGAAAACGTATCTACAAAAGTTGTTAAAATTATTCAGAGCTATACAGGCGTTGTAAACAAAATGGTATGGAGAAAGGAAAACTGACAAATTAGTGTTAGTTTTAACCAATATACTTATAGCTTTATTCTAATACAATAAAAAATTTTGGAAGAGAAAGTGAACAAGTTTTTATTTGATGTAGACAAAGATTTTCACATCGGTATTGAAAGACTTAAAGACAGACTCGGTTTTGAAGAGGACAAAGGCATTACCGTAACTGCCGTAAAGGGCGACAAAAACGGCGTCACACTCAAAGACGGTAAAGCTGTTATTTATTATCAAAAAGCCCATATTTTACAGAGAACTTGCAATTCTTGTAAAAGAAGCTAAAGATGACAGTTTCAAAGATCTTTATGATTTTGCATACAAAGTCTTTGACTATCTTGCAATAAAGACTCTCATTGCTGAAAATCTCCAGCCCGCATATAAACAGGATGACAAACAAAAACTCAAAGAAATATCAAATGTGCTTTTGCCACTTCTTAAAAGAATAACAGAGCTTGTTTACAAAGCTCATAAGACTCTTGACTTTCACACTACAAATCACTGGGGCTTTCAAATCTTGAAGTAAGATATGCAGGTGTTATGGCAAGATGTGAGACTGCAAAAGAATTTATTGATGCTTATCTTGAAGGAAAGATTGACAGCATTGAAGGACTTGAACAGACGAGATTAAAAAAACCACAGAGAGGATTTATACAATACAGTCAGATTTCTTCACCAAATATTAAAATATAAAAAATGAAGACGCTATTTTTGATATGCACCCCAAAAGTTAGACACTTTTGGAGGTGCATATTTTTTATGGGTAAAACAGGGAGAAAAAACAAAGTATATAGTGCAGAATTTAAAATAGGTGTTATAATGGATATGCGAGAACACCACCTTGGGTATCG
>JAZOSU010000028.1:0-4210 GCA_045657265.1 Eubacteriales bacterium | reverse complement strand
AAAATCTGCACTTTGCTCATCGGTCTACGCCCGACGGCTTCCGTTTGCGGTGCCCGAAATTAAAATTTCGACCGCTGCACCCGCTATCCTGTTCGCTGTATCGTCCACTGGACGCGCTCACAGTCGCGACCAACTGCTTTTACTCCGCGATATTTAGTTCACTTCTCTTTAAAGTGCTTATACACTATACCACACTGTTTTTTATTTGTCAAGGGTTATCCCCTTTTTTCGTGCGACACAAATCTACATATTTTGAATTATATCAAACCTTTATTGATTATAACGTTTTTTTGTGGTAAACTATTTCCGTACATTTTTTGGAGGAAAAAACAATGTCAGACATTTCAAACTTAAATCCCCAAGCAGTTTTTAAATATTTTCAGGAAATCTGCACCATTCCTCATGGTTCGGGTGATATGAGTGCTATTGCAGATTACTGCGTAAATTTTGCAAAAAGTCACTCACTCAGATACCTACGGGATGATGCAAACAACGTTATAATATTCAAAAACGCATCTGAAGGCTACGAAAACTCAAAACCTGTTATTCTTCAAGGTCATCTTGATATGGTTTGTCAGAAAACCGAGCAAAGCGCTATTGATTTTACGAAAAATGCACTTGATATATACATTGACGGTGATTTTATTAAAGCCAAAGACACAACCTTAGGAGCAGACAACGGCATAGCGGTTGCTATGGTACTGGCCATTTTAGAAAACGACAGTTTATCACATCCTCCCATTGAAGCTGTGTTTACAACCGACGAAGAAATCGGCATGGTAGGTGCGCTAAAGCTTGATATGAGCGTACTTGAAGGCAAAAAAATGATAAACATTGATTCGGAAGAAGAGGACATACTTACAGTTTCTTGCGCAGGCGGAAGTGACTTTAAGATGATCTCTCCCGTATCACGCATCAAAGCTGAAGGCACAAAAATTACCGTAACCCTAAAAGGACTCAAAGGCGGACATTCGGGCGTCGAAATAAACGGCGGACGAATAAACGCTGACATACTTGCAGGTCGGTTTTTGAATTATATGAACTCAAAATGTGACTTTGAGATACTTTCAATAGACGGCGGCGACAAAGGCAATGCAATTCCGCAAATCTGTAAAATTGTACTTTGTTCAAAAGAATACGATGTTTTCGTAAAAATTGCAAATGAATATCTTAACGTCATAAAAACTGAAATATCCGCAAGAGAGCCTGATTTTCAAGGAATTTTAGAAACAGGTGAAAACAGCAGCTACGACGTAATAAATGTAAAAGACCAAATCATTTACGCTCTTTGTTGTGCGCCAAACGGAGTTATGCAGATGAGTGCTGAAATTGATGGGCTTGTGGAAACCTCTCTTAATCTTGGTATACTCAAAACTGAAAATAACAAAATCACTATGCTCTTTTCACTCAGAAGCAATAAAGTTTCTGCCCTTGAATATCTTGAACAAAAACTGACGACTTTTTCAAAATGTATTCCTTGCGAAATAGAAACATCAGGACATTATCCCCCTTGGGAATTCAAATCAGACTCTGAGCTTCAGAAACTTTACATTAAAACATACGAAAAACATATGGGCAAAAAGCCAAAGGTCGAAGCAATTCACGCAGGGCTTGAATGCGGTGTATTTGATAGCGCAATAAAAGACCTTGACTGTATTGCAATAGGTCCCGATCTTTTCGACGTTCATACCGTAAAAGAAAAACTATCAATTTCTTCAACCCGACGTATTTATGAAATTTTAATTAACGTATTGAAAGAAAGCAAATAATATATTTGCTTTTTTTTAATATATATGTTATACTGCTTTAGTTAATAAAATGATGTCTTAAAAAGCATCAAAAAGGAGATATTATGGAAAACAAAAATCAATTCAAGCCATATATTCCCGCTGAAAAAATAACTCCTGAAATAACAATTACATCTGTAATTGTAGGTGTACTTCTTGCGGTAATATTCGGCGCAGCAAATGCATACCTCGGTCTTAGAGTTGGTATGACAGTATCTGCATCTATTCCCGCGGCAGTTATAGCAATGGGTATTATCCGCGTTATGATGCGTAAAAATTCTATTCTTGAAAGCAACATCGTACAGACTATCGGTTCCGCAGGTGAATCACTGGCAGCCGGTGCAATATTCACTCTTCCTGCTTTATTTATATGGGCATCAGAAGAAAAATATGCAGGTCAGATATCAAAACCCGGTATGCTTGAGATAACACTTATCGCTCTCATCGGCGGACTTCTCGGCATATTCTTTATGGTACCTCTCAGAAACGCACTTATCGTTAAAGAACACGGTACACTTCCCTACCCTGAAGGCTCTGCTTGTGCTGAAGTTCTCCTTGCAGGTGAAGAAGGCGGTTCAAATGCAAAAACAGTTTTTGCAGGTATGGGATTTGCAGCTCTTTTCAAATTTGTAATAGACGGTCTTAAAGTAGTTGCAAGTGAAGTTGCAGTCACATTCAAAGGTTTTGCAGGTACTATAGGTACACAGATATATCCTGCTGTAATGAGCGTTGGTTATATCTGCGGCGCAAGAATATCATCATATATGTTTGCCGGTGGTATACTCAGTTGGATGGTACTTATTCCTCTTATCGTGCTTTTCGGTGCCAATGCAGTTCTTTATCCCGAATCGACAAGAACCGTTGCTGAAGTTTTTGCTCAGGACGGAGCTTACGGCATCTGGGGTTCATACATCAAATACATCGGCGCAGGTGCACTTGCAGCCGGCGGTATTATCAGTCTTATCAAATCTCTCCCGCTTATCGTTAAAACATTCAGCGGTGCTATCAAGAGTATGATGAATTCAGGAAAAACATCAGGACTTCGTACAGATACGGATATGAATTTCGGTTTTGTATTAGGCGCAATCGCAGTTCTTACACTTGCAGTATGGCTTATTCCTGCAATTCCCGTTAGCCTTATCGGTGCGCTTATAATTGTTGTTTTCGGATTTTTCTTTGCTACCGTTTCTTCAAGAATGGTTGGTATCGTAGGAAGCTCAAACAACCCTGTATCAGGTATGGCTATCGCAACTGTTCTTATCGCAACACTCATTCTTAAATTTACAGGTGCAACAGGCATCGTTGGTATGACAAGTGCTATTGCAATCGGTTCTGTAATCTGTATTGTTGCTGCTATTGCAGGTGACACATCACAGGACCTTAAAACAGGTTTCCTTTTAGGCGCAACACCTAAAAAACAGCAAATCGGCGAAATCATCGGTGTCGTTTCTTCTGCTCTCGCTATCGGCGGTACACTTTATCTGCTCGACACAGCATGGGGCTTTGGTACAAAAGAACTTGCTGCTCCACAGGCTACACTTATGAAAACCGTAATTGAAGGTGTTATGGATGGAAATCTTCCATGGGGCCTCGTTCTTGCAGGTGTTTGCATTGCTGTAGTTATTGAACTTATAGGTATTCCTGTTCTTCCTTTTGCAATAGGTATATATCTTCCTGTTCACCTTAACGCTTGTATTATGGTAGGCGGTCTTGTGAGATTGTTTATTGACAAAATCAAAAAGCCCGAAGAAGAAAAGAAAGCTATTGCAAACAACGGTATACTGTTCTGTTCAGGTATGATAGCAGGTGAGGGTCTTGTAGGTATTATACTTGCAATATTTGCAATAGTAACCGTTGGCGGTACAAGTCTTGCAGATTATATTGACCTTTCAAAACTCGGTATCCCTGCACCTGTTGCAAATATCGGAAGCCTTGTTCTTTTTGCAATAATTATTCTTACTGTTCTTAAATTCTCTTTTGCAAAAACAAAAGCAGAAAACAAAAATGAAAATGCGTAAAAAGATACAGGAAAACTATTTAGAAAAAATCCCGATGCGTAAGGACGGCATTAAATGGACTGCTGACCAAAACGGCATAGTAACACTGGAAATAGAAAACAAAGGCTTTTTCAACAGACTTTTTCAGCTACTGCTGAAAAAACCGAAAATAAGCTATATTCACCTTGATGAAATGGGCAGTTTCGTCTGGCCCTTGTCAAACGGAGACAAAACTATAACTCAGATAGCAGAGTTGGTTGATGCTCATTTCGGAAAGAAAGCTCATCCTTTGTATGAACGACTTGCAAAATATTTTCAGATACTGGAAAGTTACGGATTTATAACCTTTAAAGCGTAGCTACAATAAGATTAAGCCCAGACGTTATGTCATATAAAGCTATAATAATATAAAAATACCGCCTGAAA
>JAZOSU010000027.1:0-63799 GCA_045657265.1 Eubacteriales bacterium | reverse complement strand
TTTATTTTCTTCGATTTCTTTAATGTGGTTCTTTAAAAGAATGTTTATATATTGAGATAGAGAACGGTCACAGTCTTCTGCTAAAGCTTTTGCTTTTTCAATAATATCTTCATCTAAAGTTATACTTACCTTTTGTTTAAGTGGCTTCATATTATCACCTCACAAAAATAATACCATAACATAAGATTTTATGTTGACATATCGCTTTTAGTAGTATAAAATAGTATCAGAGGCGATGATATGGAATTGTACAATGAAATTTTAATGAATGTAATATATAATGAAAACGTTCAAGTATCTTTTCCTGATTTGGAAATTGATTTTAATGAAATAATCAAAAATAAATGTTATGATGCAATTGTTAGTATTACAGAAATCATTAAAAATGATAAGTTAAATGATAAAGAATGTTTTGAAAAAATCGAGGAAATTATTTGCGTTTTAGAGCAAACCGGTATTTCTTGCGGAAATAGACACGATTAAAAAACCGTAGTTTCTATATGAAACTACGGTTTTGTTTTATAAAACTTTACTTAAAAAGTCGCAAAGTCTTGGATTTTTAGGTGATTCAAATATTTCGGTAGGTGTACCTTCTTCAATAATAATACCGTCATCCATAAATACAACTCGGCTACCCACTTCTTTGGCAAATCCCATTTCGTGAGTTACAACAACCATTGTCATACCTTCTTTGGCAAGGTTTTTCATAACGTCCAGAACTTCACCTACCATCTCAGGATCAAGAGCAGACGTAGGTTCATCAAAGAGCATAACGTCAGGCTGCATACACAGCGCTCTCACGATAGCAACTCGCTGTTTCTGACCTCCTGACAACTGACTTGGGTATGCATTTGCTCTGTCAGCAAGACCTACTCTTTCAAGGAGCTCCATTGCCATTTTTTCAGCATCCTGTTTATTCATGCCTTTGAGCTTGATAGGAGCAATTGTCATATTTTTAAGTATGGTCATATGAGGGAAAAGATTAAAGTGCTGGAAAACCATACCCATTTTCTGACGGTGAAGATTTATATTAGTCTGTTTGTCGCTTATATTCGTTCCGTCAAATATAATTTCACCTTCGGTAGGCACTTCAAGAAGATTAAGAGAACGTAAAAGTGTTGACTTACCTGAACCTGAAGGCCCGATTATTACAACAACTTCGCCTTTTTTTATGTCAATATTTACACCGTCAAGAGCTTTTACTTTGCCTCCGTTATAGTGTTTTTTGACATTTTTAACATTAATCAAAACATCAGCGCTCACTCTTACGAAGCCTCCTTTCAAGTATACCAAGAAGCTTGGTGAGTATTATTACTATAATAAGATAAATAACAGCAAGACTTATGTACGGAACATACGCCTGATACGTCTTACTTACGATGTTCTGCGCCTGTTTTGTAACGTCACGGAGAGCGATTACAGAAACAAGAGAAGTATCTTTAAGAAGAGTAATCATTTCATTACCAAGCGCAGGAAGAATGTTTTTAATAGCCTGCGGAATGATTATGTACCACATTGTCTGGACGTAATTAAATCCAAGAGAACGACCTGCTTCAAACTGTCCTGAGCTGATGGACATAATACCTGAACGGGCGATTTCGGCAACGTATGCACCTGAGTTGATACCGAGAGTTACGATACCGCATATAATCATCTGTGTATCGGTTTTAGGTACCATAATAACAAAGCCCATAATAAGAAGCTGAACCATCATAGGCGTACCGCGGATTACGGTAAGGTACAGTTTACAAAAAGCATTTACCCATCTTAAAACAAAAAACGGTTTTTTGGAAGCGTTATCATAAGAAGTACGGATGATAGCTATTACAAGACCGATTATTGTACCAAGTAAAAGAGCGCCTATTGTAACAATAAAAGTGATTTTAAGACCGTCGGTAAAAAATCTCCAACGGTTCTGATAAATAAAAGTCTGATAAAGCTGGAACAGAAGATTCTGAAGCCACTGTGGCGAACTCTGAATCCAGAGCGGTGCGGTTGTAAGCCAACCGGCAAAAGATAAAATCGTCATAAAATTAATCCTTTTACAAGACTTAAGCAGGGGCAGTTAAAAACCGACCCTGCTTATTAAATTCAATTAATGATTATTTTGAAGGGATGTATTTTTCGATAATGCTATCGATAGTACCGTCTGCTTTAAGTTCAGCAAGTGCATTGTTGAAAGCTTCAAGAAGTTCTGTGTTTTCTTTAGCTATAGCAGCTGCATAATCTTCTTCTGCGTATGCAGTTTCAAGAATTTTAAGACCTGTGTTAGCAGCTACGAAGCTTTTAGCAGGTTCATTGTCAATTACAACACAGTCAACCTGAGCGTTATTAAGAGCAGCAACAGCAAGAGCGCCATTGTTATACTGTTTTACGTTTTCCTGACCGAATTCATCTGTACAGTAGATGTCACCTGTTGTACCGGTCTGAACACCGATTTTTTTACCTGCAAGATCATCAACAGTTTTAATAGCTGAATCTTCTTTAACGATTATAACCTGAACGCCTTTTGCGTATGTATCAGAGAAGTTAACGCTGAGAAGTCTTTCGTCTGTAACAGTCATACCTGCAAGTGCAAAATCAATTGCGCCTGACTCAACAGCTGTAAGAAGTGAATCAAATTCCATATCTTTGATTTCAAGTGTTTTGCCCATTTTCTTTGCTACTGCATCAGCAATTTCAGCATCGATACCTACGATAGTACCATTGTCATCAACAAATTCGTAGGGTGGGAAAGCAGCGTTTGTACCCATTGTAAGTGTATCGTCAGCTTCGTTTGAGCCACAAGCACAAAGGCAACCGAGTACGAGTGTAAGACACATTGCGAAAAGTGCTATTTTTTTGAGTGTTTTCATTATTATTTTCCTCTCTTAATTCATTTTTATGTGTTGATAAGTGCATTATAATGCATAATATTCATATTGTCAATATCTTTTTAAATATTTATTCAAAAAATAATTTGAATTTTATGCATATAATATGAATATTTATACAATTTAAAAAAGTTCTTTATTTTTTCAGCGATATGAGTTATAATGGTAAAAATATTTATAAATAATGAAAGGGAGAAATATATGGCTTTCTATTATGACCAACCATCACACACTTTCAGCGAATATTTGTTGGTACCGGGTTACAGCAGTGCAGAATGTATTCCTGCAAATGTTTCACTCAGAACTCCTCTTGTAAAATTTAAAAAGGGTGAGATACCTGCACTTTCGCTTAATACACCTTTGATTTCTGCAATTATGCAATCTGTATCTAATGATACTATGGCTATTGCTCTTGCAAAAGAAGGCGGTGTTTCTTTTATATATGGTTCGCAGACTGTTCAGCAGCAGGCGGATATGATACGTAAGGTTAAAGGATATAAAGCAGGATTTGTAACATCGGCTTCAAATCTTCGTCCTGACCAGACACTTGCAGACGTTCTCCAGCTTAAAGAACAAAACGGATTTTCAACTGTAGCTATTACTGACGACGGAACTGCTCACGGTAAACTTTTAGGTATTGTTACAGGACGTGATTACAGAGTCAGCAGAATGGACATAAGTGAAAAAATCGAGACTTTTATGACTCCTATTGATAAATTAATAACAGCTCCTGTAGGAACTACTCTTAAAGAGGCTAATGATATCATTTGGGATAACAAACTTAATTCTCTTCCGCTTATAGAGAAAGACGGTTCGCTTTATGCATTTGTATTCAGAAAAGATTACGACCAGCATAAATCAAATCCAAACGAGCTTCTTGATTCACAGAAAAGATATATTGTAGGCGCAGGTATTAATACAAGAGACTATGCAGAAAGAGTTCCTGCTCTTGTTGAAGCAGGCGCAGACGTTCTATGTATCGACTCATCTGAAGGTTATTCAGAATGGCAGGCAAGAACAATAGCCTGGATTCGTGAGCGTTACGGAGATACAGTAAAAGTAGGCGCAGGTAACGTTGTTGACGGAGAAGGATTCAGATTCCTTGCAGATGCAGGCGCTGACTTTATTAAAATCGGTATAGGCGGCGGTTCTATCTGTATTACCCGTGAAACAAAGGGTATAGGCAGAGGACAGGCTACTGCAGTTATTGACGTTGCAAAAGCAAGAGATGAATATTTTGAACAGACAGGCGTATATGTACCGATTTGTTCAGACGGCGGTATTGTTCACGACTATCATATTACACTTGCACTTGCAATGGGCTGCGATTTCTGTATGCTCGGTAGATACTTCTCACGTTTTGATGAATCACCTACAAACAAAATTCTTGTTAACGGTAGCTATATGAAAGAGTATTGGGGCGAAGGCTCTGCAAGAGCTCGTAACTGGCAGCGTTATGACCTTGGCGGTGATAAAAAACTTTCATTCGTTGAAGGTGTTGACTGTTATGTTCCTTATGCAGGTCCGCTTCACGATAACCTTGCAGTAACACTTGCAAAAATCAAATCAACAATGTGTAACTGCGGCGCTCTGTCAATTCCCGAACTTCAGCAAAAAGCAAAACTTACTCTCGTAAGTTCTGTATCAATAGTTGAAGGTGGCGCCCATGACGTACTTGTAAAAGATTCTTCTAATAAATAAAAATGCAAGACAAAAGGATTGAACAAATCCATTAAAAACGTACAATAGAAAAAACAACCCCTATGTTAGAACAAAAGAAACTACCATAGGGGATTTTTATGCCACGAAATTATCAAAAGATAAAAGAATATGAATATACTACCATAAGGTACTTTTTGTACCGTCTGCACAATTTGGAGCAGACCAAAATGCACTTGCCTTTTCATTATAACTATATTAAAATGTAACTATGAATAATACAGTACTTGGAATTTTAGCACACGTTGATGCGGGAAAGACAACTCTTGCAGAAGCTGTTTTATACAAAGCAGGGCAAATACGTTCTCTTGGAAGAGTTGACAGTAAAAATACTGTTATGGATACTCATTATCTTGAAAAATCCCGTGGAATAACAATATTTGCAAGTGAGGCGGCGTTTAGTTGGAACGGCGCTGATTTTTCGCTACTTGACACACCGGGTCACGTGGATTTTTCGGCAGAAACCGAGCGAATGCTGTCTGTTATGGACTATGCAATTATGGTCATCAGCGGTACTGACGGAGTTCAGTCATATACACGGACTTTGTGGAAGCTTCTTCATTTGTATAACGTGCCAACAGTTATTTTTGTCACGAAAATGGATTTTGCGAGAAAAACCAAAGATGAGGTTATCTCTGAGCTTAAAAGCGAACTTTCGGATAACTGTATTGATTATTATGATAAGGATGCTCACGAGAATTTCAGCGTTTGCAAAGAAGAGCTTTTAGAAAAATATCTTGAAAACGGAAAACTTGAAAAAGAGGATATACAAGATATTATCAAATCAAGACTTGCTTTTCCCTGCTTTTTTGGTTCAGGACTTAAACTTGAGGGGATTGATGAGTTTTTAAATGCTCTTTCAGATATTGTTTCAAAAGAAAATTATCCTGAATCTTTTGGCGCAAGAGTTTATAAAATAAGCCGCGATTTAAAAGGCGAGAGACTTACTCATATGAAAATAGAGGGTGGAAGTCTATGCGTAAGAGATAAAATAGGGGAAAACAAAGTCAGTGGGATACGTATTTACTCAGGCGGTAAATATGTATCAGTTGAAAAGGCAGAGGCAGGTCAGATTTGCGCAGTTACAGGTCTTGATGATACGCTCGGCGGTCAGGGTCTGGGCATTTGCAAACAGACGATGGCACCTTGGATTGAAGCAGTAATGAATTACAAGGTTATATTGCCTGAAAATACAGATGCACAGTCAGTTTTGTCCAAACTTAAAGTATTACAGGAAGAGGATTCTCAGCTTAAGTTTACTTGGAATCCATATCTTCAGGAAATACACGTCAGTTTAATGGGCAGAGTACAAACGGAAATTCTGAAAAGTATAGTGTCTGACAGATTTGATATTGATATCGAGATAGGTCAGGGGAACGTACTTTATAAAGAAACTATTGAAGACAAAGTAGAAGGCGTAGGTCACTACGAGCCGCTTCGGCATTATGCGGAAGTACATCTTATACTTGAAAAGGCAGACAGGGGACAGGGACTGATTTTTGATACTAATATCAGTACCGATCTTCTTGAACGTAACTGGCAAAGACTTGTGCTTATGCATCTTTCTGAAAAAGAACACGTTGGGGTGCTTACCGGAAGTCCTATAACTGATATGAAAATTACTCTTGCGGCAGGCAGAGCGCATCAGAAACATACTGAAGGCGGAGATTTCAGACAGGCAACCTACAGAGCGGTAAGGCAAGGTCTTATGAAAGCAAAATCGGTTCTTTTAGAGCCGTATTATTCTTTCAGACTGGAAATTCCTACAGAACATATTGGAAGAGCAATTAACGATATAAGGATGAAAAGCGGTGAGTTTGAAAATCCTGTTGATATCGGAGGGGCATATCTTCTTTGCGGAAGAGTGCCTGTGGCAAATTTTGAAGATTACGCCCTTGAAGTTGCATCATATACGGGCGGAAAAGGCAGACTTTCCGTTAGCGTTGCAGGATATGATATTTGTCATAATACCGATGAAATCATAGAAAAGTACAACTATAATCCATTGTCTGACAAAGATAATACACCTGATTCGGTATTTTGTGCTCACGGAGCGGGATTTAACGTAAGATGGGATCAGGTTGAAGAATATATGCACATTGAAAGCTGCATAAAAAAAGAAATAGTGGATGCTCCCGTCAAAATTACAAGACGGAATATAAATATTGACGATAAAGAACTTGAAGCTATTATGCTGCGTGAGTTTGGTCCTATCAGGAGAAGAGAATACGGAATTGCAAAAGTAAAAACAAAAACGCATGAACAGGTATGGGCAGAAAAACAAAGCAAAAAATTGCTTGTTGTAGATGGTTATAACGTTGTTTTTGCATGGGATGATCTTAAAGAAATTGCAAAACACGATATTGACTGTGCAAGGGATAAGCTTGTTGATATTCTTGTGAATTATTCGTCTTTTACAAAAACTGAAACTGTAGTGGTTTTTGATGCATATAAAGTTGACAGCGGAAAAGGTGAAAAGTACGAGAAAAACGGAGTGCTTGTAGTTTTTACCAAAGAAAACGAAACTGCCGATGCGTATATTGAAAAATTAGTTTGTGATATCGGAAAAAATTATAACGTTAATGTTGTTACATCTGATGAGCTTATAAGACTTTCTGCTATAAGAGCGGGGGTTTTGAGAATAGGCGCATCGGATTTTGAGAAAGACGTTGATGAAGTATATCTTGAAATATCGAAAACTATAGATAAGATAAATAAAAAGAGGATGTAAAAAACGTGAGTTTTTTACATCCTCTTTTAGTTTTACTGTATGTATGCTTTGGCTGAATCGCCGTATTTAAGCATTGATTTGAGAAGTGGCATTAAGGTTTCGTTGTTTTCCATTATTGCAACATATGATTCAACGCTGTAGCAGAGCGTGTCACTTACTTTTTCACCGTCTTTATAGAATGTGAAATAAACGTTATCTCTGATTTGAGATGCGTCAAGCTCACTAAAGTAAATTATGTAGTCATAACCTACTTTTGAAATATCGCTTTTTGTAAGTGTCCAGCTTTGGTCACCGCAAGTTGCAAGAACTGTAAGACCTTCAACGGACTCTGCTCTGAATTTGAGTTTCATTGAAGTAGTCTTGTTAAGGTTAAGACCTACTCCTGTCCAGTTTACGTATGCATTTTGGGCAGTTTCATAAGCTTTATCAAGTGATGAAGTATATGAAACATCGCCCTGAGTTGCCCATGATTTCTGAGTCTCAGTCAATGAAGCGTTTGCAAGGTCTGAAACATTGTGTCCTGTATACTGTTGAGCAAGTGCGCCATAGTTGAGCAAATCTACAACAAGAGTACGGAGTTTTTCGTTTTTGCTGTATGTCTTGAGAAGTGAGCGCAGATAATCTTTCATTGAATATGTTATTGTATCACTGACATATTCTTTTTCCGCATCTTTTGCGTAGATGGTTGCAAGCATTTTATCAGTCATTTTGTCAGGACCCACATTGTCGTATGTAAACACATACATACCGTCTTTTACAGTGTAGTCATAAATCTTGTGTGTTTTACCGTTCAGTTCAATGAGAAGATAAAGTGTTTCAAATTCTTCCCTTTCAAAAATTTCAGCATTTGCTTTGAAGTTGATTGAAATATCGTCATTGAGAGTAATTGATGTTGCGCTTATTTCAAGTCCGCCTGTATAGATTATTTCAGCGTTTTTGATCGGGTCATTGTAAATACCGAAAGTTACTTTTTCCCAATCTTTAACAGTACCGTTAAAGTATACTGTTTCAAGTTTGTTACAGAAGTTAAATGCGTATCTTTTTACATTTTTGATACTTCCGGGAAGTGTTATGGTTACCAGTTTTGTACAACCCCAGAATGCATATTCGTCAATTTCCGAAATAGCATTTGTTATTACAACCTCTGTAAATGTTTTACATCCGTAGAATGCGTGTTTACCAATGTAGGTAATTGCGTTATGTAGCTGAACGTTTGCAAGACTTTCACATTCTTTAAAGGTGTAGTTTTCGATTCTGGTAATACCTGCAGGAATGTGTATACTTGCAAGTGATGTACAGTTCTGGAAAGCGTTGCTTCCTATTGATGTAACATTGTCGGGAATGTTGATGTTTACAAGTGATGTACATTTATATGCCGCAAAAGTACCTATTTTAGTAAGGGACTGAGGGAGTGTTACGTCAGTAATTGTTGTGTTATAAGCAAGAGCGTAGTTTGAAAGATATGTAATACCTTCATCAACAATGACTTTGGTAGCAGTAAGTGAATACCAGGGAGTGCTTCTTTGTGTGAAATCAGGCATCTCGCCCTCGCCTGAAAAATGAATGGTTGAATCAGTTTCGTTGTATGACCAGAAAATATTATCTGATACAGGGAAACGTATTTCTGCATCTAAAACAGGTGTGTTATAAATATCTATTGTTATTGCCAACCATTCGTCTCTTGTTCCCATAAATGTAACTGTTTCAAGCTTGTTGCAGAAATAGAACGCGTATTTTTCGATAGACGTAACAGTATTTGGAATTGTAAGAGACTGAATTTTTGTACAACCCCAGAATGCATATGTTGGTATTGTAGCAACACCGCTTGGAATTTCTACTTCAGTAAATGTTTTACAACCGTAGAACGCATATTTTCCAATAGTTGTAACGGTACTTGGTATCTTTACATTTTCAAGCAATTCACAGTTGTAGAATGAATATGCAGGAATAGACGTAATTCCTTCGGGAAGTATAATTTGTCTTAAGTTTTTACAATTATAGAAAGCATTTGTACCAAGTTGTTTCAGGTTTTTAGGGATGTTAATTGTTAAAACCATTTCATCTTTGTAGAATGCCATATTTCCTATACTTGTAACAGATTCTGCAAGAGAAACGTTAAATAAAACATCAAGATATGCAAAAGCATAGTTGCCTACTGATGTTACACCGTCTTTTACAACAACGTTTTTGATTTCTTTTGCATATTCAAACCAGGGAGTACCTCTTGATGTATAATCAGGCATTGCGCCGTTTCCGTATACGGTAAGGGTTTTAGTTGAACTGTCATAATACCAGTCGGTGCCTTCGATTTCAGGCTCAGTTACGGTTACGTCAAAGGTTGTTTTGAAATCTTTATAGGTAACTGTTATTGTTTTTGTGCCGGGGAGAGTTGAATCAAACTCTGAAATTGTATAACCCTCTTCTAATGTTTCGGTAAATCCGTCTGAATAAACAAGCTCAACCTCAAGACCTTCAGGGTCAAAATCTTCACCCATTACGTATTCTGTTTTTGAAGGAAGAGTTTTAACGTTTATAGATTGCTCAGTTCTGTCCTTTGCGTCAACGTACCATGAAAGACCAAGTGCGTCTGCACCATAGCCTATAATTTTATTTCTGTCAACTTCATCAACATAAACCACAAAAATAGTTTCAAGAATACCCTTGTCTGTAAGAGTATAGAACCATTTCGGAATTACTCCCGCTCCGCCAAAACCGCCTACATCGGATTCCACGTCGTTTGTGAGTTTGTATGTTTCAACAGTGCCGTCTTCTTTTGTAGCAACAAGCTCCATATTAGTGAAATTAATGTTGGGATTTTTAACTTCAATAGACGTATACGAAGCAGAATCGTAAGTTACCAAAAGGTCAAGCATATGAAACGATGATTCATAACAATTAACAAAATAACGGTAATCAGACATAACGGAATTATCGTATTCAATTTCTAAGAGTATATAACCGTTTTCGGTAACGTAAATATTACGTCCTGAAAGGATTATATTATCTTTTGTTACGGTCACTGTTTTAGAAGTGCCGTCTGTATAGTTAATTTTGAATTTTGCGCCGATAAAATCAGGTACGAAAGAGCCGTACTCTACTGTCTCATATGGAAGAGATAAAATGTCAACCGATTCAAGATTGTTGGGACAAACTTCTATCTGGAAAGATGCGTCAAGTCCTGCAAAATTAATTTCTACATCGTACTTACCGAATTCAACTTCTTCTATGTAACTAGTATAGCTAAGAGGATATCCGCCAAGTGTGCCCCATTGAGCATCAAAATCTTTTCCGTAGAATGTTTTTGTACTGCCGTCTTTTAAAGTGGCGGTAATCTCTAAATCAGTAATATTTATACCGCTAATAGTATACTCGCCGTTATTCATATAACCGTAATTCATATCGCCGTATTTGTAAACGGTTTTAGGCGCTTTGATTGAGATGTCTGTAAACGGACTTTCAATTATTTTAACAGGAATAGAAATTTCAATATCATAGAAGTAAACGGTGCAGTAGTTTTCTGAATCTTTTGTCCAGTGATTTTCATACTGGTCGCTTGTATAGTCGATATAATAGTATGGGTCTATATATTCATAGAGAGATAAATATTTGACGTTTCCGTTTTTGAAGGTAACTTTAAATACTTCTCCTTGTGATGAAAGAACGTTGTCTGCAAGATAGTATGCGAACTTGTTTCCGTTTTCGTCTTGTTCGAAGTTGCAGTTTGAATTTTCAATAATTTCAATACCGTCTCCCATATACTCTAAGGATGCAACAGGATTTTCTTTTACATCAAGCTTAAAGGTTGTGGATGCGCCGTTAACGTCTACTGTAACAACGCCGTAATCGGCTGAAGTCTTATCTGAATTTACAGAATAAGTCATATCAAGCCAGTCTGAATAATCATAATAATTCAGATGCTCTGTACTTCCATCTGAAAGTAAGATATTTACTGAAAGACCGTGCATTTCAATGTAATCAAGATCGCCATCGTAGTAATTGGTTCTGTAGGGAAGAGTATCAATTTCAATTTCTGTAACAGTAGGTTTTTCTTTTATTGTAACGGGAATTTTCGTTTCAAGTCCTGCAAAGACTGCAGTTATAAAGTTATTATCAGAACCTACAGTCCAGTAATTTTCATTCTGATTGCTATAGCACTCATCTAAATTGTATGCATCTATATATTTTTCGCTTCCGTCTTTTAAAGTTACTTTAAAGGGGGATTCAATACCAAACAGCAAATCATCATAGTAGTACCAGAAATACTCATTGCCGTATTCATCGAATTCAAAATATCCGTTAGCGTTTTCGTATACAGATATAGGAGGACCTACATATTCAAGTTCTTTATATGGATTTTCTGTTATTATAACAGGAATTTTTGTTTCAAAACCTGCAAAGGTAACAGAAATAAAGTTGTTATCAGAATCTTTTGTCCAGTGATTTTCATACTGATTACTCACTACTGATGTTGATATGCCGTTGTAGTTATACCACATATCAACGTATGCTGTGTCACCGTTTTTATAGGTTAATTTAAAATCGTCTCCCAATGATTCATTAAAAGCATAGCTTTCATATTCATAGTAGAAAAATTTATTACCCTCGTAATCAGTTTCATAATATCCAAGAGTATTTTCAACTGCGTAAATCGGATCTCCGATATATTCAAAATTTGCATATGGGTTTTCTATAAGTCTGACGGGAACAGTTGTTTCAAGTCCTGCATAAATAACAGTCAGATAATTTTCCGAATCTTTTGTCCAGTGATTTGCATATTGGTCGCACTGGGTGTACATTGAATATTCACCATTGCCTATATAGTTGTGCAAAGCATAATATTCTGTTCTGCCGTCTTTGTACGTGAATTTAAATACGTCACCTTGGTTATGCAGTACGCTGTCATAACTGTGATAATATGTAAACGGAACGTCATTGTAATCAATCTCTGTCTGGCAGTTCATATCTTCAATAAGCTCAAGACTGCCTCCTACGTATTCTATTTTAGAAACGGGATTTTCAATTATGTTAAGACTAAAGCTTGCAGATGCCTGATCGTTTACAGTAACGGTAACAGTACCGTAGTTTTCTGATTCTTTGTCGGTATTGAGAGTGTAGTTTATATTGAACTCTTCATAATAATCGTAGTATGAAAGATATCTTTCATTTCCGTCAGATAATGTAACTTTAAGCTCAAGACCATCATAATTAATGCGATCTTCTAAAGCAGTATCATAGTGTGTTGTGTTGTATGGAAGATTTACAATTTCAACGTTTGTTACAGTAGGTTTATCTAAAACTGTAACAGGAATCTGCACTTCATATCCTGCCAAAAATACAGTGATAATGTTGTTCTCGGAATCTTTTGTCCAATGATTTTCATATTGATTACTGTATGTTGTTATATAAAACTCACCTAATGATTCATAAGCGTCGACAAATACCTGATCACCGTTTTTATATGTGACTTTGAAAGGTTTTTCCACTGTTGATAATATATCATCATAATAGTAGGCGAAATATTCATTGCCGTTTTCATCGGTAGAAATTTCACCGTTTATATTTTCATAGACGGTAAGAGGACCGCCTACATATTCAAAGTTTTCAAAAGGCGTTTTATGTATTGTAAGGTATATTTGAGCCTCAAAGCCTTCATAGTAAACAGTTACCAGACCAAAGGTTTCACTGTCAGGGTCAAGGTCAATATCGTATCCTACACTGCCATCAGCATAGTAAATCTCTTCCCGATAACTGTCGGAATATTCTGCGGTAATCCACATACCCTCAAGAGAAATATCATTAATTTCCGTATCATAGTAATAGATTTTATCCGGATAAGTGCTTACATAAATATTATTAAGATATCTTGAAGGAATAACAACCAGGTCAAATGAATCCGTAAAGTCTTTGTAAGTAACAGTGACGGTAATTGCGCCATCTTGATCTGCATACTCAGGAGCATCTGTTGTAACTTCGGAGTAGTCTAAAATTTTTGTCATGCCGTCTTCGTAGTTAACTGAGATTTTGAGTCCTTCAAGGCTAATATAATCACCTACAGTATATTCAATCTGATCAGGAAACTGATAAATTGAAATTGATTCTATTGTTTTAGGTGTAAATACAATTTCTGCATTGTATAAAGGCTCGTTTGCATCGCCGATATCAATGTTATCCCAATCCTCCTGAGTGCCTATAAAATATATAGTTTCAAGAGAAGTAGCTCCGTTAAAAGCTGCGTAGCCTATTGAGGATACAGCGGGTATGGTTACAGTTTCAAGGCTTGAACAATTACGAAGCATACTGCCGCTGATGTCTTTAAGATTTATAGGCAGAGTTATATTTTTAAGGTTTGTGCAGTTGTTGAATGCGTACCAACCTATATATGTTACTTCATTCGGAATATTAATCTCTATGAGATTTTTGTTTTCTGAGAAAGCATTATCTTCTATATATGTTATATATGAGGGGACAGTATACGAGGTGTCTTTTTTACCTGCAGGATATATTATAAGTTCGTTACTGTTCTTATTGAAAACAATACCGTTATCAGATGTATAACGTTCGTTCACATCGCCTACGCTGATATTTTCAAGGTTGTAACATCCATAAAATATGCTTGAAGATAACTGTGTAATATTTGAATTGATTGAAACTTTTTTTAAATTTACACAATCATAAAATGAATAATTTTCAAGATTTTCAAGGCTTTCTGAAAGAATAATAGTTTTCAGATAATTATTGTTTTTGAACGAATATTGTCTTATGGTTGTCACCGAATTTGGCATAAGATATGTATCATCTTCTTTTGCCACGGGATACGTTATAAGCATTGTTTGATCTTTGTTGAAAAGTACACCGTTTTCTGCGCTGAAATATTCATTTTCTTTATCTACTGTGAAACAGTTAAGAGAAGATGCAAATTCAAAGGCAGTATCGTGTAAAAAAGAAAGGTTTTTAGGAAGATGCACAGTTTGGAGGGAAGTTGCGTTGAAAAAAGCATGGTCGCCAATAGATTCAACTGTACTTGCAAGGTTTACCTCTGTTAAATTTACGAAATAACCGAAAGCATTTGATCCGATATATGTAACGCCTTCGTCAATAACTATTGATGTTACAAACTCTGAATATTCAAACCAAGGGGTATAGTATGCTTCGCTGTAATCATCAATGTTTTCTGATATTGTAAGAGTACCTGTAGCTTCGTCAAATCTCCAGGGTCTTGATGAGTATACAGTTACGTCAAAGCTTGCCATGAGGCCTTCGCAGGTTGTGAATACAGAAAAAAGACCTTCTTCTTCAAATATAAAATCAGAGGATATGTTGTCAAACCAGATTTCTTCTGAAGAAATAATCTGACAAGTACCGTCATTGTATTCAATGGTAAGCTCTGCGCCTGTAGGGTCAAAGGTATCACCGATATTATATTCCATCTTATCGGGATATTTTGAAAAATAAAAATCTGAGACAGAAGCCTGACCGAAATGGATATTAGCATTTAAAAGAGCGTCATTGCCTTGTGCAAAAGCTATCATTTCCCATTCAGACTGTGAACCTGTGAAGTATACGTCGGTAAGTGAATCACAATCTAAAAATGCATTTTTGCCTATTTCGCAAACAGAATTCGGGATGGTTATTTCTGTAAGTGATTCACAATTGAGAAAAGCTGCAAAATCTATTATTGTAACGCCGACAGGAATGTTTATGGACGTAAGATTTCTACAGTTGTTGAACAAATTGTTTTCGATAGACGAAATGTTTGGAGGAAGCACTATATTTGTAATAGGGCATCCGTAAAATGCTGTAGTTCCGATAAAACTAACACTTTCAGGAATATATATTTCTGAAAGCTTATAGCAGTCCGAAAAAGCGTATTCGTCAATATAGGTTACGCTATCGGGAATTACAACGTCTTCAAGGTTTTTACAAAGGAAAAACGAAAAAGGTGCTATTTTAGACACACCATCGTTTATTATAACCTGTTTGATTGAATTCTTGATAGAGTACCATGGCATACCGTATTGGTCGGTAAAATCCATAGCATCGTCTGAATTGATAACCAAACTGCTGTTACCCTCAATGAATTCCCAATCCGGCATTTCAAAAGCCAGAGCTGCATAAGGTGAAATGAGCTGAAAAATCATAAGCACACTCAGTATGAGTGCGATAATCTTTTTGTTTTTCATAACTATACTCTCCCAAAATAAATAATATTAATTTATTATACCTCAATATATCGTTTTTTTCAATAAAAAAAGACTGTTTATTATGAGTTGTACCATAAAGGACAGTTTTAAGACGGTTTTTATCACTCGACTTGTTGTACCACAGGCTGCTATGAATTGTGAGCAAGGTTAAGGGTTTTAGGTTCTCCTAACAAGTGACATTTGGGCGCCAAAATGCCCTGCTTGCTACGGTATAAGACAAAATATTAAACGGATGTGTAGAATTTCTGCACATCCGTTTTACTATTTCAACATAAAACATATTAAGTTTTTGAGAATGGTGTTTTGCGATATATTGCTTCGCAATTCGATATATTTTACTTCGTAAAATTCGATATGTTTACCTTACTGTAAACGCGATATGATATAAATCCAATCTCGTCCGAAGGACATATCGAAAGGCGCAGTCTTATATCGCACCGTTAGGTATATCGCAAATCCCGAAAGGGATTTATATCGTTGCGTTGTATCCTTAAGGGTACAACGCGTATGAACAGTCTTTTTTGTTTATTTCAGTTTATTTGCAAGGTTGTAAAATTCGCAGTACATACCGTTTTTTTGTAAAAGCTCGGTATGAGTGCCTTCTTCTATTATGCCGTCGTCAGTCAAAACAATTATTCTGTCAGAATTCTGTATTGTAGAAAGTCTGTGGGCAATGGTTATTGTTGTTCTGCCTTCTGAAAGCACCGAAAGAGATTTTGCAACTGCAAATTCACTTTCGTTATCAAGAGCAGAGGTTGCTTCGTCAAGAATTATTATAGGCGGATTTTTAAGAAATACTCTTGCTATTGATATGCGTTGTTTCTGTCCACCTGAGAGTTTGACACCGCGTTCACCAACGTAGGTATCATAACCGTCTTTAAGTGACATTATAAATTCGTGAGCACCTGCTTTTTTTGCGGCATCTATAACCTCATCCATTGATGCTCCCGGTTTGCCGTAGGAAATATTTTCAAATACGGTGCCTGAAAACAGATATACGTCCTGTTGAACAATACCTATGTTTTTACGGAGTGATTTAAGTGTAAAATCTTTTATGTTTTTTCCGTCTATGGTTATTTCACCGCTTGACACTTCATAAAACCTTGGAATAAGGTTGCAAAGAGTGGTTTTGCCGCCACCGGAGGGACCTACTATTGCAAGTTTTTCTCCGCTTTTGATTTTAAGTGAAAGACCGGAGAACACTTTGTTATGGTCGTCTGAATATTCAAAATGGACGTTTTCAAATTCAATTTCACCTTTTGGATTTTCAAGGTCCACGGCACCAGGCTCGTCAAATATTTCTATATCGGCATCCATTATCTGCAAAAAGCGTTCTATTCCTGTAAGACCTCTCTGGAACTGTTCGGCAAATTCGATTATACGTCTGATGGTGGCAATAAACGTTGTTACGTACAAAAGATAAGCAACAAGGTCACCCGGTGTAATACTTCCGTTTATCATAAATATACTGCCTGCAACAACTACGGTTGAGTACATTATACCGTCAAACAGTCTTGTTGACGTAGCAAACGCGCCCATATATTTATAGCCTTGTTTTTTAATTTTATAGAAATTGGTGTTGTCCTTTTCGAATTTTTTTGATTCTATATCTTCGTTCGCAAATGCTTTAACAACTTTCTGACCAAGAAGTGAATCTTCTATTCTTGCATTGAGTTCACCGATGAGAGAACGTTGTTTTCTGAAAGTATCTCTCATTTTACGGTTAATTTTGCCGCATATAAATACCATAACCGGAATTATTATAAATATAATCAGAGTAAGGGGAACGTTGATATTTATAAGAATTACAAAAGATGCGATTCCTTTTATGGCGGCTATAAAAAACTCTTCGGGACAGTGATGGGAAAATTCAGTGACGTCAAACAGGTCGTTTGTTATTCTTCCCATAATCTGTCCGACTTTGGTGTTGTTGAAATAGGTATTGGACAGTTTTTGCAGATGGTTATACGCATCGCGGCGCATATCCGTTTCCATTCTTGTTCCCGTTACGTGACCCATATATGACATATAGTAATAAGCCGCGCTGTCAATAAGGCGCAGAACTATATATACTGTGCCGAGAGTCAGAATATATTTTAGCGTAAGAGAAGAAAGATCTTCCATACCCCTGTTGGTTATATCTTTCATAATAAGGGGAAGGATTATCTCGCAGATAGTGGTAAGTGACGCGCAAAACAGGTCAAAAACCACTAAAGGTATGTAATTTTTATAATACGGGAGAAACCGCGTGAGCAGTTCTCCCGTTTTGTATTTTTTGTCTTTATTCATTTTCATCTTTTATTTTTGTAATATCATAAGGTGTTGTCTGGTAAACAAAATAGTTCATCCAGTTTGAAAACAAAAGGTTTGCCGAAGCTTTCCAGCTGACAACAGGTTCTTTTGTATCGTCATCATCAGGGAAGTAGTTTTCCGGAACTTCAATTTCAAGTCCTGCGTTTTTATCTCTGAGGTATTCTTTTTTGAGAGTATCTCTGTCATATTCCGAATGACCGAAAACAAAAAACTGTCTGCTCTGTTGATTTTTAACCGCATACACTCCTGCTTTTTCGGAAGAAGCAAGTATCTGAAGCTCGGGCACTTTTTCTATTTCCTCGCGAAGAACGGTAGTATGTCTTGAATGAGGTGCCATAAAAGTATCGTCATAGCCTCTGAAAAGCATTGTATTTTTGTATTCTATTTTGTGTTTGAAAACACCGAACAACTTTTTATCAAGAGGTGTTTTATTTACTCCGTAATGGTAGTAAAGCCCTGCCTGTGCGCCCCAACAAATATGGAAAGTACAATGTACGTTTGTTTTGGACCACTCCATAATCTCGCAAAGCTCGTTCCAGTATTCAACCTCTTCAAAAGGCATCTTTTCAACAGGCGCGCCTGTTATTATCATTCCGTCAAAGGTCTGGTGTTTTATTTCGTCAAAAGTTTTGTAAAAAGCGAGAAGATGTTCTTCCGAAACGTTTTTTGAATGGTAAGTGCTTGTGTGAATAAGCTCCATTTCTATCTGAAGAGGAGTGTTTCCCAAAAGTCTTGCAAGCTGTGTTTCGGTTTCCACTTTTGTGGGCATAAGATTAAGAATAACAATTTTCAAAGGACGTATATCCTGAGATATAGCTCTCTTTTCTGTCATTACAAATATGTTTTCCTCGGCAAGTGTTTTTACCGCAGGTAAATTCTCGGGGATTTTTATAGGCATTGGATATTCCTCTGTCTTTTAAATATTTTTAAGAGCGCTGTCAATATCGGCGATAAGATCTTCTGCAGATTCAATACCGCAAGACATACGTACAAGGTCAGGTGTAACACCGCAGGCGATAAGCTCGTCGTCTGACATCTGACGGTGGGTTGCACTTGCAGGATGCAGACAGCATGAACGTGCATCTGCAACGTGAGTTTCAATGGCGAAAATCTTAAGACCTGCCATAAATTTTTCTGCAGCAGCTCTTCCGCCTTTTACGCCGAAACTTACAACACCGCATGAACCGTTTTTGAGATATTTCTGTGCAAGAGCATAGTCTTTATCGCTTTCAAGTCCGCAGTATTTAACCCAGCTTACCATATCACTGCTCTCAAGGTATTTTGCAACTGCAAGAGCGTTGCTACAGTGCTGACGCATACGTACGTGAAGACTTTCGATTCCAAGGTTAAGAAGATATGCAGACTGAGGTGACTGAGTTGCACCAAGATCACGCATAAGCTGCGCAGTTGCTTTGGTTATATATGCGCCTTCAAGACCGAAACGTTCTGTATAGGTAACTCCATGATAACTGTCATCAGGAGTGCAAAGACCGGGGTATCTGTCAGGATATTTTGTCCAGTCAAATTTACCTGAATCAACAATACAACCGCCAACTGCAGAACCGTGACCGTCAAGGTATTTTGTTGTTGAGTGTGTAACAATATCTGCTCCCCATTCAAAAGGACGGCAGTTTACAGGAGTTGCAAATGTGTTATCTATTATAAGAGGACAACCAAACTCGTGTGCAATTTTAGCGAATTTTTCAATATCAAGAACAACAAGAGCGGGGTTTGCAATTGTTTCGCCGAAAACAGCTTTTGTGTTAGGACGAAAAGCACTGCGAAGCTCGTCTTCTGTGCAGTCGGGTGAAACAAAAGTGAAATCAATACCCATTCTTTTCATTGTAACTGCAAAAAGATTGTATGTTCCGCCGTAGATACTTGCTGAAGATACAACGTGGTCGCCTGCACCTGCAATGTTGAATATTGAGAAAAATGATGCAGCCTGACCTGAGCTTGTAAGCATTGCGGCAGTGCCGCCTTCAAGTTCGCATATTTTAGCGGCTACTGTGTCGCAGGTGGGGTTCTGAAGTCTTGAATAAAAATAACCTGATGCTTCAAGGTCAAAAAGCTTTGCCATTTCGGGACTTGAAGCGTATTTGAAGGTTGTGCTCTGGATTATCGGAACTTGTCTCGGTTCGCCGTTTGCGGGTCTGTATCCGCCCTGTACGCATTTTGTTTCTATATTACTCATCTGAATTTATCTCCGTTTATTATAATAAAACCATATTGTTTTCAGCGCAAAGAGTTTCCATATCTTTGGGCCAGATAGAAGCTTGTACTTCACCGACGTGCGCTTTTTCAAGCATAAGCATACAAAGTCTTGACTGACCGATGCCGCCGCCGATTGTAAGAGGAAGTTTGCCCTCGGATATCATTTTGTGATATTCAAAACGCATTCTGTCTTCGCAACCTGCAGTTTCAAGCTGTTTGCGAAGTGATTGCTCGTCAACACGAATACCCATAGAAGAAAGCTCAATTGCACAGTTCAGCACGTCACTCCACATAAGAAGGTCGCCGTTGAGTGACCAGTCGTCATAGTCTGGCGCTCTGTTGTCGTGCGGTTTTCCGCTTTTAAGCGCATCACCTATCTGCATTATGAAAACAGTTCTTTTTTCTTTGGTAATAGCGTTTTCACGTTCTTTGTCTGTGAAGTCGGGGTACATATCTTCAAGCTCCTGTGAGGTTATAAAGAATGGAGTTTCACAGGTTGTATGTGTAAGCTGAGGATAACTTGCTTTAACTGAAAGGTGAGTTGCGCAGACTGCTCTTACAATACTTGTAACTGTCTGTTTAAGATAGTCTATAGTACGCTCGTCTCTTGTAATGATTTTTTCCCAGTCCCACTGGTCAACGTATATTGAATGAAGATTGTCAGCTTTATCATCACGGCGGATTGCGCTCATATCTGTATAAAGACCTTTGCCTGTATGGAAATTATAACGAAGAAGCGCCATTCTTTTCCATTTAGCAAGAGACTGAACTATCTCAGCTTCGCCGTCAATTTCTTTCATTGTAAAATGTACCTTGCGTTCAACACCGCTCAGGTCATCGTTTATACCGCTTTCGGCTCTTACTACCACGGGTGCTGTAACTCTTTCGAGATTAAGAGCGGCAGAAAGAACTCTTTCAAATGTATCTTTTACTATTTTTATTGCGCGCTGAGTTTCAAAAGTATCAAGCGCAGGAGTGTAGCTTTCGGGAATTATTAATTTTTTCATTTTTAATATCCTTATCTGATATTATTCTTAAAATATTCTTTTAATTTTAACATTATTTTACAGTGATTTCAATACTAAATAACTGCTTTTAAATATATATCTGTAAAAATTTTAGCGCTTTCGGCACGTGTTATCTGTCTGAGGGGATAAAAATATCCGTCTGAACCTTCCATTATTTTGAGACTGTTACAAAGAAGGACGCTTTCTTTTGCCCATCCGTGTATCTCCGAACTGTCTGTATATATCTTTTTAAGCTGTGAGTCCACTTTGCTCGGATTTATTTTCGGAATGTTTTTGCCGCCGAAACTTCCCATAAGTCTTATGACGTTTGCAGTCACTTCTGCAATTTCCTGTCTTGTTGCAGTGGCGGTAGGATTAAAAAGACCGTTTCCAATACCGCTCATAAGCCCTGCCTGAGCGCATTTATTGACGTATTGATAGTACCAGGAGTTTTTATTTTGTACGTCATCGAAAATTGCTTTGTCGCCGTCATCATAACTGATTATATGTTTTGTGGCATCTACAATCAAAGTTGCAAGTTCGGCTCTTGTTACGTTTCGCTCGGGTACAAAAAGACCGTCGCCTACACCTGATACAATACCGTATGCACCTGCCTGATTTACGTATTCGTAGTACCATTTAGAAGTATCTGTAATGTCACTAAACTCAAAATTTTCAGTTTTGAATTCGCCGAGCATTTTTGTAGAAAAGACAAATTTTTCAGGAGTGGATTCGGTACAGTTAATCTGTTTTTTATTCATTACCGCAACTGTATGGGAAGAGAAATTCTCTCCTGTCAGAGTATATCTGAGCTCATACCAATTAGTCTGTGAGATTTTTTTTGTGGTGGTATCTTTGTATGTGTAGGTAACGTTGAAACTGTTGTCTTTAAGTATAAAATCGGCAGTTTTGAGATTTAAGTCAAAAAAGTCGTTTTTGTTTGCTCTGACAGTTAAATTATTAAACGTGAAGGTATAGAATTTAATATCAGAATCGTAATACAGAGCGTTTAAGGCATCTCCTGTAATACTGAAAGTTGCACCTTTTGCGCCTGTTATGTTAGCAGAAAAAATAAGATTGTTACCGCTCAGGTAATCAGTTTTGTATTGTTTTGCATTGTCTATGGTGGTAGTAAAGTTTGTGGCATATGTAAATGCGTTTAAAGAAAGCAATAAACAAAAAACTGTAATTAACGAAATAATTCTTTTTTTCATAGTTTCACCTCTATGGATATTGTACCATATATGCCTTTGTTTTCAAGTGGTAAATAGTTCAAAGCCTGAGGCCTTTTGGAAAATGGTTTTTGATTTTTCCGCCTGATGCTTTGCCGTAGCCAAGCACAAGACCGTTATACGTGATAGCACAAAAGCCTTTTATATCTGAATCTACCGTAAGTTCTTCACCTTTTAAGAACTTTTCAGGCTCAGTCAGTTCATATCTATTGAGTATGCACTCAGGTGACAGAGCCATGAACATATGATGCTCGGGTTTGAAAAATTTAGTTTGTTGTCCCAGTTTTACACCAGCCCTTAAAATACGTATTTTTTTAGGCTCAGGCATATCTTTCGGCACTGCATATAAAACGTCCTGCCACTGCATCACACCAAAAGACTGGTCGCTTGTGAATTTTGGCGGCAGAGCCGTTATATCTTTAAGAAAATCAAATTTCGGCTTAAGTTTGAAAGGTTTGGGATAACTTATACTGCCGCAGCTTTTTCTTGTAAGTGCACAGACAAAATGACCTTCTCCGCCGTGTTTTACAGATATGCGTCTTGCTTTGGTAAGCCCTAAAAATCCTTCATCTCCGAAATTAAGTCCCGTGTCGGTTATTTCAAAATCGGGGTTGTTTTCAAGAAAATCAATAATCAGTTTTTCATTTTCTTCGAGGTTGTATGTACAGGTGCTGTATACAAGACGTCCACCGGCTTTCAGACATTGCGCGGCATTTTGTAAAACTTCTTTTGAACGTTTTGCACACATATTTACAAGTTCGGGTGTCCAGTCTGTAAGTATTTCGGGGTGTTTACGGAACATTCCTTCTCCCGAACAGGGACTGTCAACTAAAATCTTGTCAAAATATCCCGAAAATTCATTTGGCAGATTTTCTGTATCAGTATTTAAAACAAGAGCGTTTGAAATGCCCATTCTTTCGATGTTTCCGATAAGAGTGTTTGCTCTTGCTTTGTTGAATTCGTTTGCTACGAGAATTTTGCAAAAAGGTGCAATTGCAGTTGCTTTTGAACCGGGAGCGGCGCAACAGTCAAGAATAATATCGTCGGGTTTTGGGTCAAGAGCCGTAACTGCGCTCATTGCACTTGGCTCCTGAATATAATACGCTCCTGCATAGTGCAGAGGGTGAAGACCCGTTTTGTCTTCATTTTTTATAGAAAGACCGTATTTATAGAATATGCAGTCGCTTGTTTCAAAATCAGCAATTTCTTTGAACTTTTCCATAGAAAGTCGCAGTGGATTTACACGAATGCCACAAAAAGGCTGTGTGCCGACGTAAGAGCTAAGGTCTATTATGTTTTTTAGGTAGTTTAACATAAATTTTTTTCTCCAACAGAAAATTGAGAATGGTACTCATAACAAAAATCAGTACAACAGAAAAAACAGTCGAACTGACACTTTTGTAGATGAATGCTCCCATAAGTATTATAGATGTGTCTATTATAAAAATAAGTGTGCCTATTGCACGTTTGGGATTCTTTTTGTTTATAAGATACGCAAGAAGGTCACTACCTCCTGTAACAAGAGCTCTTGACAGAAGTATATACATACCTATGCCTGTAAACACTCCGCAGCAAAGGGCGGATATAACTATGCTTGAGGTGAATCTGTAGTTTATTGCGATTTCAAAAAGATCAATAGTAGTTGAAAAAACAGAAATGGAATACAGGGTTTTTATTGTATAACCTCGTCCGCAGATTTTTAAAGACCAGATAAGCAAAGGAATGTTGATAAGTAAAACACCTGTACCTACGGCAAGACCCGTCAATGAATTGAGTATCATTGCAAGTCCGCCCGCACCGCCTGTTAAAAGATTGTTTGGCAGGGCGAATATGCAAAATCCTATAGAAAAAACTATGCTTCCCGTTATCAGATAAACAGTGTCTTTTAAAAATCTTATAAACAAAAATAATCACATCCTTGTGATTATTCTGTCTCGCTTTGAATAATTATATTAAAAATTTCATTTATACGCTCTTGGTCGTCTGCAAGATGAAGATATCCCCAGAGAGCTTCAAAACCTGTTGCGTTGTGATAGTGGGCAATGTCAGCGTTTTTTGGATGAGAATGAACTTTTGCGTTTCTTCCTCTCCTTATAACGCCAAGCTCGTCTTCTGTCAGATGCTCACTGATGACTGTAAGAAGTTCACTCTGAGCGGCGGCGCTGACGTATCTTTTAGCCGCAAGATGCATCTGTCCGTTTACGGTAATGCCTTTTTCAAGTATATGTTTGCGCACGAGTATTTCATATACCGCATCGCCTACATATGCAAGTGAAAGAGAACCGTAATTTCTTATTATTTCATCTTTCGTCATATATATCTCCGTGTTTAAAATTAATTTGTCTGTCTATTGTCATAACGGCATATTTGCCGTTTACCAAAGCTCCGGGATTTGCAAGAATAAGTCCGTCTTGTTTTTCGTAAAAAGGAATATGAGTGTGACCGAAAAGAGCTATATCAACTTGTTTGAGTTTTGCAGCCTCACGCAGACGGTGATATCCGCTTTTTACGGAATATTTATGGCCATGAGTTATAAGTATTTTTTTATTTCCGAGTTCAATGATCTGTTCGTCGTATGTGTCAGGGGAATAAAAATCACAGTTTCCCGATACTTTGTATACAGGAACGGCTCCGCTTATATCGTATAGCCTGTCAGCATCGCGTATAACGTCACCTAAAAATATAACCGCTCTGTAGTTATCTTTAAAAAACAATTCACGCATTTTTTCAAAATTGCCGTGTGAATCTGAAATTACAAGTATTTTCAATTTTTTCTCCAATTAAACATTAATAATATTATTATATATATAATACTTCACTTCGTCAAGAAAAGGTATCATAATTAAAAGTTTTGCATATTATGAAATAGAAAGGTGTGAGATTATATGGAAAATCTGGATAAAATTATACAGGAAATAAAGGGCATGGATAAAACTAAGCGAAATGAACTTTTAGGTGAACTATCCAAAGACAAAAAGACAATGGAACAGGTAAGAGGACTTCTCAGCGATCCTGAAATGAAGAAAAAACTTAAAGATTTACTAAGGTGATAACGTTATGGCAGAGCTTGTAAAATTACTTGAGGATATACTGGGCGACACAGATGCTTCGGAAAAAATCAAATCATTGCTTGGAAGTGAGAGTAGTGATGAAAATGCTGAAAATTCTAAACTTGCTTTGCCTGATGATTTTGATCCGTCTGTTATTTTAAAAATGACGAAAGCTATGTCTGCGATGAGTGATTTCAAAGACGATACCAGAGCTAAGCTTTTGTGTGATCTCAAGCCCTACATATCAGGGCAAAGACGCCGCAGGGTTGATGAAGCTGTTCAGATACTCAGACTTTTGAGGATGATGGACGTTTTCAAAGACGATATTTTTTAGAAAATGCAAGGGGAATTATATATGAAATCTGATGGTCAGCTTTATCAGATACGGCATAAAGGAGAAACGGTATCTCCGCCGCCCGGACCTGAAATTTGTGAAACAGAACAACTTGCGCCTGTTTGTACAAACCGAAAAAATAAAATAAATCAGGAAGAACTTTTAATTATAGGTCTTATTGTTTTGTTGCTTTCTGATAAATGCGAGACTGATATGCCTCTCATAATCGCTCTTGCGTATATACTTCTTTCAAAATAAGGTTGACAAAAGTTGAAATTGGGTATATACTCAATTAAAACCGAATACGGAATAATCAGCAGGGGTGCTTTTGGCTGAGATGGTCGTAGTGTGACCGAACCCTTCAACCTGAAACGGATAATACCGGCGTAGGAAGCGTGATGTGATTCTGATAAAAGAAAAACCGCGAGCCGATTTCCGCTTGCGGTTTTATTAATTTACAAACTATTTGTGCACAAGTTTGGAAAAATACTTTTATCGGAGGAACAAATGAAAAAAACGAAAAAACTTATTGAAAGCGCACTGCTTATAGCAATAGCAACGGTGCTAAGTCTTATTAAACTTGTAGATTTGCCATACGGCGGGTCTGTTACAGCTTGTTCAATGTTGCCTATGATTATTATCGCATATCGTCACGGCGCTCTTTGGGGTGTTGCATCAGGTGTTGTTTACGGTGCAATTCAACAGCTTTTAGGTCTTAATACACTTTCATGGGTTACAACGTGGCAGTCTGTTCTGGCAGTAATACTGCTTGATTATATCGTGGCTTTTGCCGTAACAGGTTTTGGCGGTGTATTTAAAAACAAATTTGAAAACAGCGGTGTTTGTGTAGCTTTTGGCGCTCTTTTGTGTTGTGTTTTAAGATACATATGCCACGTAATATCGGGATGTACCGTATGGGCAGGACTGTCTATACCGGATAGTGCCGCTCTTATTTATTCGTTTGTTTACAATGCAACTTATATGATACCCGAAACTATCGTGTTGATTGTGGCAGGATATTATATAGCATCTATTATGGATTTTGATAAAGAAATGCCTGTTCGTAAAAGTAAGCAAAAAGGCGGTATTTTGGCTTTGCTCTCAGGACTTTTTATTGCAGTAGCTTTGATTTTTGATACTGTCTGCGTTTTCGGTGTTTTGCAAAACGGAGAAACAGGTGAGTTTTTAATGTCGAATATACTAAACGCTAATTGGTTAGCTATAGCTTTAGTTACTGTCATTTGTGCAGTCGGAACATTAGTTTGTGTTGCTATTTCAAAAAAGAAAAACAGCAAGTAATAAAACAACACAGTACCATATGGTACTGTGTTGTTTTATTACTATTATTTACTTAGAATTTAAAACACGAATCATATGAAGCACTGCTTCTTTCTGATTTGGTGTGAGACTTAACCAACAGTCGAAAAGTTCTTTTATTTCAGGAGTCATTTCAACCATATCGTTTTCAGAAAAGAACTGAGAAACAGTAATGCCAAAACCGTTGCATATTGCCTCAAGTGTACTTATTGATGGCAAAGTATTTCTTTTGAAAATATTGGCAAGAGTAGATTCTGATAATCCACATTCTTTCGACAAACGATATTCAGTCCATCCTCGTTCATTCAGCAATTGCCGAAGCTTTTGATGTATTTCCATAGAACCGCCACCTTTCATAAGTATATTTTATCGCTAAACATAACAGTATTATACACAATACTTGTAATGTAAATACTATTATGTTAAACTGTATAATGCTATTATATTGAAAGGTAATGTATGTGTAATGGAAATCTTTACAGTAGCTTTTTTTGGTCATAGATATATAGACGATGTTTTTTTAGCAGAAGAGCACTTAGAACAACAAATTTATAATTTGATAAAAGAAAAACAGTTTGTTGAATTTTTGGTTGGCCGTAATGGTGAGTTTGATAAATTTGTTGCTTCTTGTGTACTTCGTGTTAGAAAAAAATATAGAGATGATAATAGTACGCTTGTTTTAATATTACCATATTTAACTGCAGAATATTTAAACAACGAAAAATATTTTTTAGAATATTATGGTGAAATAGAAATATCGCAAAAAGCATCTTTTACTCATCCTAAGGCGGCAATAAAAATTCGCAATAGGGAAATGGTAGATAGAGCTGACCTTATTATTTGTTTTGTACAACATAACAGTGGCGGTGCGTGGGAAGCATTAAAATATGCTAAGAAGCAAGGCAAAAGAATTATAAATATTGCTATATAAAAATAACTCTCGATGAATTTCATCGAGAGTTATTTTATTATTACGCAATTATGCGTTTTCTTTTTCAAATTTTTCGATAAATTCTACGAGTTTATCAATACCTTCTTCGGGCATTGCATTGTAGATAGATGCGCGCATACCGCCAACTGAACGGTGACCTTTAAGGTTTGCAAAACCTGCAGCAGAGCTTTCTTTAACGAATTTTGCATTGATTTCATCGTCTTCAGCACGGAATGTAACGTTCATCATTGAACGGCATTCGGGTTTAACGGGGTTTGAGAAAAGTTTGCTGTTTTCAAGACAAGCATAAAGTTTAGCAGCTTTTCTTTCGTTGATTTCTTTCATTTTTTCAAGACCGCCGATACCTTTTATCCATTCAAGAACGAGTTTACAGATATAAATCGGATAGCAAGGCGGTGTGTTGTACATAGAATCGTTGTCAGCCATTACTTTGTAACTGCAAACTGTAGGTACAAAATCAGGAAGGTCTTCACGGAGAAGGTCTTCTCTTACGATAACAATTGTAAGACCTGCGGGAGCAACGTTTTTCTGAGCGCCTGCATAGATAAGACCAAATTTTGTTACGTCAACCGGCTCTGAAAGAATACATGAACTCATATCAGCAACAAGCGGAACACCGTTTGTTTCGGGTATGTAATGCCATTTTGTACCGAAAATTGTGTTGTTGAAGCAAACGTGAACGTAGTCAGCATCAGCAGAAAGATCAAGTTCGTTCTGTTCGGGAATACGTGTAAAGTTTTCTTCTTTTGTAGTAGCTGCAAGATGAGCTTCACCGTATTTCTGACCTTCTTTGTAAGCTTTGCCTGAGAACTGGCCTGTTACAACGTAGTCAGCTTTGCCCTTTTTAAGAAGGTTCATTGCAACACTTGCAAACTGAAGTGAAGCGCCTCCCTGTAAAAAGAGAACTTTATAGTTTTCAGGTATGTTCATTACTTCGCGGAGAAGAGCCTGAGTTTCAACGATAATATTATCGTATACTTTTGAACGATGGCTCATTTCCATAACTGACATTCCTGAACCTTCGTAGTTAAGAAGTTGTTCTTTGGCTTTTTCAAGAACAGCCACAGGAAGCATAGACGGACCTGCAGAAAAGTTGTAAATTCTGTCGTACATAGTAGTATCTCCTATATAAATTATTGTTACATTATAGTATATAATATCAAAATCATAAGTTCAATAATTTTTGACGATTTTTATTACAAAATTATTTATGAACTAAAAAAATCCTGTCGACAATAATCGACAGGATTTTCGTTTTGGCGGAGGTTTGCGTTATAGTATGATGTGTTTTTAAACTCATTTATAATTCAATAGTTATTGTTTTTAATTATTTTATTTGTTGTTTTCCTTTGCGGTATTGATTGATGCAATAAGAATTCGCTTTATTTCCAAACAATCATCAAGTAAGGAACTACTCATTTTATCATCAATGTATTCAGACATATAAAGTAGCTTAATCCAATATTCAGTTTCGGCAGTTTCCTTTAATGCTATATGCATTTTAGAAATAAAATCAGCCTTGCTTTGACCGTAGTTGGCTTCGTTTATATTTGCACCAATGCTTGTACCGCTACGAACTATTTGTTTTGAAATAACTGTTTCTTTTTTGTTTTTAATTAAATGCTGATGCAGTTTCATTATTCTTGCTGCAAAAACAATAGATTTTTCTATAAGTAAATTTTCTTTCATTTACGACACCGCCTTTTCCTATATTATAGCAGAAACGATAGTATAAATCAATTATTCATTATTCATGAGCGAAGCGGTTTCATTATTTATTTTTCATTGAAAATCCTGTCGAATGAATGATGAATATTGAATAATGAAAAATGAATAACACAAAACAAAAATCCTGTCGACAATAATCGACAGGATTTTCGTTTTGGCGGAGGGTGTGGGATTCGAACCCACGTGGGGTCGCCCCCAAACGGTTTTCAAGACCGCCTCGTTATGACCACTTCGATAACCCTCCGTGCCAAAATATATTAACACAACACAATTGATTTGTCAACATAAATTTTAATTATTCAAATATAATAATTATCAGGAGTTGATTTTTATGAAAATTAATTACAAAAGATTAGTTATTTCAATAGCCATTCCTCTTTTGCTCGGTGCTTTATCGGGGTTTATCACAAGAGGCGGAACACAGCAGTTTGCCACTCTTAATAAACCGCCCCTTTCTCCGCCTGCAATAGTTTTTCCGATAGCCTGGTCAATTCTGTATATTCTTATGGGAATAGCTTCATATATTGTATATCAGTCTGACTGTTCAATACGTACGTCTGCACTTCGCGTATATGCAGTTCAGCTTGTTTTCAATATATTATGGCCAATTGTGTTTTTCAGTCTGAAAATGTATCTTCTGGCATTTATATGGCTTATAGTATTATTTTTACTTGTTCTGATAACAAGTCTTTTGTTTTACAGTTGTAAAAAGATAGCGGGATATCTTATGTTGCCGTATATATTATGGCTGATTTTTGCAGGATATCTCAACCTTTCTATATATCTGTTAAATTAAATCGGACCATTTTGCCGCAAGTTCTCCCCATGTGGCAGTATGTTCGCTTACAGTTTCGTTTTTTCCGCGGAATGTAATATCGTTTGCAAGAGCAACGCCGTGAGGACCCTCAGGGTATATAAGCATCATACCTGCAGGTTTATTATATCCGTAAGCCATAAAAGAAAGAGCAATAGGCTCGCCCTCTTTATCTTCGACAACTGTGCTGTAACCGCCTCCGGAAATTACAAGCAATGCTTTTGATGTAAAAAACTGATTTTTGTCTCTTGCGTATACGTCAAGGAATACGTTTTCATTGTTTTCGATTAAATATACTCTTTTATTTATCATGATTGTATACTCTTTAAAAAAAGTACAAGGAAAGTCCTTGTACTTTTATTTTATTTATGAAATAAACTCTTTGTTTCGTATTTTGCTTCCATACTTACGTTTATTCCCATTCTGCGAAGGTTTCTTTCGTCTTCGTCACTGAGAATAACAGAAAAGTGTGCATCTGAGCCTTCTAAGTTTTTAAGTTGTTCAATTGCTGATTTTGCAACAGGGTCTGAAAGAGCAGATATAGTTAGCGCAAGAAGAACTTCGTCTGTATGAAGTCTCGGATTTTTATGCTTGAGATATTTGGTTTTAAGTTCACAAACAGGCTCAAGAACGTCTGAAGAAATAAGGTCGATGTTCTCGTCTATATTTCCAAGAGCTTTCAAAGAATTAAGAAGCAGGGCAGATGCCGCGCCGAGAGTGTCTGATGTTTTCCCCGTTATCACTCTTCCGTCAGGCAGTACCATAGCTGCCGCAGGAAGTTTGGTAGCTTCTGCTTTAACCAGAGCAGATGATATAGCAGGGAAAATATCAGGAGTAACTCCTGCCTGATTCATTATAAGCTCAAGCGTGAGTATTTCCTTTTCGTTGTCGGTTTTGTTACGGCAACTGTTTACTTTAGCGGCATAATATCTGCGCAGAATTTCCATTCTTGAAGCGGTTCTGCAAGTTTCGTCGTCAATTATACAGTTGCCTACCATATTAACACCCATATCAGTAGGTGATTTATAAGGTGACGTACCCTGAATTTTTTCAAACATAGCATTAAGAACAGGGAAAATCTCAACGTCTCTGTTGTAATTTACAGCAGTTTCACCGTAAGCATCAAGATGGAACGGGTCTATCATATTAACGTCTGACAGGTCAGCAGTTGCAGCTTCGTATGCAAGATTTACAGGGTGTTTGAGAGGAAGATTCCATATAGGGAAAGTCTCAAACTTTGCATAACCTGATTTTATACCGCGTTTATAGTCGTGATAAAGCTGACTTATACAGGTTGCCATTTTACCGCTTCCGGGACCGGGTGCGGTTACTACAACCAATGAACGCGACGTTTCTATATATTCGTTTCTTCCAAGCCCCTCATCGCAAACAATTCTTGCAACGTCAGAGGGATATCCGGGAATGGAATAGTGACGGTAACAACGAATGCCAAGAGACGTCAGATGTTTGAGAAAACCTTCTGCCGCGCTTTTGCCTGAATATCTTGTAAGAACAACGCTTCCAACGTAGATACCCATCTCGTGAAAATTATCAATAAGACGAAGTACGTCATCACCGTATGTTATACCCAGGTCACCGCGTATTTTCCCTTTTTCGATATCTTCAGCGTTTACAACGATAACAATTTCAAGGTCGTTTTTAAGTTGCTGAAGCATACGTATTTTACTATCCGGCTCAAAACCCGGAAGCACGCGGGAAGCGTGAAAATCATCAAACAGTTTACCGCCGAACTCAAGATAGAGTTTGCCACCGAACTGGTCAATTCGGTTACGTATCTGTTCAGATTGTGTCACAAGATATTTTTGGTTGTCAAAACCGATTTTTTTCATAGTAACATACTACTCCATTTACAAAATTAACAGAATAATTATACCACAAATACAGTTGCAAAATCAATACTCAATCTTATATATTTCAACTTTTGCATCCTGCATTGGTACATATTCGAGTTTTTCGATTTCTTTTTCGGGATAGGGGTTTGAAAATGCTGTTTTATAGCAGGTTTTACCGTCAATTACACTTGGAATTGTTGAATAGCAAATTTCTGAAAGTGCATTTTCAGTAAGAGTAATGTCGTTAAATTTAGAATTATCAATGTCGTCTATGATATACGGTGTTTTATCAGATGAAATATTTTCGCCGTAAACAACATCAAAAAATGCGCCGAATATTATAAACACGACGATAAACTTGGAACATACATTTACAGGTGTTGAAATGATACCTTCTTTGGTATAGAAAAGAGTATAGACAAGATTTTTTTATTCTTCCAAAGAAATCGGGGTTTGTACTTCCCCAGATAAGAGCGTATAAAATAAGGCATTCTGCAACTATAAGAATGGGAAGACCAACGCATCTTCTGCAAAGTTCGGCAAGAACGCAATTAACAATTATTTTGTGTGTTCCTTCCCAGACGCGAGTGTTGGACTTTCTGTCAAATTTCTTCATAACAGAGTTAAGGTCCATAGGCTCGGTTGTTTCGGGAACTGTTTTTTCTTAAAAAAGTTTATCAAAACCTTCCGGTTTATAAAATTATTAATGGCTGAGGTGCTTTTCTCACCTCAGCCTTAATTAGATTTTACAAGAAAATTCTAATTATGCAACTTTAACAGTTACGCCTTTTTCAGCAAAATATTTAGCAGCACCTGCATGGAAAGGAGCAGTCATACCGCTTGTTGCGTTTTTAATAGGAAGTTCAGCGCCTTTAGCATGTTCTGCAGTAATAGCTTCGATGTTGTTGAAGATAAAAGCACCACGTCTAAATCATCTTGCAGAATATGTATATGATATGTTCTGAAGCCTGTGTGACCGCCGTTGTGAGTCACTCTTATTTTGTCGTCATATTTCTTGACAGTACACCCAAATCCCATATGGTTAAAAGGAGAGGGAGACAAAATCTGTTCCCAGCATTTTTCTGAAAGAATGAGTTTGTGTTTAACTGCGTGATTCAGGCGATAAACATCGTTGACTGTTCCCACAATATCTCCTGCACCAAGCATACAGAAAGGATTTCTGTTTATGGGAACAATTTCATTTTTATCGTTTTTCTCATAACCCTGAACGCGGTTTGGTATAAAGAGATCCGGTTTGTCAACTATGGCACAGGGACATTGGGGAGGTGTGAATATTTCCTGTTTCATATAATCACTGTATTCCATACCTCATACGTTTTCAATTATAAGTCCCATTGCACAAAAAGATTTTGACAGGGAATAAAGCGAAAACATAGAATCTTCGGCAAAAGAAATCCCTTTTTCTTTGTCTGCAAGGCCCATATATTTCCGGTATATCTGTTCATAGTTGAGTTTTATTGAAAGAGAACCCGAAAACCCTGTTCTTTTGCAGTAATCTTCAATGAAAGCATCAAGATTTTTTCAAACATTGAATTTTCCATTTGTATAAAGTTTTTTATCAAGAGGCGAAGAGTCTGCTAAAAACTCCTGTCTGTTATTATTTTTATAAACTGTTTCAAAAACGGTTTTCATTTTTCTTGCAGAGCAAAACTGCATTTTTGCATTTCCTAATACGGAGTATGTTATACATCCGTGATAATCAAATGCCGCTTCAAGTTTGCCGAAATTTTCTGAAACATCGGGAATCTTTTCTGTGTAAAACCAATTAAGATATCGGGTTTCGGCTGTGCCGTCTTTATGTATTATTGTTCGTTTGACTTTTTCTTTTGTAAGTCTTTCGGGAACTTCAAGCATTTCTTCAACGCAGTGAAGATAAGTGTTTTTATCCTGTCCTACGCCAATTAAAAGAACATATCCGTCCATTTCAAATATTTTTCCGTAGCAACCTTTCGGGGACGTAGGTGTTTCAACATTTTGTTCATCTTCCACAAAATTCAATACAGTCTGCTCATTTCCAAAAACTGCCATTGAATGTGTGGGATGCAGTGTCCTTACTGCTTTTGGATGACCTGCGGCAATTGTAGGTAAAACGCCGATACAGCTTTCTGCTTTTCTCATATCCATAACGTCGCTGTTCCAGGTATGAGTGGGAATACATAATAATCCGCCATTTCTGGTGAAACGGTCAATAAGAGCGTCAAGCAAGGTTTCTGCGCCACCCTCTATTTGTCCTATAGCTTTGAGTGATGTATGGACAATAACAGGTTTTCCGTCTGTGTTATTGAATTTATCTAAAATTGAAATAATATCTGTTTTAGTAAGCATTTAATTACTCCGTTTATATTATGTTTTTGAAAACTGTCTGGATTTCTTCGTTTTCAAGCTTTATATCAGCTCCACTCATTGAATCTTCAAGCTGAGAAAGGTTACTACTTCCGATTATGGCAAAAACTTCAGGCGCTTCAAAACTGCAAAAAGCCGCATTTATAACAGCCGCCACACTGCAACTGTGATTTTTGGCTATAGCAGAAATATCAGAGTGCTTAGTTATGTTTTGGGCGTTATAATATCTGTTATAAGCTTTTTGGGAAAGACCGCTTTTTCCAAGAGAATCCATTTTAGAGAAAAAGCCTTTTGCCTGTGAAGAAAATGCAACAACAGGCATATTTATTTTTTTATAGTATTCAAAACTCTTACGGTCAATTGCAACAAGTCCTTTTTCTTCCTCATTTATGACGGCAGGACTGAATCTTATCTGAGTTGCGCTGAAAGGAATAAGATTATGTTCTTTGGCATATTTGTTTGCTTCGTCTATTCTTGAATAGTGCCAGTTTGATGCCCCAAGAGCTTTGATTTTTCCGCATTTAACAAGCTCGTTCATTGTTTCTGATATTTCGCAAACGGGGATATTTATATCGTCTCTGTGAAGCCAATAAAAATCAATACAGTCAACGCCGAGAGATTTGAGACTTGTATCTACGTCTTGTTTTATCTGATGCGGTTTGAGTCTCATAACATCTGGAGTTTCGGGACTTGGGAAACCGCCTTTTGTAGATACGATCATTTCTTCGGCTTTTGTTTGTCTGAGCCATTTGCCGATTACCTGTTCGGCTTTGCCATCAGAATACATTCTTGCAGTATCGATATGAGTTCCGCCAAGATTACGGAATCTGTCCATTTGAGAAAAAGCATCTTTTTCACAGATGGAACTTCCGAAATATGTAGTGCCAAGCAAAATTCTTGAACTTTTTTTACAAAATGCGTCCGAATATTTCATAGGTAAGCTTATCTTCCGTATAAATAATACTTTTAATATATTTTTAAGAAATATTATGAAAAGCAACCTTCAGACGTTGTGTCGAGCAGATACAATGCCTAAAGGTTGCTTATTTATATTTATTTAATTTTATTTGCCAGTTCAAGTGCTTTATCAGAAAGGACAGTACCTGCCTTTGGTACGTGGCGACTGTGACCGCAAAGGCTTGTTTCGTACAAATCACTGTTTTCTGCAAAAGCTTTTTCTGTTGGTATATAACCGCAATATTCGTTGCAGTTTTCGGCTATCATATTTCTTTTATAAGGGGAATTCTGTTTGATATATTTTCCGTGTGCGTTGTATACTTCGCCCGGCAAAGCGGAAATAAGAACGTCGCCTATAAGAAGAGATTGCACTGGAAGAATATCAGATTTCACCTTGTTGTATGTAGACTGATATTGTAAAATGTTTCGGCTTCTCATTGTACTGCTGCTTGATTCCAACCATTTTTTAACCTGCGCCCTTACTATATCACAGTCTACCGGTCTGCGTTCGATTTCTACTGTATCATAAAGAACTTTTACGTTTCCTGCAACAGGCTCTGCGTTTTCCATTGATGCAATAACAGAATCCGCGAGAATTTTACCCATACGACGATATTGGTCTTCGGGTATAGCGACGCTTTTGTCGGGGTTTACGTGATTTATATCACCGCAAGCACCGAGAATAAACAAGCTTACAAAATCCTGACCATATTTTTCTTTAAGGTGCTTTGAAAGAATAGAAGAATAGTCGCCGCTGTATCCTGGGTTTGTTGAGTAATATTTTCCAAGACAGCATTGATGACAGGCAAAGTTAATAATGGCACCGATAGGTTTGCCTTCTCTTTCAAAAAAGAGTACGGGAAGATCGGGGTCAATACCGTCAAGAGGCTCGACGATATCGGTTCTTGCTCTGCCGTGGGTAACAAGTTTTCCTGATTCCGTGACAAAGTTACGGTTGAAAGAAATATTATCTACCTGAGAAAAGGCGTATTTTGCATCAGATTCTTCAAGTCTGAGATAGGCGAGAATAACTGCATCTGCAACAAGACGAAGAAATACGTCAAGATATGCTTCGTCAGCCTTGCCACCGCAAGTCGGGTCAGATGAAATAGGTGCACCTGAATGAGAATGGTCAGATGAAATACAAACGCTGTTTGCAGGGATTGGAGTATACTGTGCAATTCTGTCTGTTACGATTTTGTGAATATCCGGAATAAGTGCGCAGGTATCAACGGTAACTATAGCGGCATATTCGCCGTCTTGCTCAAAAACACCTGCTTTTATATAAAGACGGTCAATAACATTTTTTGCAATAACATTGGTATAGTGACCCCACATAAAACCACCCAAAGGGGGTGTACTTTCGCATTCATAAAAAGCAGCTCTCATAAAACACCTCGTAATATTTTTATGGTTAAGTGAATTCTATCACATATACACAGAAAAAGTCAATGATTTTTAGAATATAACAATTGTATTTTATTTAAAAATTGTTCCGTATATGTTCTTGTCAAAAACATAAATATTTTTGGTGGAATGTTTTTTAAAAAGGTCGATACCTTGGTTCAGTTTTGCAAATGGTAATTTTTTATTGACTTAATAAATTCCGTATCATTTATGCCTGTTTCTATCCGCGGTATAACACTTCTTTTTCCCCTATTTGCCTTTGTCACCTTAAGACATACGTCTGCAGAAAAATCAAGAATTGTTTTCTTGAACATATGGTGTGTTTTTATTCTTGTTAATCAGTTCGTTAAGTTTTTTGGTTTTTCTTTTAATAAAGGAATAAATAATTGTCCATATAATCAGATATCCGATGACAAAAATAGCCGAAAAAACAATAACAGGTGTTTTGCCGAGTTCAAGCCAGTCATTAAACAAATAAGTTACCAGATAGCTCACGTATAAAACACTGCCGTGAATGAAAATCGCAACCATAAGAGGAAGCTGTTCAATTTGATATATGGCATTCATACCGCCTGAAATAAAAGCGAGTGCTGACAATGAAAAGATTCCAATGCATACCTGATTTACAGTTAATGTTTGCACATTACATTTCAGGTTTAAAAAAATATATATGATTGCAAGAACAACAGGACCGAAACCACAGGATATAAAACCACGATGTAAAAAGTCAAAAACATATTTTTTCATATTTTTCCATATCTCCTTCTTATTTCTGCAAAGCATCTTCTGGAAACGTATTCCCGAAAACCGCAAGCAAACAGCGCATCAACACCGCCTCCAAATGATACGTTGAATTTTACTATGCTGTGTTCATTTGCAAGGGTGGATTTGTTGATACGTATAAAATATGAGGGCAAAATATTTTCCAGATCACGAAGTCTTTCGTGAATACGGTATTGATTATTTTGCGTATCAATTGCAATTACTTTTCTATTAATGACGGTAATACATTCAATTTCTTCAAATGTAAGCTTTCGCATTTCATCATTTTTATATCCCGTAATACTATCGGAACCGCAGAAGCTATATACGAGGTTTTCTATCTGTTGTGTCAGAGAAGACGGAGAATGAACAATTGCAATTATTTCTTCGTTTGCATTTTTGTCGATAATAAGTTTATATTTCACAATATCAAATTCCTTACTGATTTTTCATTTGTCCAAGAAAACAGACTACAGCTATTGCTGTGATTAAAATACTATACGCAACAATCGGCAGAAGGTGAGATAATGCCACTTCAAAATTCCCGACGCACAACGCTTTTTCCATTTCAACGGCGTGAACAAAAGGAAGAATGTCAGCTATTTTTTTGAAAAATCCGCCAACAAGGTTTAAATCAAACCATACCCCCGAAAGCCATGCGGAAAGATTGGTTAAAAGTGCACCGCAGATGCCACCGACTTGTTTAACACCCAAAACACTTCCGCATAAAAGCCCCAGTGAAATATTGAAAATGGCCATAGGTATTATTCCTAAAATAGCATAAATGGTATTTACGTCAATTGTCAATCCCAATGGTATTGCACATAAATAACAGATAACCGTCTGTCCGATGGCAATAGGTAAAAGCGGAAGCATATAACCTATTATGAAATCAAATGCAGTAAGAGGAGAAGTGTACAATCTTTGCAAAAGCGCACTTTCACGGTCTTTTGCAATCAGAGTTGCAGAAAACAGTGTCATAAAAGAAAGACCGAACACAGTAATTCCGGGAGTAAGAGTGTTGATTTCAAAAAGGTTTACGGGAATATTTGTTTGCATCGCGCTTAAAAGCAATAGTAAGACTAAAGGAAAACCAAGACCAAAAATAAGATTGATGGGATCACGCAAAATTTCTTTGGCGCATCTTCCTGCGAAAGTCATCATTCTCATATGATATCCTCCTTTACAATAGAAACGAAAGTTTTTTCAAAGTCTGAGGTTTTGGCAGTTTCATTTAATTCTTCTACTGTTCCCAATGCAAGAAGATTGCCGTCTTTCATAATACCAATGCGGTCTGAAAGAAATTTTGCTTCTTCCAGATAATGCGTAGTCATAATAATAGTTGTTTTTCCTTTTAATGAATTGATGATTTCCCAGAGGGTATGTCTTGCAATAACGTCAAGGCCGAGTGTCGGCTCGTCTAAAAACAAAATTTCAGGTTCGCTGATAAGTGCCATTGCAATACTTACACGGCGTTTTATACCGCCTGATAATTTACAGGTCTTTTTATGCAAAAATTCATCCAGATTAAATTGTTTGGAAAGTAATTCTGCTTTTTTATTTGTTTTTTCTTTTGAAAATTTATGAATACCGCATATAAGTTCTAAATTCTCTTTAACGGAAAGATTTGGTGCAATTGCAGTGTCCTGAGGTGAAACGCTAATGATTTTTTTGACTTTTTCAGGGTCTGTTATGATACTGTATCCTCCTACTGACGCATTTCCGTCTGAGGGTTTTGTCAGGCAGGTCAGTATTTTTATGATGGTGGTTTTTCCTGCGCCGTTAACACCAAGCAGAGAAAACAGTTCACCTTGTTTGATTTCTAAATTCAGGTTATTAACAGCGGTGAGATTTTTATATTTTTTTGTAAGGTTTGTTATTTTTATTGCTGTCATATATTATTCTCCTTTTATTTGTAAACTAATGATATCAAATAAAAAAGAATAAATACTTAATTTTGTCTGTTCGGTTAATTGAAACGTCTTATCGGTATTTGAATATAAAGTTTTTACGGCTTCAAATCCCTTGTGCTATAAAAGTACCACCCGTAGAGGCACACTCCGTAAGGAAGTGTGCCTCAGTTATATTCGCTTTGCGAGTTTTAGAGGCGAATATAATATCACTGAAACTGTAAGTTTCAATATCACTTTGACGTAAGGCAAAATATCACTGTGAGACCTGTCTGACAATATCACTCATTATTCATCAGCGCAAGCGACTTCATCATTCGTTATTCATTACGAATGATGAATAACGAAAAAAGAATAGTGAATAATACAAAAATAAAAATCCCATCGCTAAAGTCGACAGGATTTTCGTTTTGGCGGTATTTGTTTTTATCATAAGTGTAGACGGTTTCTAAAACAGCAGGTGGCATATCTTCGCCGAAACCGTAATCGGTGGTTGTTATTTTAGTAGGAAGATAAACAAATTTGTCAAGGATTTCACCTGTGTCTTTATAATCTTTAATAGACAAAAAGATGTCATATGCCTCTTTGATTTTTCCTTCTTTTAAAAGAGAGTTTGCAAGGATATAACCTTCATTTTCTTTTGAAACAGGTACAAAGTAACAACTGCTTAAAAGTAAAATAATAATTGTGAAAATAAGAAGAACTTTGTTATTCATATTTTTAGCCTCCCTTTGATTTAATATATCAAAAAACATACTAAAATCGAGTTTGGAAAAATAAAACCCCAAAGTGAAATTCACTTTGGGGAAAAGTCATTTTATATCTGCTGTCTGTTTTGTTTGTTGCACTTCTTTTTCAGCAGCAAACAACTCTTGTCTTGTTCGTGTATCATTTAAATTGTTTCCGTTAAATTTAACACGGTTTGAGTTTGTTCTCATTTCATTTTTCGAAAAAATGATTTTTATTGTTTTGAGAACCATACGTATATCGAGCCAGAAACTTACATTTTCAACATAATATATGTCACTTTCAAATTGAGTGTTCCAGGTCCAGGACTCAGATGTTAATTTGTCAGTTCCGTCTATTTTCCAACATGCAAGTCCGGGTCTTACGCTGTGGCGATATTTATGACGTTCGTTATAAAGTGGAAGATAATCTACCATTAAAGGTCTTGGGCCTATAATTGACATGGTTCCGTTAAAAACATTAAATAAGCCTGCCAATTCATCCATAGAAGTTCTTCTTAAAATTCTGCCGAAAGGAGTTATTCTTTTGCTTGGGTGAAGAAGCTTTCCTGTTTCGTCACATGCATTTGACATGGAACGGAATTTATACATGTTGAATATTTTGCCATCTTTACCGGGTCTTTTATCAATGTAAAATATTGGCGAACCGTGGTAAATAAGTTCAAGAATGGCAATTATTATAAGTACCGGACTCAGTACAAGAATGGCCATACCGCTTAAAAGTATATCCAATAATCTTTTTATGTATTTTGAATAGAGAGTGTTTTTAGGTGTTGGTATGTCAGTTCTTATTTCCGGTGTGTTTGATGTAGTTTCGTTCATTTGATTATCCTCCTATTACTCCTGACATCTCATGTATGCTTCGTATAAATCTTTACCATTGTAATTGAAAAGGCCTTTATGCTCAAAGAATATACGAAGATCTTTTTTTGCCAAAGTAGGACCGCACATTACTTGAGCATAATCCATAGCAGGATGAGAATTTATTTCACAAAGTTTCATACCGTCCTTGGTGATTATGATATCTAATCCGATATAATCCAGCGAAGATATGTGACTGCATATGTCGTTAATCATATTTTTAACTTTTTGCCAGTTAGGGAGAGAAAGATTTTCCCATTTTTCTTTTGTATCAGGATGACAGTCTATCATCCATTTGCCATCGGAACAGAACTTTTTGTATCTAATACTGAAATCGTTGTATTTACCTGTTTCAAAATCAAATCCAACACCGACGCCGCCGGAAGACAGATTACTTGCGCCACCGGATATTGATGCACCGAATCTTGCAAAAGAAATTGCACAAGACCACGAACTGTCGGCATACAAATCATCTTTTGGATTTTTTGCCATTATTACACGCAACGTACATTCGCTGTCAGGCCAGATTTTAGCTAAATCTTCATGCTGATGTGCGTATTCTGTAATAATATAATTTCGCATAGAATCTCTGATTTCTGTTACTCTTTCGTAATTTATCGGCTTGTTGTTTTCGTAAAGTTTATTATCTTTGAGTTCTAACTTTATAAATCCAAGACCTCCGGATGTTCCGGAGTTTGGTTTCATTGCAAGTATACCTTTGTGCTTTAAGAGATTCATTAAGAAATCTTTATCTTTAGAAATATGTTTTGGAGCATCCATCAAATAAGTAAAACTACCGTCGTTTTCTACATATACATAATATTCAGGCATAGTAACTTCACAACCGTTGCTGTTTAAAACATATTTTAAAGTTGTTTTGTCAAGCCATTTGAGAAAATGGTTGTTCATAGGGTGAAGCATGAAATAGTTGTAATCCGGAACGTAATCTTTGTAATTGCTTTCGTTTAATCCGTAAAGAGTTATTCTGCCCGGAAAAAAGCCTCTTTCCAATGCCCATTTAATTTGCTCTTGATTTGCGGGAAATGCTTTTTCATCATCTGCCAGTTTTTTAACAAACATTCTGGACCATTTAAAATCCATTCCTAAATTTCTTACTTCATCAAGAAGTTTTTCGTAATTTGTCATATTGGCACTCCTTTTATTTTTATTCAAGATCGGGTAACAAATCGTGACGCATAATATCTATGCCGTTTTGATCAAAGACTTTTAATTCTTTGGCTGCAATTCTGTGTTTGCGGTTAAATTCTTCAATGGTGTCTGCCTGAACTGTAAACCCTGCTATTCTGTCACTACTGCTGGAAATAGTAGTAATGTTCATACCTTTTGGCCTTAAAGCGCAGTAATCACTTATAATTTGTTTTTCCATAAGCTCGTCAAAACCGTCAAGTCTGTCAAAAACGCCGGGTGAGCAATAAATAAAATCATTAACTATATATTTGTTTTCAGGCTCTTTCATTTCAACGTGTGGCTTTATTCCGAGAGTAAGATCAATTACTGCTTTTATAACGTCAAATCCGCAAGCTCTTTTTATGAGCAGATATTTCATATTTCCGCCTGTACGGGCACAGAATTCCAAGACAGATACGTTTTCTCCGTCGTTTATCATCTGAATAAGCATAGGAGAATCTTTAAGCTTAAAGGCATCTGCTATCTGCTGAGCAACTTTTTGGATTTTGTTCATTATTTCAGGCGTTGTGTTTGCAGGGTATCTTCCTCTGAAAATTATAAATCTGTCAGCATCGTTTATTTTTTCGCTGTTTGATACGCAGAGAATTTTAGCAATGCCATCTTCAACGTATACGTCAACACTGATTTCTTCACCGCCTACAAATTCTTCGACGATAATGTCTCCGCTTCTGCTTATTTTCGCAGCCTGTTTAAAATATTCTTCTAATTCCTGTTTGTTAAGTGCTTTGCGTACTCCTTTAGAGCTGTAGGCATCAACAGGTTTTACAACCATAGGAAAGTTCAAGGTATCTATCTGATTCCAATCAAGTTCGGAAAGTTCCACATACCGTGAGGTAGGAATATTGTTTTCCCAAAAAATCTTTTTCATATATTTTTTGTCAGAAACCAAAGTTGCGGTATGATAATCTATGTAACAGGGGAGTCCTAACATTTCAGAAACCTGAGCTACAATTAAAAGCACCTGATCTGCACATACAGTAATAAGAAAATCAACTTTTTCTTTTAATGCAACATCTTTGACAGCTTCTATATCGAAGATAGGAATCTGATAAAATATATCGGCATAAGGTTTTGCAAGGGCATTGGCATTTCCGTCAGCAAGTACGGTGGTAATATTTCTGTTTTTCAGCTGATTGAGCAATTCTATCTGGGCGAGTCCACCCGCTAAAACAAGAGCTTTCATTTATGAGATACCTCACTTGAAGATATATTTAAACAATTATATCATAGTAAATTTTTGTTTTCAAGACATTATCTGTCGGTAATAATATGAGTGATTTCATCTTTTGTACATAGTTTGAATGCAAATTTTTTGCCGTACTTGGAATTATAATAAATGTTCAATTCCTTAGAATTTTTAGATTGAAAATGTTCGTTTATCAATATTTAGGTCATTTATTGACAATAAAACGTTGACAATAAAACGTTCATTTTTTATAATGATGTCATAATATTGAAAGGAAGTCAAAAATGAAAATAATTACTATTATAGGCTCGGGAATGATGGGCTCGGCTCTTGCTTTTCCTGCAAGAGAAAACGGAAACGAAGTAAGACTTGTAGGTACTCATCTCGACAAAGAAATAATTGACGGTTGCAAACAAAATAACCGCCATCCGAAATTCAATAAAGATTTTCCTGAAGGTTTAAAATATTACTACATTGAACAGGTTAAAGAAGCTATAGAAGGCGCAGATTTTATAATATGCGGTGTCAGCAGTTTCGGCGTTGAATGGTTCAAAGAAGAAATCCTTCCTGTTTTGGAAGAAAATGTGCCTGTAATTTCTGTTACCAAAGGTCTTATGAACCTTGAAGACGGAAGCCTTATTACATATCTTGACGTATGGCAGGAAAAATTAAATCAGCTTAATAAGAATATACCGCTTAATGCAATTGGCGGTCCTTGCACAAGCTACGAGCTTGTTGCACACGACCAGACAGAAGTATCTTTCTGCGGTAAAGATATGGAAATTCTCCGTATGATAAAATCTGCAATGAAAACAGAGTATTATCATATAAGCCTTTCAACTGATGTTGTAGGTGTAGAGAGCGCAGTCGCTCTTAAAAACGGTTATGCTCTCGGTATTGCGCTTACAATAGGACTTAATAAAAAAGAATTTGGTGAAGACAGTGAACTTCATTATAATTCACAAGCTGCAGTTTTCGGTCAGGCTACAAGAGAAATGTCAAAACTTCTTGGTATACAAAAAGCAGGAACTCTTGATAACCTTGTTTTAGGCGCAGGGGATTTGTATGTAACTGTATATGGAGGCAGAACAAGACTTGTGGGAATACTTCTGGGAAAAGGTCTTACTATTGATCAGGCAAAAGCAGAACTTGCAGGTGTTACACTTGAATCATTAGTTGTTGCAGAACGTGTTGCGAAAGCAATAAAAGTAAAAGCAACTAAAAAAGAAGTAGACATAAAAGATTTCCCGCTTCTTATGCATATAGATGAAATTCTTACTGCAAAGAAACCCGTTAATATACCGTGGGAAAGCTTCACATTCGAGAGATAAAAAAGAAAAGCATTGCAGTTGCAATGCTTTTTTTATTGAAGTATTATGGATTTTGCTTTGTCACTTATTTTATACGACTCTAATAAATTGTGGCTTTCATAAAACACAAACGTTTTTTTAATATGTGTATTTATGTGGAACGTTACGTAAATTTTCTTTTCGTTCATAACGTCAAGAGTCATTGCAGGGGCGTTTTTAATTTCTTCAAGCAATATGGCTTTTGTGTTGTATCCAAGATATGTTTCGTTTTCAAAATTGCTATCGTAGGATATTGAAACGTCGTTGATTTTACTGTATGCGTCCTTGCCGTAAAACCCTGTTATGTCTTCATAAAAAGTATATATGTGATTTTCGGGGTCGGGAGCTTTTTGCATAGGAATAAGTTTGTCTTCTATCATTATAAATCTTATGAAATCGTCAAAAGGCTTTTCGTCTGCATCATAGATTTTTGTGGAAAATTTCAGATTATCTGTAATAACCTCGTAGCTTTCGGGACTTTCTGTGATAAATGTTTGTCTGAAATAACTCTCTGCAGGTCTTTCACTGTAAAAATTTGTGTAAACGTTACCGTTTTTATCGGTAAACTCAAAATAGTTTTCAGTGTCGTATACAATATTTACGTCTTTTAATAATTGGTTACCCGTGTTAAATGAAATCAGCGGTCCTTCTCTTGATTTTAAAAGCTCAGCTTCAAGCTCTTTTCCGATTTTTCTTCCGCCTAAATATCCTGCGCCTTCATATAATAAAACGGAAGTTTCAAGCTTGTTATCCGCAACGAATACAACCTCGGGAATGTTCCCTGAAAATACAGGCTTTTCGTCTTTGTTTTCGCTGAGTATTTTTGCAAGTTTATTTGCAGTATCAAGGGGAATATCGTAATAATAATCGGTTCCGCTGTGAAGCCTTGCGCCCGATATGGTTTTGTTTGCAAACTCCCAATCAGTTTTCGGTAAAATCCGAAAAGGAGTCAGTTTTCCTTTTGTGAAAACAAAAATCATATCACTATCATATTTTTTGTCTTGTATTTTATATACCTCTCTTATGTACGTTTCTTTTTCCGAAACTTTCAAAGTGACCTTTTTTCCTGTGTTTATAAATTCAGGATTTCCTGAAAAATAATATGTTATATCTCTTCGGTTACCGTCAAAATATGAATATTTTTCATTTGCAAATTCTATTGTTGCCCACGTTGAATCTGTATATCCTAAAAGGTCGGTACAAAAAGGTTTTTTGTTTTGTTTTATGCGTACGTCGTCACCATAAAAATATTGTTTGTAATCAACAAGAATATCTCCGTAAATTGCTTTTTTATAAAGTCCCATCTGATTGTTGATTTGTGTATTGAGAGCATACGCACCGTTGTGAACAATGCTGTATATTCCGTCGCCGTCTGTGTCAGAATAACAAAAAATAATGTACTCGTAACCTTTGGTCATAATCGGGGTGGGAGTTTCCATGTGAATAGTATCATTTTGTACTTTGGCAAATTCAAAAACCGAAATTTCGCTTTGGGTAAAATTTCCTTTTATAACCTTCGTAACAGCGCATTTTCTGATTCTGTTTCCGTAGTAGCTAATCTCAGATGCAGAAAAAGTTTCGGTAGGAGTTGCTATTATGATCAAATCTGCATGCTGCGAAACTTCATTTGCATTATTGGGGAAAAAGCCGTCTATTGTTGCCAGTCTGGAATATGATATGTCATAACCGTCGGTGTCTAAGACAATCTGCTCTGCTTTAGATTTGTCGATGCATCCGAAAAGGGTAAAAACCAACGTTATTAATATAAATAAACTCAATGATTTTTTCATTCTCATTCCTCCTTTTGTCTATATTACACATTACTGCATGGAAAAGTTGCAGTTTTTCTTTATTTTATCATATTGTTGTGGTAAAATAAAGAAAAAGGAGTGATTTTATGAAAATATTGAATTTCGGTTCCCTTAATGTAGATTACGTCTATTCGGTAGACCATTTTGTAACTCCGGGGGAGACTATTTCATCTGATAAACGTGAACTTTTCTGTGGCGGTAAAGGTCTTAACCAATCGGTTGCTTTTGCAAGAGCGGGTGCTGATATTTATCACGCAGGAAACGTGGGAAATGACGGTGAAATGCTCACCGATTTGCTTGAAAGTACAGGGGTAGATGTGCGTTTTGTAAATAAATGCGATTTGCCGTCAGGTCACGCAATTATTCAGGTTAATTCAGACGGTGAAAACTGTATAATTCTTTTTGACGGTGCAAACGGCGCGGTTACCGAAAATCAAATCAATAAGACTTTGGATTTTTTTGATAAAGGCGATGCAATAATGCTTCAGAATGAAATAAACGACATTGACGTTATTGTTTCAAAAGCAAAACAAAAAGGTTTGATAACCGTTCTTAATCCGTCACCGTTTAATAAAAAAATATCTGCCGTAAACCTGTCTGATATAGACTGGTTGATTATAAACGAAACAGAAGGTAAAGGAATGTCGGGGAAAACTCATCCCGATGATATAGTTGAAGAACTTCTTTCAAGATATAAAGATATTAAAATAGTTCTGACCCTCGGTAAAGACGGAGCAATGTATGCCGATAAAAGCTGTCGGTATGTTCAGCCGATAATAAATGCGCCCGTAGTAGACACAACAGGCGCAGGGGATACCTTTACGGGATATTTCTTTACAGCGGTATTTTCCGGCAAAACTCCGAAAGACGCGCTTTTGATTGCTTCTGCCGCATCGTCTATAGCGGTATCAAGAAAAGGCGCCGCACCGTCTATTCCGACTATGGATGAGGTAATACAGAAAATTAAATAAAATAAATAAAATCCCCAAAAATTTTTTTGGGGATTTTATTTATTTTTCAGCTATTTTTTTACCGATGAAATCTCCGATTTCACGTACTGCGGTTGCAAGTTCTTGCGGCTCGGGAAGCATTACTATACGGAAATGGTCGGGAGTATCCCACATAAATCCGCTACCGGGTACAATAAGGATATGCTTATCAAGAAGAAGCTCGTGAGCAAATTCTTTGTCGTTTACAATTTCTAGAGCTTCGGGTTTAATTTTTGGGAAAATGTAGAAACTTGCATCGTTTTTAACATATGTAATAGCGTCTATTTTATCAAGCTCCTCGCAGGTGGCTTTGCGCTGCTCGTAAAGTCTGCCGCCCGGAGCTATCATAGCTTTTGTATATTCGCTGTCTTCAAGCGCTGCGGGAATAATTGTCTGCATAAGTGCGTTTGCTGAAAGTCTTATAGATGCTATTTTTATAAGAGCATCGCATATCTCTGTTCTTTCTTTTTCGGGGCCTGAAATTACCATCCAACCACATCTGAAACCGCAAAGACAGTGTGATTTTGAAAGACCGTTCATTGTAACAACGGTAAGATCATTTGCAAGACTTGCAGTAGACGTATGTTTTTTGCCGTCAAACACAAGTTTGTCATATATTTCATCGGACAGGATAATAAGTTTGTTCTCTCTTGCAATTTCAACTATCTGTTTGAGTGTTTCATCTGTGTAAAGAACACCTGTAGGGTTGTTGGGGTTTATTATAAGAATAGCTTTGGTTTTGTCTGTTATAAGACTTCTGATGTGTTCAATGTCAGGATTCCAGTCGTTTTGCTCATCACATCTGTAAAATATCGGTTTACCGCTGTGGAGAATAATTTCGTTTGCCCACAAAGAATAACAGGGTGTGGGAACGAGAACTTCATCGCCGGGATTTATAAGTGCAGTTGTAAGCATTGAAGCTATTTCGCTGACACCGTTGCCAATGAAGATATTGTCCATTGTAAAATTATCGAAATTCTTTGTTCTCTGATAATTGTAAATAGCTTCGCGCGCAGGAATCATACCGCGAACGTCACAGTATCCGACTGCTTTGTCCATATTTTCAATAAGGGCGCGTCTGACACTGTCAGGCATACCGAATCCGAAAGTTGCAGGGTTACCTGTATTTAGCTTTAATATTTTTTCGCCTTTTTTTTCAAGTTCTAATGAAACAAAAAAGTTTTTACCGCGTATATCAGAACCTATATGGTTCATTTTTTCTGAACATAAACTCATTTTTTTTACCTGATTTCGTTATTATTGAATAAATGATATCATACAAAATTATTACAGTCAATCATAAAAAACTCAAAGAATATTTACAAAATATCGGGAGAGTGATATCATATATAAAAACATTTCGGGGGCAAAAGAATTGACAAAACTAATCATTAGACTTTTTATAGATAATAAAACACGTTCTGAATCGGAAAGACGTTTGAAATTCGGCGTGGTAGGCGGAATATGCGGAATTGCAGTGAACTTGTTACTCGCCGTATTTAAAGCGATGGCAGGTATTTTGTTCGGAAGTATTGCCATTGTTGCAGATGCTGTTAACAATATGACCGATGCCACATCTTCGGTAATTACGCTTGTAGGATTTAAACTTGCGGCAAAAAAACCTGATAACGACCATCCTTACGGTCACGGGAGAATGGAATATCTTAGCGGTCTTGCTATGTCGTTTATCGTTGTGATGCTTGGTATAACTCTTGTGAAAAACTCAGCGCTTGGAATAATTTCACCTGAAAAAATAACTTTTTCATATCTGACGGTTGCAATTCTCATTTTTTCTGTTTTAGGTAAACTGTGGTTATCTTTCTTTTACAAAACCTTAGAAAAACAAACAGGCTCAAAAGCTTTTGCTGCTGCATCTGTCGATTGCAGAAACGATGTTATATCAACACTTGCGGTTTTAGCATCAACCGTTATTTATGCAGTTTTTGATATTAATCTTGACGGCTATATTGGTCTTGCAGTATCAGTTGTGATAGTAATTTCGGGTATAAATCTCGTGAAAGAGACTATTGACCCTCTTCTCGGTCAGCCACCTTCAAAAGAATTGGTTGATGAAATACATAGAAGAACAATGGATCACGACGGCGTTATAGGTATTCACGACCTTGTTGTACATAATTACGGACCTGGCAGACTTTTCGCATCGCTTCATGCAGAAGTACCCGCAAATGAAGATATGATGAAAAGTCACGACCTTATAGATAATATTGAAAGAGAATTCAGGGAAGAAATGAATCTTGAAATGGTTATCCATATCGATCCTGTGGTAAATGATGACCCTGTCATAAATAATCTCAAAAACCTTGTTGTAGAGATAGTATCGGGAATGGATAAAGAGTTTACGGTGCACGATTTCAGAGCGGTTACGGGACCGACGCATACAAATCTTATTTTCGATGTAGTTCTTCCGCAAAACTGCAATGTACCTGAAAAAGAACTAAAAAAACAGATAGATGAAAAACTCAGAAAAACTCATCCCGAATGTAATACAGTAATAGTGTTTGACAGAAGCTATGTATAAAATATGCTGTGGAAAAACTTGTGGTTTTCCACAGCTTTTTTTACAAAGTTTTCATTGACAATTTGTCTTTGCCATAGTAAAGTATTATAATAGATTAATATATATAAAAGGATTTATATAATGGTTATAACAGATTTTCTTGAAAAAAATGCCCGTGAATTCGGTAAGGATACGGCGCTTATCGAAATAAATCCGGACCAACCTGAAACAAGGCGTTCAACCTGGCATGAATTTGAACTTGTTCAATCTACTCAGAAACGTCATTTCAGACGTGAAATAACTTGGGAAGTTTTTAACGAAAAAGCAAACCGTGTTGCCAATATGATGACTCAGAGCGGAATTGGCAAAGGCAAAAAAGTTGCTATTTTGCTTATGAACTGTATAGAATGGCTTCCGATCTATTTCGGTATTCTTAAAATAGGAGCAATGGTTGTACCTCTCAACTTCCGTTATTCTTCGGATGAAATCGAATACTGTATGAACCTTGCACAAGCTGATGGACTTGTTTTCGGACCTGAGTTTATAGGCCGTGTGGAAGCTATTGCAGAAAAAATTTGTAAAGATAAGCTTCTCATTTACGTAGGCGCAGGATGTCCTGCTTTTGCTGACGATTATAATGACCTTGTGGGTGATTGCTCTGCAAGTTTTGAAACCGCAAAGCTTACCGAAGACGATAATGCCGCTATTTATTTTTCGTCGGGAACAACAGGATTTCCTAAAGCGATACTTCATAAACACAGAAGTCTTGTTCACGCTTGTGTTGTTGAACAAAAACATCATAATCAGCAAAAAGACGACTGCTTCCTTTGTATTCCGCCGTTTTATCATACAGGCGCAAAAATGCACTGGTTCGGTAGCCTTATTTCAGGCTCAAAAGCAGTAATTCTTAAAGGAAATAAACCTGAACATATTCTCAAAGCGCTGAGCGATGAACAATGTACAATAGTGTGGCTTCTTGTGCCGTGGGCTCAGGATTTGCTCAATGCGGTTGACAGAGGTGATTTAAAACTTTCTGATTATAAGCTTGACAGACTCAGACTTATGCATATAGGCGCACAGCCCGTACCTCAGAGTCTTATAAAACGTTGGCTTGAATATTTCCCGCATCATCAGTATGATACAAACTACGGCCTTTCTGAATCAATAGGACCCGGAGCTGTTCATCTTGGTGTTGAAAACGTACATAAAGTCGGAGCGATAGGTATTGCAGGTTACGGTTGGCAGGTAAAAATCGTGACACCTGACGGAAAAGAGGTTGCCAAAGGAGACGTAGGTGAGCTTATTCTTAAAGGTCCCGGCGTTATGGAATGTTACTATAATGACCCCAAAGCAACGGCAGAAACTCTTCGTGACGGTTGGCTTTATACAGGAGATATGGCAATGCAGGATGAAGACGGATTTATTTATCTTGTTGACCGTAAAAAAGACGTTATTATTACAGGCGGTGAAAACCTGTATCCTGTTCAGATAGAAAACTTCCTTGCATCTCACAGTAAGATAAAAGACGTTGCGGTAATAGGTCTGCCTGATATTCGTCTGGGAGAAATCGCAACAGCGATTATTTCTGTCAAAGAGGGTATGGAATGCAGTGAGCAGGAAATAAACGATTTCTGTATGGAACTTCCGAGATATAAAAGACCGAGAAAAATTATATTTTCAGACGTTCCCAGAAACCCGACAGGAAAAATTGAAAAACCCAAGCTTCGTAAAATGTACGGTGGCGAGGGTCTTGTAGATTCACAGAATAAATCATAAGGTGACAAGAATAATCCGAACCTGCTGTAAAGTGGCATATTTCGGGTCTTTTCACTGATTTTATTCTCGTAAGGCGCCTTGCCTTACTTCACCTAAACATCCGCAAAAATCCCACGAAATCTTCTCTCTTTACGGTCGAAGATTTTAAAAAGTGGGGATTTTTGTGAATATTTGGCACAAAACGCAGTCAATACTGACGTATTGACGAGTATTTTAACAAAGGGTGAGCGAAAATCCGCCTTCTTAAAACAGGTTCGGATTACTCTTGTCACCTTGAGAGGATAACAAAATGAAAAAATTACTTATAGGTAATGAAGCGGTAGCCTGCGGTCTTTATGACGGCGGAATGGGACTTGTGTCCAGCTACCCCGGTACACCTTCAACAGAAATCACAGAATTTTTATCAAGATACGACGATATACATAGCGAATGGGCGCCAAATGAAAAGGTTGCCTGTGAGGTTGCATACGGTGCTTCTTTGGCAGGTATGCGTTCAGCTTGTGCTATGAAACACGTAGGTCTTAACGTTGCGGCAGACCCTCTTTTCACACTTTCATATACAGGTGTGAACGGCGGTATGGTTATCTGCGTTGCAGATGACCCTGCAATGCATTCGTCACAGAATGAACAGGATTCGAGACATTATGCAATAGCTGCAAAAATCCCTATGCTTGAGCCTTCTGATTCAAATGAAGCATATGCTTTTGCAAAATCCGCATTTGAACTTTCGGAAAAATTCGATACGCCTGTACTTTTGCGTATGTGTACAAGAATTGCTCACAGTCAGTCTATTGTTGAACTTTCGGAACATATTCAGGCAACAACAAAAGAATATACCAAAAATCCGGCTAAATATATAATGATGCCCGGTAACGCGAAACTCAGACATCCTGTTGTTGAACAACGCACAAAGGATATAGCCGAGTTTGCAGAAAACTGTATGTATAACAAAGCAGAAATGACAGACAGTGAGATAGGTATTATCACATCGGGAAGTTCTTATCTTTACGTTAAAGAAGTTTTAGGTGACAGCGTAAGCGTACTTAAAATCGGTATGCCGAATCCGCTTCCTGAAAAACTCATCCGAGATTTCGCATCAAAATGTAAAAAACTTTATGTTATTGAAGAACTTGATCCTATTATTGAAACTTACGTTAAATCATTAGGAATTGATGTTATAGGCAAAGAACTTTTCTCACCAATAGGAGAATTTTCACAGGCAACTATAGCAAAAGCGTTCGGCAAAGAAGATAAATATTCCGTAAGTGCAGATTCGGCAATACCGGGAAGACCTCCTATGATGTGTGCAGGTTGTCCTCACAGAGGTATGTTCTATACACTTGCGAAAAACAAAATTACCGTTCACGGAGATATCGGTTGTTATACTCTCGGTGCAGTTCCTCCTCTTTGCGCTCTTGATTCAACTCTTTGTATGGGTGCATCAGTTTCAGGACTTCACGGATTCAATGCAGCTCTCGGTGAGGCGGCTGAACAGAAATCAGTTGCGGTTATAGGCGATTCTACATTTATGCATTCAGGTATGACAGGTCTTGTAAATGTTGCATACAATGCAACAAATTCAACTGTAATTATTCTTGATAACTCAATTACAGGTATGACAGGACATCAGCAGAATCCTACAACAGGATATAATATCAAAGGCGACCCTGCCGCAAAAGTTAATCTTGAAGCTCTTTGTAAGGCACTGGGTATTGAAAGAGTACGTGTTGTTGATCCTTATGACCTTAAAGCGTGTGAAACAGCGGTTAAAGAAGAACTTGCAGTAAAAGAACCTTCCGTTATAATCTCACGCAGACCTTGCGTTCTTCTTAAAACAGTTAAAACAAAAGCACCTCTTACAGTAAATGAGGATAAATGTAAATCTTGTAAACGTTGTATGGGTCTTGGCTGTCCTGCTATCAGTATGAAAGGCGGCAAAGCTAAGATAGATGCAACACTCTGCGTAGGCTGTGACGTATGCAGTCAGCTTTGCGCATTTGATGCTATTGAAGGAGGTACTGACAATGACTAAAAGCGTTATGATTGTAGGTGTCGGCGGACAGGGAAGTTTGCTTGCATCAAAACTTTTAGGTACTTTGCTCGTTGACGAAGGATTTGACGTAAAGGTAAGCGAAGTTCACGGAATGAGTCAGCGCGGCGGTTCTGTTGTTACATATGTACGTTTCGGTGAAAAAGTATACTCTCCCGTAATAACCGAAGGGGAAGCGGACGTAATTATTTCTTTTGAAAAATTAGAAGCTGCCCGTTATGCGCCGTTTCTTAAAAAAGACGGTATAATAGTTGTTAATTCACAGCAGATAGATCCTATGCCTGTTATAATCGGTTCGGCAGAGTATCCCGAAAAGGTACTTGAAGAACTCATAAATAAAGGCGCAAACATAGACGAAATTGACGCTCTTACTCCTGCACTTGAAGCAGGAAGCGCCAAAGCTGTTAATATCGTGCTTATGGGCAAGGCTGCAAAGTATTTTGATATTCCTTATGAAAAATGGATAGCAGCTATTGAAAAAACAGTTAAACCAAAGTTTATTGAAATGAATAAAAAAGCTTTTGAGCTTGGATACAATTTATAAAAGAGGCTAAAAACAATGGAAAAAAACTATTTCCAAAAAGAAATTGAGACAATGCCTGCCTATCAGCTGAAGAAACTTCAGTCCGAAAAACTGGTAAAACAGGTAAAACACGTATATGAAAACGTTGAATATTACAGAAACCTTATGGATGAAAAAGGCGTAAAGCCCGAAGATATCAAAGGCATAGAAGATCTTCATAAACTTCCTTTTCTGCAGAAATCAGATCTTCGCGAAGCATACCCTTATGGTCTTTTGGCAAAACCGCTTTCTGAGTGTGTTCGTATACATTCAACGTCAGGTACAACAGGTAAAAGGGTTGTAGCTTTTTATACCCAAAATGACATTGATTTATGGGAAGATTGCTGCGCAAGAGCGATTGTTGCAGCAGGTGGTACTAAAGAGGACGTTTGTCAGGTTGCATACGGTTACGGACTTTTTACAGGCGGATTTGGGCTTAATGGCGGTTCACAAAAAGTAGGTTGTCTTACTCTTCCGATGTCATCAGGATTTACTGACAGACAAATCATGTTTATGACAGACCTTCAGGCTACAATCTTGTGCTGTACACCGTCTTATGCTGCCTATATCGGCGAATCTCTTAAAGAGCAGGGTATAAAACCGGAAGACAATACACTTAAAGCAGGTATCTTCGGTGCAGAACCATGGACAGAAGAAATGAGACGCGAGATTGAAAAATCTCTCGGAATCAAAGCATACGATATTTACGGTCTTACAGAAACATCAGGTCCCGGAGTTGCCTTTGAATGTGAAGAACAAACAGGTATGCATATCAACGAAGACCATTTTCTCGCAGAAATTATTGACCCCGAAACAGGTGAAGTTCTTCCTGAGGGAAGCAAGGGTGAGCTTGTGTTTACAGCTCTTGATAAAGAAGCTTTCCCGCTTCTTCGTTACCGTACCCGTGATATTTGTATACTTTCACGCGAAAAATGTTCATGCGGCAGAACTCTTGTCAAAATGACAAAACCTATGGGCAGAAGTGATGATATGCTTATTATACGTGGCGTAAACGTATTCCCCAGTCAAATAGAAACGGTTCTTCTTAATGAGGGCTATACTCCAAACTATCAGATTGTTCTTGATAGAATTAATAATAATGATACATTTGAAATTAATGTTGAGCTTACTCCAGAGCAGTTCACAGATACTGTCGGCGGTGTTACCGTAAAAGAAAAAGCACTTGCAGAAGCAATGAAAACTATGCTCGGTATTAACCCTACAATTCACCTTGTTTCACCAAAATCTATTGTGCGTAGTGAGGGTAAAGCTGTACGTGTTATTGATAAACGTAAGCTTATAGATTAAGGGGGAAAAAACAATGTCACTTAAACAGTTAACTATATTTGTAGAAAATAAGCAGGGCGCTTTGGTGGATATTACAAAGACTCTTGCAAAAGAGCACGTTGATATCCGTGCGCTTTCTATTGCGGATACAGAGCAGTTTGGTATTCTTCGTCTTATCGTAAGCGATAACGAAAAAGCAACAAAGGCACTTCTTGATTGCGGATGTCTTATGAAAATCACTGAGGTTGTAGGCGTTAAAATCGGCGACCAGCCCGGTAAACTTTCTCTTGCTCTTGAGGTTCTTGATAAAGAGGGAATTAATATGGAATATCTCTATGCATTCCTTACAAGAACAGAAAAACACGCATACGTTGTTTTCCGTGTGGCAGATAACGCAGCTGCTGAAAAGGCTCTTGAAAATGCAGGGTTCCACCTCATATCAGATCAGGATGTTAGCAAACTTTAAAAATATTTACAATTTGTGCACTTTTTACAAAAATAAAAAAGATTGTCACAAAACTGTAATTTAGTTTTGACATTCTGAAACAAACAAAAAATAAGGTTAATTTGTTCAAAATTGTAATTCGTCGGTGTACAGAAGTATGCAAGAGGGCGAGCTTGAACAAAAGTGAGAACACCTTGAAAATACGAGTATTTTCAAGGTGTTCTTTTTTTTGTTCTGAAATTCAGTCTTGTTTTTTCATTCACATAAATGGTGGAAATTTATATTTACTTTACCTTTTTAAGGATGCAAAAAAAGACTCTTCCTTGTTTTTTCTTTATATGAAACGATGAAAATAAGTGTGTTATCTTTACAGATAGGCTAAAATACGGTAAAATAAAACTGACAAAATAAAACGAGGTATGGTCCAATGGGAAATACATAATTTGGAAGTGCAAAAATCAAACAATCACTGCCTTTGCGAGTAATCAAAATAAACTAAAAAAGGAGTGATAAAATGAAAACAATTAAAAAAATATTTTCGCTTGTTACTATGTTGGTTTTTACAGTTTGCATTTTACCCTCGTTTTTAACAGGATTTGAGGCGAATGCCGCACCATCAAAACCAACTCTAAAAAATGACCCGATAAACGGTCAGATATTACCATACTACGATGTTTGGCTTCATTGGTACGATATATCAAACGAAAGTTATTATACAATGACTATTAGGGACATTACAAATTCAAACGCAAATTTGCAACCGCTTATATATTATGATGAATATGTAGCAAAGAACGCTACTTACTTTATTGTTCCAAAAGGTGTACTTACACGTGGGCACAAATACCGTTGGTGTTTAAATGCAGTAGATTCAAACGGTGTTCATTCATATGCCGATGCACACGTATTTTCAGTAGAACTCTATAATCCTGATAGACATCTTAAAACTTTGGATTATCCTAAAAACAGAATTGACTATTATGTGTATGCAGAGTCTACAAGCTATGATACGATACTAAACAATGCAGCACAGGCATGGAACGGTATAGCCAATGTAAGTCTTGTCCGTACAACTTCTCCGCCAGATGGAGTATATGAACTTCGTATATATGAAAGTCCAAGCCCTGCAAATTCAAATTCTTATGGATTGACAGTGACTCATTATGATAAAACAACAAATGAAGTATTATATGCAGAAGTACAAACATATAAATCTAATATTTCAAAATTATACACAAGTGGAAATACATCAAATTATATAATAAAAAACGTAAATACATATTATTATGCCAATGCTATGCATGAGGTTGGACACGCGCTTGGTCTTGAGCATACATGGAATGACTCTGACATGTCTGCACCTTATGATATAAGCACCTCTACCGAAACGGGAGCTAAAATTCCTCTCGTTATGAATAGCGGTCCATAGTTGGACCGACATTAAATGTTGTTGACAGAGACCATTTGCGTATAAAATGGCCGTAAAATTAAAGTGGAGGTAATATTATGAAAAATAAAAAAATCATTGCGGTTTTAATAATTCTCTGTATTATGATTAGTTTTTCGGGCTGTGATAAAATAGAAACCGATATAGTAAATAATGAGTCTGAGATTGAAATAGTAAAAGATGATTTTGATAATCTTAAAATCACAGAAATTAGTGGACTCAACTATGGATATTGTACAGATTTAGAGAATATGTATGAATCATCTGATTATGTTGTTGTCGGTACGCCTGTTGATATCTTTGCTGATTCAAAACAGGTATGGATTGATACCTCGGCTAAAAACACAGAGAATTTCGAAGCGGCACATGCAGTGTATTCTTATACCGAGAGAGATTTTAAAATAAACAAAGTATATAAAGGTAAAGATTTAAATCTAAAAAAAATAACCGTTTGTGAAAATATTATAGCAAATGATGAGGAAATGAAATTGCTTTCGGGTGAATACCCCATGACAAAGGGAGAAAAATATTTGTTATTCTTATATGAAAGCAACACTGAAGATTTATATTTTGCATACTTAACTCAGGGTAAGCATGAGGTAAATACATCAGACGACAGACTTGATAAGAGCATAGATAAAGATATGCTAAAACAGGTCAAGGAAAGATTCAAGGAAGAGTTTAAGTACAAATAAATAAAAGCTCCCGAATGGGAGCTTTAGACTGTCCAAAAGTGATTACGAAATGTTTTCGTAATCACTTTTATTGATTTTTGAATAGTTATGGTTTATCATTGGATTGACTGATAAAAGAGGTGAATATTATGAAAGTGACTTTTGATAAAATCATTTCAGAAATCAAACCTATGCACGCAGTAGGCCAACCGCCGATGCTTGCAACAAACTGTGAACATTTTAAATATCTGACACAAGCAGGAATCCCTTATGCAAGACTGCACGATGTTGGTGTGAATAAGCTTTTACCGATGGTGGATATCTCCTGAGTGTTTGTTGATATGAAAAAAGATGAAACCGATGCTTCAAATTATGATTTTGAGTATACTGACTTTCTTGTGTCTGAACTTATGAAAGCAGACTGCCCTCCAATTTTCAGACTCTGGAAAACTATAGAAAACGCTATTGGAAAAGGCTATAAAGCAAGGTATATTTATGCCCCGAAAGACCCGGATAAGTGGGCAAGAATCGGACCGTTCGGTATACGGAGGTATGTTTAATCCTATAACATACAAGCCGTTCTGCCTGTATTACGGTTTTAAAGCTTTTAATGAACTCTATGAACTGAAAAATCAGGTTTTGTGTGAGATGGATGAGCAGGATGTATACGCAGTAGCTGCGACAGATGGAAAACAAAAAGAGGTACTTGTTGCCAACATCGGAAAAGATATGATTTTAAGTACAAATCTCAAAGATTTTGATGTTTATCTGATTGACGAGGACCATAGCATTGAAAAAATAGAGGCTGACAGTTCAAAACTTACACTAAAAGAAAATCAGGTAATGCTTCTTAAAAATTATTAGGCCTTATTTTGTCTGAAGTTTATTATGAACATATTATTAAATTTAGTTATAATGTTTGAGTTGTGTTGACTATAGATTGTATAATCGATATAATAAATAATATACTAAATAAAAGGAGAAAACAAAATGAAAAGAACATTATCAATTATTTCTGTATTCGTAATTATTATGATGCTTTTCGGATGTGCACAAAAACCTCAGACAAATGATGAAGGAAGTGCATATGCAGATGCAAAAACAGTACTTGAAACAGTATGGAACGGTTTCGGTGATGCTGATAAATTCCCCGTAGGTGGCGGTGATTCGGAAAATATCGTAGCAGATGCTCCCGGTAAATTTGACGTTACAAAAACAGAAGAAATGGATGTAACTCTTGCTCTTCCCGCATCGCTTCACGAGAGCGTTGAAGATGCTGCTTCAATGATGCATATGATGAATGCAAATATGTTTACAGGTGCTGCATATAAAATCAAAGATGGCACGGATGTACAGAGCTTTGCAAACACATATAAAGACGGTCTTAATACAAAACAGTGGATGTGCGGTTTCCCTGAAAAATATGTAGTTGTTCAGTCAGGCGATTATGTAGTTACAGCATTTGGAAACAGCCAGAATATTGATACTTTCAAAGCAAAAGCAACAGAGCTTCTCGCAAACGCAACAGTAGTTTCGGAAGGAAACGTTGCAGTTTAAAAAGAGGATGAAAAATTTCTCCAAACCGCAAAAAGCGGGGAAATCAAGGAGAAATAAATTTAAAATTCTCTTGTAAAATAACAAAATGAAAGAAAAGTGTAGCAAAATATATAAAAAGCAACACTTTTCTATTTTTATATGCTTTTTGCTACTTCCAAACCTCGCCACTCGGCGTACCTTTGTACGCTGTCGGGCAAGCCTACGGCTCGGTTTGAAACTTTTGAAAAAATTTTTCTATCCCTCAAAAAAAGGAGCTGTAAAAAAACATAAGTTTTTTTACAGCTCCTTCTTTATATCAAGTATCCTGTTATAATGCCGATTACAGCAGATATACAGATGATTATTATAGGGTTTACTTTTTTGAACGCCAGAACTGTTGCTAATGCAAATATAACTATTGAAACATATGTTTGTACATCCTGCAATAAAGATAACTCAAATCCGTTTGGGGCAAAAACCTGAAGTGCCAGTTTGATAAGAGCTGCGCCGATAAGACCAATAGCTGCAGGACGAAGACCTGACATACAACCTGATACTATTTTTGAATTTTTAAATTTTTCATAGCATTTTGCAATAATAAGTATTATAATGAAAGACGGCATTACAACACCAAGCGTTGCAAAAAGTGAACCGAGAGGGCCTGCCATCTGTGCGCCTACGGCAGTTGCGCAGTTTATGGCAAATGGTCCGGGGGTACTTTCACTGACAGCAATAAAATCAATTATTTTTTCAGCGCTCATCCAATTTTTCATAGCTACTTGCTGTTCAATCAATGGAAGCATAGCATATCCGCCGCCGAAAGTAAATGCGCCTATTTTGAAAAAGGTTAAAAACAGTTCAAGTAAAATCATTGTTTTGCCCTCCTTGATACAATAATGGAGGATATAAGTCCTGTTATACCGCAACAAATGATAACTATTATTGAGTCGATTTTCAAAAATGCAACTGCAATTAAAGCGGCAGCCATTATGCAATAAGATATCAGACTCTTAGGACATTTTTTATACATTCCTATAAGTGCCTTTAAAATAAGAGCTAATACACCTGCTCTGATTCCGCGGAAAGCATACTGAACTGCAGTAATACTCTGAAAAGCATCAAGTGCGTAAGATATGGCAAGTATTATCATAAATGATGGAAGAACAACTCCGAAGGTTGATGCAAATGATCCCCAGAAACCTGCAACTTTATAACCCACAAAAGTTGCTGAGTTTATTGCGATAGGGCCGGGTGTGCTCTCGGCAATAGCAATAATATCAAGAATATCTTCATCGGATATCCAACCGTGATTTTCGACCGTTTCTCTCTGGATGAGCGGAATCATAGCGTATCCGCCGCCGAAAGTAAATGCGCCTATTTTGAAAAAGGTGCAAAATAACGCTAAAAGTTTTTTCATATTTATATATTCCTTATTTAAATATTCTACATTATTATACACATTTTAGTTAAAAAGTCAACAAAGGAGAAAAAAACAGATGATTATTATGGGATTACAGAAATTGACGCTTCTTGATTATCCGGAGAAAATGGCGGCAACGGTTTTTACCGGTGGCTGTAATTTCAGATGTCCTTTTTGTCATAACGCATCTCTTGTTTTGCCTGAAAACTATCAAGGACAGATTACAGAAAACGAGTTTTTTGATTTTCTTGAAATGAGAAAAGGAATACTTGAAGGAGTATGTATTACAGGTGGAGAACCCACTCTTCAGAAAGACTTACCCGATTTTATAAAAAAAATAAAAGATATGGGCTATCTTGTAAAACTTGATACAAACGGTTTTATCCCCTCAAAACTAAAAATGCTTGTTAGTGAAGGATATGTTGATTACGTTGCGATGGATATAAAAAACTCACCCGAAAGATACGGCGAGACTGTAGGTATTGAGAATTTTAACGTAAAACCGATTCTGGAAAGTGTCGAATTTCTTAAAACAGCTGGAATAGACTATGAATTCAGAACAACTCTTGTTAAAAACTTTCATTCAGAACACGATATAATAGAAATAGGCAACTGGCTTAAAGACTGCCCGAAAGTGTTTTTACAAGCCTTTAAAGACTCAGGCGACCTTATTTCACAGGGACTTGTTGGTTTTGACGAAAATGAAATGCAAAGTTTGTTGAAATTGCTCAAATCCCTTGTGCCATCAGCACAAATTAGGGGTATTTAGCACAATATATTGTTTTTTTCTTAAAACACCAAACTATATTTGGTGTTTTTTTATTGACAAATACGAAATATGCGTATATAATGTGTAGGCTAATAAAAAAATAACAAGATATAGATAGGAGAGAACAAATGTACACAGTTTTAAAAAGAGACGGAAAAATCGTAGATTTTAATCTGCAGAAGATTTGTGAAGCTATCAGTATGGCTTTCGATGCTCAGGAAAAACAGTATAATGATAATATTATAGATTTTCTTGCTCTTAAAGTAACAGCTGATTTCGAACCAAAAATCAAAAACCATCATATTGCGGTGGAAGATATTCAGGATAGCGTTGAGTCTGTACTTGTTCAGGCAGGATATGCAGACGTTGCAAAAGCATATATTCTTTATAGACGCCAGAGAGCGAAAATCAGAGATATGAAATCTACTATTCTTGACTATAAAGAAATAGTAGACAGCTATGTAAAAGTATCTGACTGGAGAGTTAAAGAAAATTCTACCGTTACATATTCTGTAGGCGGTCTTATTCTTAGTAACTCAGGTGCCATTACTGCAAACTACTGGCTTTCAGAAATTTATGATGAAGAAGTAGCAAATGCACACAGAAATGCGGATATCCATATTCATGACCTTTCTATGCTTACAGGTTACTGTGCAGGTTGGTCACTCAAACAGCTTATTCAGGAAGGTCTCGGCGGTGTTACAGGTAAAATCACATCTGCACCTGCAAAACATCTTGCAACTCTTTGCAACCAGATGGTAAACTTCCTTGGTATTATGCAGAATGAATGGGCAGGTGCACAGGCATTCTCATCATTTGACACATATCTTGCTCCTTTTGTAAAAGCAGACGGACTTGAATATGATCAGGTTAAAAAATGTATTGAATCATTTATTTACGGTGTAAATACTCCTTCACGTTGGGGTACACAGGCGCCGTTCTCAAACATTACTCTTGACTGGACAGTACCTGCTGACCTTGCAGAACTCAACTGTATCGTTGGCGGTAAAGAGATGGACTTCAAATATAAAGACTGTAAAAAAGAAATGGATATGGTAAACAAAGCCTTTATCGAAACAATGATTGAAGGCGATGCTAACGGCAGAGGCTTCCAGTATCCCATCCCCACATACTCAATCACAAGAGATTTCGACTGGTCAGAAACAGAGAACAACAAGCTTCTCTTTGAAATGACTTCAAAATACGGTACTCCCTATTTCTCAAACTATGTTAACAGCGATATGGAACCCAGCGATGTTCGTTCAATGTGCTGCCGTCTCCGCCTTGACCTTCGTGAGCTTCGTAAAAAGAGCGGCGGTTTCTTCGGAAGCGGTGAAAGCACCGGTTCAGTCGGCGTTGTAACAATTAACCTTCCCAGAATTGCATATCTTGCAGAAAATGAGGCAGACTTCTACAGACGCCTCGA
>JAZOSU010000026.1:0-38417 GCA_045657265.1 Eubacteriales bacterium | reverse complement strand
GCAAACGCGGACAAAAGAAACAACAAAATAATAACAGCAATGAAATGCAGTTGAAAATGTAAAGGAGTGATAATGTCATAGTCCCATGAGTTCCGTGATGCCTTATGAAAAAAGGTGGATGGAATTTTCCGGATTATGAATACGAAAATTTAGCACGGCACTTTCTTCCGCAAATTCAAGCCTTTTTCGAGACTGAGCAAGGCAGAAAAGAGTTTGAGGGTTGAAAGGCAGAACAAACTGTATTAAAAGCACACAAAGCCAACAAAACAGCTTAAAACACACAAAGGCAGAGAGTTTTCACTCTCTGCCTTTGTTAATGTCTGTTAGTTCGTTTCAAGCAGTTGGTAATAATGACAAAACTATACCCAATACCGAAATTATAAAATTCACTGAATATTTTATAAAAAATGCTATTTTGACTTTTTCTAATCCTTTGCGCGTGTTTTCTAAAAAGGTGAACAGTTCTAAATATTTTTTTGCGGCTTCGTAGTATTCTAAGATAATATTACCAAAAAGTCTATCACTTCCGACATGCTCACTCATTTGTGCGTTCAAATATGCTTTTTGTGCTACAAAATATTTTTGAGAATACTCAAAAAGAAACTTTCTCCGAGTATTGCGAAAATCATATTGATAATGTTTCTTCAAATATGTTATAAACGCTTTATCTAATTCGTTACATAAAACCTTTAAAGCATCTATATTTAGTCGCCTAAAATGTCCATAAGCATCTTGTAAATTCTTTTTTTCAACCGAATTTAATCTATAATCAGCTAGATGACCAAACATTGCTCTTGCTTCATTTCCTAATAGGAACACATTATCATCGGACATTTTTCTTACAAAGATCAATAACGGATCTGTATAATTCTCATAGTATCCATAAAGTTCTTTTTCAGTGAACGGTACAGTATTAATTTGCTCTGGTTTATATGTATTAAGTAAATCTTTAAGTTCTCTTGCTGATACAAGTTTGAGGAGTTTAGCTATTCTCATGGTTTTAAACGCCAATTCCTTTTCTTTTTAGGGTTGCCAAAAATTGTACCGCGTGGTTTTACTATATAATCTTTTTTTTGGGCAGAGAAAATAGCGGTGGGCATATCGTCACCGCTCAACATTATTTCCCTAATTTCCTTTACTGTGAGAAATTGTGGTTTAATTTTTTTCATATGTCTCCACCTTAAAATAGATTTAGAATACAATTAAAAACTGTATCCCAAAGTCCAAAAAAATCTAAAAATCCATAAATAAGCAAAGAAACTGAAACGATTTCAATGGCAAGATTAAGCAATCTAACACATATAGGCAAATTGTAACCATTATCAACAATTTCATGATAATTTTCTTCATATAATGTAACAATTTCTTCTAATTGATTTAAAAGGCTATCAAGACCAATATCTTCCTTAATTGTCCTATAAGTTATGAAAGCCATATCTTCAGGACTTACCTTGATATAGGAAAGATAGGTCTTTAGGCAGTTTTTGTAATCTTTTTTGGCTTTTTTTGTTTTGTTTTTAATAATACCGTCAAAAGATACGTCATTTATATGATGCCCTTTATGATTGAAATTTTGCAAGTTCTTTTTATACATTTTTATCCTATCAAAAATCAATTTTGATAAAGAAATTTGAACCATATGCTTTACAAAATAAATGTAATAAAGGGTGTTATCATAGCAAACTTTTTTCTTTTCAATATCTTCAGTTAATTCAGCACAAGAAATATTCTGCACTAATTGAAATATAGCTTCAACTATTTGAGGGCTTAAATCATGGCTGTAAACTTCAATTTTGGAGATAGCTTGAGAAATATCTTTAGTATATATTGAGAGAATTTTATTCTTCAGAGATACGATCTCTGCATTAACTTCTTCATCTGGATAACAATTAAATGATAAAAAATCAATAATAGTCTCTTTTTGTTTTTCAAGTGAAACACGATATTGCTGAGTAGACATTCCAGTTGCATCTATAACAGCATCCGACACTTTTCCCCAAAATTTATCCATGTTGATTATGTGCCACTCCTAATTTTACATCCTTTGTCATACTATATTATATGTGCGATTTAACCAACAAGAAACCGCCCAGCAAATAATACACGATATAATATTTTAACATAATTCATAATAAATTGCAACCATTAATTTTGAAATTTTATCTATCAATTAAAACAATAAATCCGAACGCATCACCTATCACGGTAATGAAGTTCGGATTTATCGCACTTGGCAGGGGCAGGAGGATTCGAACCCGCGACCCACGGTTTTGGAGACCGGTACTCTACCAGCTGAGCTATACCCCTGTGTATTTAAATTACCATATCATTATAATAACTTTATATTCCTTTGTCAATAGGTATTTTTTTATACTTTGAATGTTGTAAATATTTTGGAGGATTTTTTATCAAAAAAGCTTTGTGCATAGCACTCCACAAAATATTCTCCTGGTTTACCGTCAAAATCTACAGTATATGTTTCAAATTCGGGTATTTCATAGAGATAATATCCCGAACTCATACCAAATCTACGTTCAACGATTCCGTCTTTATCTTTAACAGTAAAATAATACCCCGCCACTCTTTCTCCGTCATCTGTCGCCTGCGGTACTTTCACTGTAAGTTTACCGTCGTTATAATTACATTCAAACATCGCATTATCAGGAAACACGGGATTTGTTGTTCTTTGATATCCTTCATCTGTATAGACGAAAGAATCCGGATCATATGGTTTATCTATTATCCAACCTTCTCTGAAAGGCAAACCATTTGTACCATCGATCGGAACAACTCTGACTTTGCCTTCTGCATCCTCTTCTACAATAAGAAACTGAGAATTACCGAATGCTCTATTTGTAATCTGAGGCATAAGTCTATCTGCATTACAAACAGAAACACCTACAATTCAACCTGTACGGAAACATGTAAAATGGTTCTGATGAACAGTTCGTGGATCATTAACGCTTGCGTGAGAGTGACCGCCGAAATCAATAACCTGAGGATAGTTCATTGTAATTCTTGTCATATTAGCAGTACGCCAAAGAACTGCGCTGCCATAAACAGTATTCTGAAATTGGGGATGAAAAAACATAAAAATAGTTTTTTTAGGATCATCCTCATGAGCAATTTTCAGATTTTCTGCAAGCCAATTTTGTTTCAGGGTACCTGTCTGACATCTGTCATCAGTTGAAACACCTATAAGATGAAACTCATTTATTTTAGTATGTTTCACAGGTTGTTGGTTAAAAATACGAACAAATCGTTCGTTTGCATTATCAACACCATCAAAGAAATATTCATGACTTGCCATTGTAAGAGTAATATCGGTTTCTTTGCGTATAACCTTATCAAGAGACTCCTTAAAACTAATCATCTCTTCTTTACCGCAGTCAACATAGCCACCCACAGTTACAAAAGCGTCAAGTTTATTATATTCACGACAGTCAGCATAAGCAAAGCGAACGCATTTTTCAAACCATTCTTTTTCCTGACCTATATAATCAAAATTTTCCGGTGATTTAGAACTTGAGCCAAAATGAATATCACTACAGACCATCATACGAAAAACAGGGTTAAAATCCACAAAAAACACCTCTTACTTTGATTAAGTATATACTTTTATAAAAAATATGTCAAAAAAAAGGAGATGCAATTGCATCTCCTTTTTATAATTATTTTACGAGTGTGATAATTGCCATTTCAGCATTATCGCCACGACGTGGGCCCTTTTTGATTATTCTTGTGTAGCCGCCGTTGCGGTCTGCATAAGAAGGTCCGATTTCTGTGAAAAGTTTATTCACTACATCTTCTTTTGTGATGTATGAAAGAGCCTGACGTTTTGAATGAAGTGTATCATTCTTACCGAGAGTAATCATTTTCTCAGTTATTCTTCTTACTTCTTTAGCTCGCATAAGAGTTGTTTCTATCGAGCCATTTTCAAGAAGATAAGTAACCATAGCTCTGAGCATTGCACGACGCTGGTCTGTTGGTCTGCCCAGTTTTCTATATCCTGCCATGTTAGTATACCTCCGATTTTAGTATATTAGTCGTCTTCTCTTTTGAGAGCTAACTCTAATGACGCAAGCTTGCCGATAACCTCATCAAGAGATTTTCTACCAAGATTACGCACTTTCATCATATCTTCCTCGCTTCTGTTTGTGAGGTCTTCAACAGTGTTTATACCGGCACGTTTCAGACAGTTGAAAGAACGAACTGAAAGATCAAGTTCTTCTATTGTCATTTCAAGAACTTTTTCTTTTCTTGTTTCTTCTTTTTCTACCATAATAGCAGTGTTTTTAGCCTTTTCTGAAAGGTCAATAAACAATGAAAGATGGTCGTTCATTATTCTTGCTGCCATTGAAACCGCCTCACTTGCTGTAAGGGTTTCATTTGTCCATACATCAAGTGTCAATTTATCAAGGTCAGTTACCTGTCCTACACGAGTATTTTCAACTGTGTAGTTAACCTTGATAACAGGAGTGAAGTTCGAATCCACTGCAAGCATATTAGGCATATTCTGACAATATTTTTTGTTCTGGTCAGCACCTACATAGCCGCGGCCTCTGTCGATTATCATTTCAATATTAAGGACCGCATCCTCGGAAAGTGTTGCAATAACGTGATCCGGGTTGAGGATTTCAACTTCACTGTCGAGTTTAATATCACCTGCTGTTACAATACCGGGGCCTTTAGCTTCGATACAAACAGTTTTTGGTTCCTCGCAATACAGTTTGGGGATAATGCCTTTAATATTAAGTATTATTTCGGTTACTTCTTCTTTAACGCCTTCAATTGTCATAAACTCATGAGGAACATCATTTACTCTTGCGCAAACTACAGCGTAGCCTTCAAGAGTTGAAAGAAGAATTCTGCGAAGTGCGTTACCGAGTGTAATACCGTAACCACGCTCTAAAGGTTCTGCAATAAAGCGTCCGTACTCACCTCTTTCGCCTTGAATATCAGTTTCAATGCGAGGTCTTTCCATTTCGATCATTTCAAAAGCCTCCCTAAGATTTTAAATTATGCTGCATTACTTAGAATACAACTCGACGATAAGATGCTCTTCGATAGGAAGATCAATGTCTTCTTTTTCGCATACAGCAACAATTTTACCTGTTGTGCCATCGCGTTCAAGCCATTTTACAATAGCTTTCTTATCGTTAGCTTCTACGATTGCCTTGATTTTATCTGATTTAAGGCTATCTTCTTTAATAGCGATTACATCGCCGACATTTGTAAGGTAAGAAGGAATATCTACCTTTTTACCGTTTACTGTAAAGTGACCGTGACGAACGAGCTGTCTTGCTTCAGGTCTTGACATTGCAAAACCGAGTCTGTAAACTACGTTATCAAGTCTGCTTTCAACGATAGAAAGAAGGTTAAGACCGGTTACACCGGCTTTCTTTTCAGCCATTTCAAAGTATTTAGCGAACTGGCTTTCAAGAACACCATAATATTTTCTTACTTTCTGTTTTTCTCTAAGCTGTAAACCATACTCAGAGTATTTCTTTCTGCTCTGACCATGCTGACCGGGAGCATAAGAACGGCGTTCGAGAGCACATTTACCTGTATAGCAACGTTCGCCTTTTAAAAACAGCTTTTCGCCTTCACGTCTGCACTGACGGCAGACAGCACCTGTATATCTAGCCATTTGTAGTTTCCTCCCTTATACTCTTCTTCTCTTAGGCGGTCTGCAACCGTTGTGAGGGATAGGTGTTACGTCTTTAATCATTGTGATTTCAAGACCTGCTGTCTGAAGTGCACGGATAGCAGCTTCACGACCTGTACCAGGTCCTTTAACGAAAACTTCTACTGATTTAAGACCGTGGTCCATAGCAAGTTTAGCAGCCTGTTCTGCAGCCATCTGAGCTGCGAATGGTGTGCTCTTTCTTGAACCTTTAAAGCCCATTTCACCGGCAGATGCCCATGAGATTGCGTTACCGTTTACATCTGTAATAGTAACAAGTGTATTGTTGAACGATGAGCGAATGTGTGCAGCTCCGCGTTCAATATTCTTTTTAACACGTCTTTTTGTGCTTACCTTTTTAACTTTAGCAGCCATTTACATTCACTCCTTTACTTCTTTTTGTTAGCCATAGTTTTTCTTGGGCCTTTTCTTGTACGAGCGTCAGTTTTTGAACGCTGTCCACGAACAGGCAAACCTTTTCTATGTCTAAGTCCTCTGTAGCAGCCGATATCTATAAGACGTTTAATATCAAGAGCTACTTCACGTCTGAGATCGCCTTCTACTGTATAGCCTTCCATTGCGTCTCTGATTTTAGAAACTTCGTCCTCTGTCAGATCCTTGACTCTTGTATCAGGGTTTACGCCGGCAGCGGCTAAAATTTTGTTAGAGCTTGTTCTGCCTATACCATAGATATAGGTGAGACCAATTTCTATGCGTTTTTCTTTAGGTAAATCTATACCAGCAATTCTTGCCATTTGGTAAATACACCTCCAAATTCTTAATTAACCCTGTTTCTGCTTATGCTTGGGATTTTTGCAGATAACCATGATTTTTCCATGTCTTCTTATAATTTTGCACTTTTCGCACATCGGTTTTACGGAAGGTCTTACCTTCATTGTAAACTCCTCCTTTTAACTTAACTATTTAGCTCTCCAGATAATTCTGCCCTTTGTGAGATCGTAAGGTGACATTTCCATTTTAACAGTGTCACCGGGCAGAATTTTTATATAGTTCATACGGAGCTTGCCGGATATATGTGCTTGTATCTGATGTCCGTTATCAAGCTCTACTGTGAAAGTGGCGCCAGGTAATGCTTCTACAACTTTACCTTCAACCTCTATCATATCTTCTTTTGACATATAAAACTCCTCCGAATTTCTCCTACTTTAATCTTCGACAGTCAGTATATGAGCGCAGGTTTCGTCTATATAGAACGTATGCTCATAATGGGCTGACAGCTTACCGTCAGCTGTTGTTACAGTCCAACCGTCATTTGAATCAATAAAAACTTTATGTGTACCTTCATTTATCATTGGTTCCACGGCTACGGTGGCGCCTTTTGTCAGGCGCATACCGTGACCTGCTTTTCCATAATTTGGTACTGACGGATCCTCATGCAGATCTCTACCGATTCCGTGACCTACAAAGTCACGTACTACCGAAAATCCCTTAGCCTCACAATGAGACTGAACAGCGTAACCTATATCTCCAAGTCTCACGCCCGATTTCATAACCTGTTGAGCGTTATAGAGAGCTTGGTTTGTAGTTTCAAGTAACAGTTTTGCATTGTCAGATATTTCGCCTACTTTGAAAGTAAAAGCGGAATCACCGTGAAAACCGTTTATCATTGCGCCAACATCGACGCTGACGATATCACCGTTTCTGATAATTATATCTTTACTTGGTATACCGTGAATTACTACATTATTGAGAGATATACATGCGCTGCCGGGAAATCCGCCATAGCCTTTAAAAGATGGAATTGCGCCTTTGGAGCGAATCGCATCCTCTACAATACAATCAAGTTCTTTTGTTGACATACCCTCTTTGATTGCTTTTCCTGCGGCGGAGAGAGCCGCTGCAGTAATAGCACCTGCTTTACGCATCTGGCGTATATCACTATCAGATTTGATTATAATCATTTCATAAATCCTTCAATTGCTTTAAAAGTAAGAGCCGTAGTATCACTGAGTTCTTCCTGACCTTCAACGACAACGAGCTTGTTCTGAGCATTGTAATATGCTTTCAAAGGCTCTGTCTGATCGTGATAAATCTTAAGACGCTCAAGTACGGTTTCCGGCTTATCATCTTTTCTGATAACAAGTTCAGTGCCGCAACCATCGCAAGTTTTATTATCTTTTGACGGTTTATACTCAAGATGGTATGTCATACCACAAGAGGGACAAGCACGTCTGCCGGACATTCTTTGGACAATACGCTCATCTTCTACTTCAATAGAGAGAGCAAAATCAATTTGTACAGAAAGATTATCAAGAGCTTCGGCCTGAGGAATTGTACGGGGAAATCCGTCAAGGATAAATCCGTTTGCACAATCAGCCTGACCTATACGTTCTTTAACAATAGCGATTACAGTCTCATCTGGAACAAGGTGACCTTTTTCGATATAAGACTGAACCTGTTTACCAAGTTCGCTACCGCTTTTGATAGCAGCTCTGATCATATCTCCTGTTGATATAGCGGGAATGTTATATCTTTTTGATATATTTTCAGCCTGTGTACCTTTACCGGCACCCGGCGCACCGAGTAATATCAATTTCATAGTCATTCTCCTATAAATTATTCCAGAAAACCTTTATAGTGACGCATTAACATCTGGCTTTCAAGGGTCTTAACTGTTTCAAGAGCAACACCAACTATAATAAGAAGTGATGTACCACCGATAGCGATACCGGTAAGTGAAGAGTTAATCATAGCAGCTACGTTTGGAGCAGCTGAAATTACACCCAAGAAAAGAGCGCCTATCAAAGTAACCCTGTTAAGTGTCTTTGTAATATAATCCGATGTAGGTTTACCCGGACGGATACCCATAATAAAGCCACCATTCTTTTTGAGGTTTGAAGCAACCTCAACAGGATTGAAGGTAATAACTGTGTAAAAATAGCTGAAGAATATAATGAGCAGGAACATTACGAGTGTGTATACCCAACCGCCTGGGTTAAGGGCTTTTACAACACTTGCAAACCAGCCTTTATCGAGATTCGGGAAGAAGCTAACGATTGTGCTGGGCAGTACTACGAAAGACTGCGCAAAGATGATCGGGAGAACACCTGTCATATTAACCTTAAGAGGAATATTTGTGCTCTGACCGCCATACATTTTTCTGCCAACTACTTTCTTAGCGTATTGAACAGGTATTCTGCGTTCGCCGTTTGTCATAAATACAACAAAAGCAACTAATGCAAGAGCACCTATTGCAACGAGAAGAACGATAAGCCAGCCAAGAGACATTGAGAGAATCAAAGCTCTTGCCTGAGCGAAGAGGGCTGGACCTCTTGCTATAATACCGGCGAACAAGATAACAGATATACCGTTACCCACACCTTTTTCGTTTACGAGCTCACCGAGCCACATAACTACCATAGAACCTGCTGCAAAACAAGCTGTGATTACGATAGCACCGAAAGCGCCAACGCCTTCCTGTACGATCTGGAACCCTTCCTGTCTTGCAAGGATTGTATAGTAACCGAAGCCGAGAATTAATGAAAGAACAACAGTAAGATATCTGGTCCATTTTTCCATTAATTTTCTACCGCGTTCGCCATCTTCTTTCATTATGCGTTCCAAAGCAGGAATAGCTACCATAAGGAGCTGCATAATAATTGAAGCATTGATATAAGGTGATATTGAGAGGGCAAAGAAGGTAGCCTGTTCAAGGGCACCACCTGCCATTATGTTGAGGAAGCTGAAAATATTGTTGCTTTCTGCATACTGCTGGAAAAGACCGTTAAGGCCTTCTGCATCCAGAAAGGGAACCGGGATTGCGGAGCCAAGTCTGTACAGGACAATGATGAATACAGTAAAAAGAAGTTTTTTTCTGAGGTCATCAATTTTCCAAGCGTTTCTGAATACGTTAAACAACTTAGATCACCTCAACCTTTCCTCCGGCTGCCTCGATTTTTGCTTTAGCACCTGCAGTAATTTTTGTGCAACGCACTTTGATAGCCTTTTCAAGCTCACCACCAGCGATGATTTTAAGACCGTCAAGTTTTTTGTTTGTATAGCCTGCTGCAATTACTGCATCGATGTCAACAAATTTTCTGGCATCGAAATTATTAAGGTCGCTGACTTTAAGTACAACATACTCTTTTGCAAAGATGTTGTTAAATCCACGCTTAGGTAAGCGTCTCTGAAGTGGCATCTGACCGCCTTCAAAACCAGGTCTAACACCGCCGCCCGAACGAGCTTTCTGGCCTTTATGACCTTTGCCGGCTGTTTTGCCGTTTCCTGAACCGGGGCCTCTGCCTTTTCTCTTTACTGAAGTTTTTGCGCCTTCAGCAGGTGAAAGTTCATTTAAATACATATTGGTGCACCTCCTTATTTGGTCTCTTCAACCTTTACAAGGTGAGAAATTTTTGTTATTTTGCCCTGGGTTGCTGCGTTATCGGGCTGAATAGCAACGTCACCAATCTTACGAAGACCGAGTGATTTAGCTGTAGCGATCTGATCGTCTTTTCTACCGATAAAGCTCTTTACGAGAGTAACTTTAATATTTGCCATTAAAATAACCTCCCTTAACCCAAAATTTCTTCAACTGTTTTGCCGCGACGAGCTGCAACAGCTGCTGCATCTTCAAGAGCTGCAAGACCGTTGATAGTTGCGCGAACAACGTTGATCTTATTGCGTGAACGCAATGCTTTTGTTCTGATATTTTTGATACCAGCCATTTCAACAACCGCACGAACAGCGCCGCCGGCGATAACACCGGTACCCTGTGCAGCAGGTTTCATGATTACCATAGAAGCATCATATTTACCTACGATATCGTGGGGAATTGTTGAATCTTTAAGATTAATCTTTACTAAATTTTTCTTTGCATCCTCGATGCCTTTACGAATAGCTTCAGGAACCTCAGCAGCTTTGCCTATGCCTGCACCGACATAGCCATTGCCGTCGCCAACTACGATAAGAGCTGAGAATTTCATAATTCTACCACCCTTAACAGTTTTTGAAACACGGTTGAGTGAAACTACACGTTCTGTAAGCTCGAGTGTGCTCGGATCTATTAATGTTGCCATATTTTTCCGTCTCCTTAGCTTAGAATTTAAGTCCGCCTTCACGGGCGCCGTCTGCGAGTGCCTGTACTCTACCTGTGTAGATGAAACCGCCACGGTCAAATACTACTGTTTCAATTTTCTTTTCAAGTGCTCTTTCAGCAACTGTTTTACCTACTTTTGCAGCAGCTTCTTTGTTACCGCCGTAGATACCAAAATCTTTTTCAAGTGTTGATGCACTTGCAAGTGTTACACCGTTAACATCATCGATGATCTGAGCATAGATGTGTTTTGCTGAACGGAATACACAAAGACGGGGGCATTCGGGAGTTCCGGAAATTTTTGCACGAACTCTTTTATGTCTTTTAAGTCTTGCAGTTTTGCTATCAGGTTTCTTAACCATAATCTTTTCCTCCCTTTATTATTTAGATTTACCGGCTTTGCCTTCTTTACGTTTGATGACTTCATCAACGTATCTGATACCTGCTCCCTTGTAAGGTTCGGGAGGTCTTTTTTCTCTTACGTTAGCAGCGAACTGACCAACAACCTGTTTGTCTGGACCGCTGATTACAACGCTGTTAGGACCGGGAACTTCGATGGTGATACCATCTACAGGGTCCACTGTTACAAGGTGTGAATAACCAAGGTTCATTTCAAGACTTTTGCCTTTAAGAGCTGCTCTGTAACCAACGCCACTGATAGCGAGTTCTTTTTTGAAGCCTACTGTTACACCTTCAACCATGTTAGAGATAAGTGTTCTTGTGAGACCGTGAAGTGATCTGTGAAGTTTGTCTTCTGAGGGACGTTCAACAATGATCTCTGCACCGTTCACTGTAACTTTCATATCTTTGTGAAGTTCTTTTGTAAGTGTGCCTTTAGCACCTTTAACAGTTATAACGTTTGCATCGTCAAGTTTAACTTCAACGCCTGCAGGAACTGTAATGGGTTTTCTACCTATTCTTGACATTGTAAACCTCCTTACCAAACGAACGCAAGTACTTCGCCGCCAACGCCGGCTTTTCTTGCCTGTTTGTCTGTCATTACGCCTTTAGAGGTTGATACGATTGCTATACCAAGTCCTTTCATTACGCGTGGAAGCTGTTCACAGCTTGCGTAAATTCTAAGACCGGGTTTAGAAATTCTTTTAAGGCCCTGGATAACTCTTGTTTTCTTTTCACCGTATTTAAGTGTGATAACAATTTTACCCTGGTGGTTGTTTTCTTCAACCTTCATATCTTTGATGTAGCCCTCATCTAAAAGAATCTGGCAGATAGCCTTTTTTGTGTTAGATGCAGGGATTTCAACTGTTTCGTGTTTTGCCGAATTAGCATTTCTTATTCTTGTGAGCAAATCGGCGATAGGGTCTGTAATCTGCATTGTTTCTACCTCCTACCAGCTTGCTTTCTTAACGCCAGGAATCTGGCCTTCATAAGCGAGTTCTCTGAAGCATATTCTGCAGATGCCATAGTTTCTGAGGTACGCATGGGGACGACCACAGATCTTGCATCTGTTATACTCTCTTGTAGAGAATTTCTGGGTTTTCTGCTGTTTTAAAATCATTGCCTTTTTAGCCATAAAATTCCCTCCTTATCTTGCGAACGGAGCGCCCATAAGTGTGAGCATCTCTTTTGCCTGTTCGTCTGTGTTAGCGGTTGTTACGAATACGATATCCATACCGCGGATCTTATCTACCTTATCATACTCGATTTCAGGGAAGATAAGCTGTTCTTTAATACCGAGTGCATAGTTGCCACGGCCGTCGAAAGCGTTAGGATTAATTCCACGGAAGTCACGTACGCGGGGAAGAGCTACGTTAAAGAGTCTGTCCACGAACTCGTACATTTTTTCGCCTCTGAGTGTTACCTTTACACCAATTGGCATACCTTCACGAACTTTGAAGTTAGCAACTGATTTTCTGGCAGCACAAGGAACGGCTTTCTGACCTGTGATAAGAGCGAGCTCCTCACAAATGTTTCCGATTACTTTGCTGTTATCTTTTGCATCACCGCAACCTACGTTGATAACTACTTTATCAAGTTTGGGTATCTGCATTACGCTTTTATAACCGAATTTTGTCATAAGAGCAGGAGCTATTTCTTTTGTATATAATTCTTTAAGTCTTGACATATTACTTTACTCCTCCCTTAGAATGTTTCACCGCAGTCAGCATTTTTACATACTCTGACTTTAGTGCCGTCCTCAAGTACTTTATAACCAACTCTTGTAGGCATTTTGCACTTGGGGCAGATTACCTGAACTTTACAAGCGTAGATAGCGCCTTCAGCTTCTATTCTGCCGCCTGCTTCGCCCTGTCTTCTGGGTTTAACATGTTTAACTACCATGTTTGCCTTTTCTACTATTACTTTACCTTCTTTAGGTGATACTTCAAGTACCTTACCCTGTTTACCACGGCTTTTGCCTGAGAGAATAAGAACGTTATCACCTTTTTTAACGTGTAATTTACTCATTGCAGGTTACCTCCTTAAAGTACTTCAGGAGCGAGTGATAAGATTTTTGTATACTCTTTATCACGAAGCTCTCTTGCTACCGGTCCAAAGATACGAGTACCTTTTGGAGTTTTATCTTCTTTTATGATAACTGCTGCGTTTTCATCAAATCTGATGAATGAGCCGTCTGCTCTTTTTACGCCTTTAACAGTGCGAACTACAACTGCCTTAACGACTTCACCTTTTTTAACTGTGCCGCCGGGAGCTGCCTTTTTGACAGAACAAACAATTACATCGCCGATACCTGCGTATCTTCTTCTTGTACCGCCAAGCACACGAATGCACATAAGTTCTTTTGCACCTGTGTTGTCAGCAACTTTAAGATATGTCTGCTGTTGTACCACGATTTTGTCCTCCTTGAATTATTTTGTAAATTATTTAGCTTTTTCGATTATTCTTACAAGTCTCCATCTTTTGTCTTTTGAAAGCGGTCTTGTTTCCATAACCTCAACTGTATCACCGATACCACACTCGTTTTTCTCGTCGTGTGCTTTGAGTTTATATGTTCTTTTGATAACTTTCTTGTACAAAGGATGTTTAACGTTGTCGCGGATAGCAACTACAACGGTTTTGTCCATTTTGTCGCTAACTACTACGCCTACTTTAACTTTTCTAAGTGTTCTTTCCATTTGTGTTTTCCTCCTTCTCCAAGAAAATTACTTGCTTTCCTGCAGCTCGAGCTGACGAAGAATAGTATTTACTCTTGCAATGTCTTTCTTTACTGCTACTATACGCTGCGGGTTTTCAAGCTGGTTTGTAGAATGTTGAAATTTAAGATTAAAAAGCTCTTTTTTGAGGTCATCGAGCTTATTTGTAAGCTCTGCTACGCTCAATTCTCTGAGTGAACTTGCTTTCATAATATTAACCAATCCTTTCGTAAAGTTCGGTATTTAAACCGTTCTTAGTTTTCGCCCGCCTGTGTTTTTTCCATAGAAGCTTTTGTCACGAACTTACATTTGATAGGAAGTTTGTGCATTGCAAGGCGCATAGCTTCTCTTGCCTGCTCTTCGGTAACGTCTGCTATCTCAAAGAGAACTCTGCCCGGCTTAACTACAGCTACCCAGTACTCTACTGAGCCTTTACCTGAACCCATTCGAGTTTCAGCAGGTTTCTGTGTAATGGGCTTGTCGGGGAATATTTTTATCCATACACGGCCGCCTCTTTTGAGGTATCTTGTCATTGCGATACGGGCAGCTTCGATCTGATTGTTTGTAATCCATGAAGGTTCTGTTGCTACGAGGCCGAATTCACCGTAAGCGATTGTGTTGCCGCGAGCAGCCTTGCCCTTCATACGTCCTCTTTGGACTTTTCTATGTTTAACTCTTTTAGGGATAAGCATTATTTCGCGCCTCCTTCTTTCTTAGGTGTTCTCTTAACGTCAGCAAGGATTTCACCTTTGTAGATCCAAACTTTAACGCCGAGTTTACCGTAGGTTGTGTTAGCCTCTGTAAAACCGTAGTCAATGTCAGCTCTGAGTGTCTGAAGCGGAATTGTACCTTCGTGGTATGTTTCACTTCTTGCGATTTCTGCACCGTTAAGTCTACCGGATATCATGATTTTGATACCCTTTGCGCCTGTGCGCATTGTTCTGCCGATAGCCTGTTTCATAACACGTCTGAACGCAATTCTCTTTTCGAGCTGAGCCGCGCAGCTTTCAGCTACGAGCTGTGAGTTCATATCGATGTTTTTAACTTCAACTATCTTGATATCAACTTTTTTACCTGTAAGTTTTACAAGTTCAGTTTTAAGTTTTTCGATTTCTGCACCGCCGCGACCGATTACAAGACCGGGTTTTGCGCATGAAAGAAGAATTCTCATGCTTTCGCCGTTTGCGCTGCGTTCGATTTCAATTTTAGGAATTCCGGCGTCATAATATTTTTTCTTAAGGAATTCACGAATGTTGTAGTCTTCCAAAATAAGGTCGCCTACAAGACTGTCTTTAGCGATCCATCTTGAATCCCAGCCTTTGATAACGCCGACTCTCATTCCGTGTGGATGTACTTTCTGTCCCATATTATGCCTCCTTCTCCTCTAACACGATTGTAACGTGAGAAGTTCTTTTGTTAATTCTGAAAGCTCTTCCCTGTGCTCTTGGCATAATTCTCTTAAGAATCGGACCCGGACAAGCATAGCATGATGCAACGATAAGGTTATCTTTGTTCATACCATAGTTGTTTTCTGCATTTGCCATAGCGCTTTTAAGAAGCTTTGCTACAGGTTCTGATGCAGCTTTGGGTGTATTTTTAAGAACAGCCATAGCGTAATTTGCGGGCTTGTTTCTTATAAGGTCAAGAACTATACCGACTTTGCGAGGAGAGATTCTAAGATATTTCAAATGTGCTTTTGCTTGCATTTTTATTTCCTCCTTGCCTTACTTTGTTGTTTTAGAGCCTGCGTGGCCTCTAAATGTTCTTGTGGGAGCGAACTCACCGAATTTGTGACCAACCATATCTTCTGTCACATATACCGGTACATGTTTTCTGCCATCGTGGATAGCTACTGTATGTCCGACAAAATCCGGGAATATTGTTGATGCTCTAGACCAGCTCTTAAGCACTACTTTTTCGCCGGTTTCGTTCAATTTTTTAACTTTTGCTAAAAGCTTAGGATCAACGTATGGTCCTTTTTTAACGCTTCTACCCATTTAATAAATCCTCCTTCCGGCTTATGCGTCGTTACGACGTTTAACAATGAATTTGTTTGTTCTGTTTTTCTTAGAACGTGTTTTGTAACCAAGAGTGGGTTTACCCCAAGGAGTAACAGGGCCGGGACGACCGATAGGTGATTTACCTTCACCACCACCGTGAGGATGGTCACAGGGGTTCATTACAGAACCACGAACTGTAGGACGAACACCCATATGGCGTTTTTTACCGGCTTTACCGATTGTTACGTTTGAATGGTCACCGTTTGAAACAACACCGATTGTAGCGATGCAGTTAAGTTTTACAAGTCTTACTTCTCCTGAGGGAAGTCTTACCTGTGCATAACCGTTCTCTTTAGCCATAAGCTGAGCAGAGTTACCTGCGCTACGTACGAGCTGAGCGCCTTTGCCGGGGTGAAGTTCAATGTTGTTAATAAATGTACCAACGGGGATATTTTCAAGCGGAAGTGTGTTACCGGGTTTGATATCAGCGTCGGGACCTGCAACAATCTTATCACCAACTGCAAGACCTTCAGGAGCTACGATGTATGCTTTTTCACCGTCTTCATAAACGATAAGAGCAATAAATGCTGAACGGTTAGGATCGTACTGGATTGAATCAACAGTAGCAGGAACACCGATCTTACCATTTCTTTTGAAGTCGATAATTCTGTATTTTCTCTTGTTGCCGCCACCCTGATGACGAACTGTTATTCTACCGTAGCTGTTACGGCCTGAATGTTTTTTAACGTGGGTGAGCAATGATTTTTCGGGAGCTACCTTTGACAGTGCGCTGTAATCAACGTTTGTCATCTGGCGTCTGCCCGGAGTGGTAGGTTTATATGTTTTAATAGCCATTCTACACTCCTCCTTACATCATACCGTCAAAGAACTCAATGGTTTTTGACGATTCTGTGAGTTTAACGTAAGCTTTTTTGCTTTTAGCTGTAAAGCCTCTGTGTACGCCAACTCTTTTTTCTTTACCTTTGCAGTTTACTGTTGTAACCTTTTCAACTTCAACGCCGAAAATCTTTTCAACAGCTTCTTTGATTTCTATTTTGTTTGCATCAACTGCAACCTTGAATGCATAAGTTTTATCCTGTATACCACCCATTGATTTCTCGGAAATGATGGGTTTCTGAATGATATCGTAAATTGATTTCATTATGCGTACACCTCCTCGATTTTCTTAACGGCATCCGCTGTAAGAACGAGCTTGTCGTACTTAAGGATATCGTAGGTGTTAATTGTGTTTGTAAGAGCTGTTTTTATGCCCTGAATGTTTGCTGCGCTCTTGATAAAGCATTTGTTGTATTCACCATTTACTACGAGAGCTTTGTTAACATCGAGTTTTGCAAGCATATTAACAACTGTTTTTGTTTTGTAATCTTCGATTGCAATGTTATCAACTACAACAAGTTTGCCTTCAGCAAGTTTTGTTGAAAGAGCTGATTTGATAGCAAGTCTTCTGAGTTTTTTGTTCATTGCAAAACGATATTCACGGGGCTTGGGTGCGAACACGATACCGCCGTGTGTCCACTGAGGACTTCTTGTTGAACCCTGTCTTGCATGACCTGTACCTTTTTGTCTCCATGGTTTTGCGCCACCGCCGGAAACTTCTGCACGGGTAAGAGCAGACTGAGTACCCTGTCTCTGGTTTGCGAGGTAGTTTGTAACTGCCATATGCATAGCAGGCTTGTTAACCTCAACGGCAAAGATTGAATCTGAAAGTTCCATTGTTGAAACTTTTTCGCCATTCATATTTAAAACATCAATAGTAGCCATTCGTCTTTACCTCCTTCTTAACCTTTCTTAACAGTGCTCTTTACAGTAACTATTGATCCTTTAGGACCGGGGATAGCACCTTTAACTACGAGCAGGTTATTTTCTGTATCAACCTTAACAACGTCAAGGTTCTGTACTGTAACTTTTACAGCGCCCATATGGCCAGGCATTTTCTTACCTTTATAAATTCTTGAAGGTGAAGAACAAGCGCCCATTGAACCGGCGTGTCTGTGAACAGGACCACCACCGTGTGTCATAGGAGTGCGGTGTCCGTTATAACGTTTAATTGTGCCGGCAAAACCTTTACCTTTTGAAACGCCTGTAACGTCAACACCTGAACCAATTTCAAATGTATCTACGCCGATTACATCACCAACGTTGATGCTCTCTGCGTCTTCCACTCTAAATTCTTTAAGAACTTTCACAGCAGCAACGCCTGCTTTGTCGAAATGTCCTTTCATAGGTTTGGTTACGTGTTTTTCTTTAATATCGCCGTAACCGAGCTGAATTGCTGAATAACCGTCTTTTTCTACAGTTTTCTTCTGTACTACTGTACAAGGACCTGCCTGAATAACGGTTACAGGAACAACGTTTCCGTTTTCATCGAAAACCTGTGTCATTCCGATTTTCTTACCGATAATTCCTTTTTTCACTTTCTTTTCCTCCTTAGGTTATTGGTTGAATTTCTCAACATGACCCCGACACTTTATGACTTAGAGTTTAATCTCTATGTCAACGCCTGCCGGAAGCTCAAGATTTGTAAGAGCATCTGCTGTTTTTGCAGTAGATTTTACGATGTCAATCAAACGTTTGTGTGTTCTTCTCTCGAACTGCTCTCTGGAATCCTTATATTTGTGCACAGCACGAAGGATGGTGACTACTTCCTTCTTTGTTGGCAACGGAATAGGACCTGAAACCACAGCGCCTGTTCTCTGAGCAGCATCAATTATTTTCTGAGCTGTCTGATCAACAAGTATTGCTTCATAACCCTTGATCTTGATTCTGATCTTCTCTGACTTTGTAGCCATTTTTACGCCTCCTTAAAATAGTAGTTATTTTGGTTTGGCAGCCACTTTTGTGGTTTTTAAACTCATACACTATGCCGGGTGTTTCACCCTTTCTGCATAAAAAAATCGGTATTTCAACCGAACCTTTGCTACCTTTTTGTCTATCTCGGCTTATCGGACACATCCGACAGTTCCAACAAACAAGTATGTGCATTGAGTAAATACCATACAAGCCGCCCGGTTTAAAACCGAACATACTCCGCGGAAATTCCCTGCTTTTACAGTCGTGGCAGACTGCATTTGCAGCCACCTTCCGCATCATCGCATTTAGTCACGCTGAAATAGTATACCATATGAATTTTCAAATAGCAAGACTTTTTTTAATTTTTTTGAAACTTTTTTTGAACCGTTTTTGGGGTACATATATAAATAGGTAGGAATTTGTTTAAAAACGCAAAAAAACAGCCTTTTTTACAAGACTGTTTTTAATTAAAAAATGTTTTTGATGGTTTCAAAAATCTCCACAAGCTTAAATTTAAATTTAACCGACACAGTATCACCCGTGACAATTTCATAGCTTTCTTCACTTAAAACATCCGACATTTTTTGTTTATTTTCTTCGGACGAGCTTCCAAGACAAATTCCCGGAAACATCACGCACCAGAAATTTTTCCCTTCTGCTGCGCCTATTTTAACATCAATTGTATCATAAACCCCCGCAGGAAGAGAAACGCCTTCATAATGTCTTGTAGGAAAAAATCTTTTTCGGATATCTACCTCTACAGAATGATTACTACCGTTTTTTTGTAATATTTCTTTAGCTTTTTCAATAATTATTTTCTTATTGTTTTGTGCAATTTCTATAGATTGTTGTTTGTTTTTGGAATCTTCAAAAAGGTTTTCACACAGCTTAGCAATTCCGTCACGCACCATAAATTTATTATCCTGATCAGTTTTGCAATCAGAATTTGCAATTATATGAAATCTCAAAACACTTTCTCTTATTTCCTTTGCAGAAGTTTCTGCCACCGCCGTCATTATACAAAGCGCACCTATAAAAGAAGCAAATAAACCAATAGCCAAAATAACTCTTTTTTTCATATCTGTCACCTCGTTCGAGTTAATTATTGACAGAAAAACAAAAAAGTAATCGTAAAAAATTACAATTACTTTTCTTTTAAAGGTTTTGTGATATAAGTATAATTATATTTATTTAAAAATTCTTCACGGGCCGATTTTGCCAACTTGTGATTTTGAAAAATCCCAAACACAGAAGAGCCCGAACCACTCATCATTGATGCTATGGCACCCAAATCAACAAGCTGTTTTTTTATTTGTTCAATCTCAGGGCAAACGTAAATACTGGCAGGTTCCAAAGCATTTGAAATGTTTTTAGCAACCCCAAAAACGTCTTGGTTTTCAAGCGCGTTTAAAACTTTTTCGGTACTGTCTGTTCCAAAATGCTGCGCCGTCAACGGATGTTTGAAAATAGTAGGTGTTGATATGGATTTAGGCGGTTTTACTATCACTATCCAACATTCAGAAAGTGGACTGACAGGAGTAACCTTTTCTCCTATACCTTCTATAAGACAAGTGCCGTCATAAAAGAAAAACGGTATGTCCGCTCCTATATTTTCACAAAGTCGGACTTTCTTTGAAATATCCATATCAATATTATAAAGCTTACATAGTCCGTCAAGAACGGCAGCGCCGTTGGAACTTCCTCCGCCAAGACCTGCGCCACAAGGTATATGTTTTTTCAGATTAATATGAACTCCGGGAGTTATTCCCGTTTCTTTATAAAAAGCATCAGCGACTTTATAAACTATATTCCTTTCATCTGTAGGTATATACGGTTTGTTACATGTTATTCTGATTCCGTCACGGATTTTACGTACGGACACAAAATCGCAAAGAGAAACTTTCTGCATAACAGAACGGAGAAGATGATATCCGTCTTCACGTTTACCTACAAGGTCAAGAGTAAGATTTATTTTTGCATAAGATTTTAAAGTAATCATCAGTTCTATTCCTTTGTTTTTCTTGCAAAGCCCGAAATTACAATATATACTACGGCGCACACCAGAGCCTGAATTATATTAAGTTTTAAAAACTCCATAGCGCCCACTATAGAAGCTATAAAACCGTTTTTTTGTATCAGAAGCATTACAACGTCTGCAATATAATAACCCGCTACGGTAATTACGCCGCAAAGACAAACAAGAACGTCCTGAATCAAAACTTTATCAGAAAGTTTCAAAAGCATTTTTGCCGCAAGTACAATCAGGGTTTTTACAATGACCGTTGCTACAATATAGTTGATAGAAGACAGGGTTACATCAGCAAGCGCACACCCTATTACGCTGACAACAATTGCTGCAGGAACAGGCAGTACCAACGCCGAAAGATATACTGCGGCATCCCCGATATGTATATAATTTCCTCCCGCCAGTTTAAAAGCAAACCCCGAAAGAGTTGCTACGTAAATAGCTATTGTCCATAAAAGATATTTTATGATTTTGTTTACGATTTCTTTTTTCATAAGCTGTGCCTTTCATAAAATTATAAATAATTTTACCACAGGCACAGCTTTTTTTCAACAGTTAATATCCCGCCAAAACGTTTTCCACGTAACCAAGCAGAATATCTTCAGAAAAACCTAAAAGTTCAGGAAAGCTTTCGTCATAAACGCCTTTATCAAGCAATTCCCAAGCGCGTTTTTTCAGTTCTTCCAAATTTTTATCAGTTGTGCTTTCTGATTTTTTAGAACTTGATGAATAAGCTTTAGCAAGTGATGCCTCTCTGTTAAGTTTATCGTTTTTTTCACGATATTCTCTGTCATACGCATCCTTTGCTTTCTGATACTCAAAAAGTTCTTTCTGGTGCGCCCTTTCATAATCGTCTTGCTTTTGCTGATATTCCCTGTCATATTTATCCAAAGCTTTTTGATATTCATCCTGCGCTCTGTCATACTTTTTCTGTTCATTCTGCGCAAGTTTATCCGCACGGGAAACTGCCGCCTGATAATTAAACTCTGCAATCTCCTTTTCTGTATCCGCCGAAAGCTGAGCGGCTTTGTTTTTAAGCTCGTTTTTGGTATCGCTTACATCTTCAAGAATATCGTCACGAAGATTAAGATACTCATTGTCAGATGCGGCTTTGGTACTTTCCGATGCACCGCCTGTAACACCGTTTGCTTTAAGATTCTGATCAAGATTTAAGGCCTGTTGCATATTCTTGATATACGCCTGTCTCAATCTCTCATTGCCGTCCTTTTCGGCCTGTTTTTCAAGATTTGCAAAATTTTCAATTTGCGCTTTATTTGAATCTCTGAGCGTATTTTCATAATCTTTAGATGCAGTAGCAACACCTATATAAGAACTATCGATGGGATTATACTCGCTTCCGTCTTTACCGCCGCTATACAGATAGCTTTTACGGATAGCCTCTGCCGCATCGTGATACTCCGCTTTTTTAGCCTCGTCATCTGTCTGTTGCCACAGCTCGCCAAGTTTTGTTATTCGTTCCAAGTCTTTTTTACTCAGAATCTGTTTGTCATATATACTCGCCATAATCTACTCCTTTACATTTGAATATATTCAATATCATATCCTCTCAATATCATCGGTTCATCTTTATCGTTTTCAAAACGTAATTTGATGCTTCGTCCTTTTTTGTGCAAAAGTCTGCAATATACACTGTAATCTTTGGGATGTGGTCTGTATACAAATTTAGCATAGTTTATTTTTCCGTAATTGAAAACATATTTCTCAGCATCGTAATCTTTAATCACCCTCCAGTGATTGTCTCCGAAATTTGCCGAAATTTTTACACCTGTATTGTACGGCTCTCCATAACTGTTATAAACGCCTTTAAGATACACTCCCATACGCATAAAGAACTTGATAAGTTCAAAGCGTGAACATGTTATCTCTGGAGTTTCCCAATACGCTTTTACCGGTCTGTAATCGACGGTAAAATCGTCTATTCTTATTTCATCACTGTATATTCCGTTTTGGATAAAATTCTCATCAAAATAATAAAAATCGACTCCATCTGAAAAAAACAGTCTGCCGTTTTGCATCCACATATATTTAGCAACTACGTCATCCCAGATATATCCCTCGTACTGCCTGTGAGAAAACGGTTTATCTTCATTTGCCGAAAATTGTTTTCCGTCAAGTAAATAGATTCTTCCTTTTCTGTTGGAGATAATCAGAAAATCTCCGTACACCATCATTTTACAGTTACTAAGGTTTTCTTTCTGAAGGTAGTAGTTTATAAAAGAAGAACGTATCTGACAGCATCTTTCATCAAGGACGCCTGTTGCCGTTACTGCGCACACACCTTCTGTCGTAAGATAATTTATCTCGTTATCAAAAATACAAGGCGGATGATTTACAGGCGGTGGCGTTTTAAGTATTCCTGTTATGGAAAAAACGGCATTTTCAACATACGGAGTCTTTGTATCATCCGTTACCGCACTGCCTTTGACAGTATATATGTAATCGTTACAAATAACCGCAAGCTCCGTACCCTGCCCTGCAAGAGCGCAGACTTTTGTACCGGGAGAACCGACTTTTATATAATTCAGATCAGGAAAATAAAGAGGCTTGTCCATTTCGGAATAAAACACCTCTCCCGGATAATTGTCATTACCTGACAAAAACACTCTGTCTTCAAATCCGCTTACACCAAATAACGTCGCGCAAGTACACCCCGCAAGTTTTTTGAAAGCATCAAGATATCCTTTTCTTGCATAGATAATTCTCACGTTATCTTCACCGCTTACCGACGGTGCAGAAGGGGCTTTTTCTAAGGTTACGCTGTTTGAAGTGTTAGAATCTATCAGGATCCAGTCCCAACCGCCTGATTTGTTTTTTATATACGCACCCTGCAACTTGTCAATTTCAAAATGTGTATTGAATGTTTTGCTGCTTCCGTCTCCTATATACTGTTCTGCAATAAACGGATTAAGCATATTAACCGCCTCATAAGATGCCGCTTTACCGCTTGGCAATCCGCCGATATATACTGTAGGAAGATACGTATGACTTGAGGTTACGATACTTGTATCTTGACCGTCTGTAATATAAATCGGTTTATTTTTCTTTGTATCAAAAATATACATACATTTACCGCTGAGCAAAAATATGTACTGATTTATACGGAACATATTGCTATCAGTTAAATCACAGGGCAGAGCGTAGCTCTGTAAATGCTTATAATTTTCATCTGTTACAATAAAACAGTCATCATACAGAAAAAAATAGTTTTCTTTCCCTGCATTTTTAAAATCAAATACGCCTCTAAGATTCCTGCTGTACGGCTTATCGCTGATACTTTTATACGCCGGTCTTTTTGCAACTTCTCCCAAAGAATTTCTAATCATATTCATAGCGCCCGGTGTCTCTTCGCCTTCATAAAAGCTTTGACGCTGCGCTCTTGAAACAGAACTGCGACCAAATGCAGATGCGCCGTCTATACCTAAAAGTTTGTTAGCAGTAACAACACCGCCACCGCTTGTAGATGCAGACCTGAGTTTATGTTTTATAAATCTCATCGCATTTCCTCCGCAGTAACAACACGGATATTACTGTTTTCCATATTTGCTGCAGATATATTGGACAGTATGCCGTTATACATATCCATAAAGGCATAGTATCTTCTCATATCACTGTCAGCGAGTACAACCTGCGCCGCCGCAAAATACGGTATCGCCATCTGAGCTTCCTTTGCAATTTCAAATTCGGTTTGTTCGGAAGAATCATCATAAAGTTTTTTAGGGTATGCATAATATGTTATTTCCGCTTCGCCGTTTCCTTCTATAAAAATATGGTTGCAGTCTATTCTGTGATAACTTTCAGAAACTTTTGTCAGTCTGTACAATTCTTCGGGTAACGCTACGTTTTTACCTTTTTCAACAAAACAACTTTTTATAATAGGTGCGGCAGTGGTTGCTATCTGCCTCTGTGCAAGGTCATAATAACTGGACAGAATATCTTGAACATCGTGAAAATCATCTTCGCCCACAAGTCCTCTGACAAGCTTATTTGCATGAGCTATAGTCATTTAAACACCTCCTTTTAATCGGTGCAGAGAAAATATTTTCTCTGCACCGAAAGTTAATTATTTATGGGCTTTAATTACATAAAGCTCTTTTGGACGAACTATCTTACCGCCGTATACGTTAAGACCTTTAACTGCATCTGCAAAGAATGATTCAGGGCGGTATGCCTCTGTCTCATCAATACCGCTTGCAAAAGCAATAGCTCTTTTTGTACGCACCATCATATAATCGTCTGTACCGTCATTGTAAAGGTTATTTGAAAGTTTAACCTTGCAATTATCATACATACCAACAACGCCTTTTTTGATAAGATCATCGTTATTGGTTTTAAGTTCTGTAAGCGCATCACGGAAAAGCTGATAGAAAAACGGTGAAACAGTAATTGTAACTTCGTCTTCGATATCAACGTCGTTTTCACGAAGAGCAAGTAAAGCTTCATCTACCAATTTCTTGGCCTGATCTGCAGTTTTTACCTGAGCTGATTCAGATACGTATGTACTGTCTTTTGCCAAGGATGCAACAAATGAATCTCTTGTTTTTGCCATTTTGGCAGTTGCTTCTTTAATAAGAGTTTCCATAAGTCCGTTTACAGACTGCGCTTTGTCGATATCGTCAATCATAAAATTGAACGCTTTCGCCTGATCAATATCAAGCTGTGTATCCGTACCTTCAACTGCAACGGGAGCAGGAATACCCTGACCTGGTACGTAATCGAAAATATCAGGAGCGCCGACACCGAGTATTTTAACTCTTGCACCCTGTTTTGCCTCGCCCTCAAACTGAGTCCAGCAATCTTCTACTAATCTGCATTTTTTCTCAAGTTCTGTCTGAATAAATTTTGACCAGATGGTCGGTTTGAAATTTGAATAAGCCATAATTTTAAATCTCCTTTAATGTTATAATTTTTTTAATGATTCCATAGCTTTTTTGAAAATCAACGGATTTTCAAGATCTTTTGATGTCAGCCTGTCCAGTTCTTTTGAAGTAAAAAATCGTGATTGCATTCCTTCGGAATAACCGACCGATCCCATACTGGGAGGTGTTTGCACTGCCTTGCTGTCGGTTGCTTTTTTTACGGCATTATACGCTGTAAGCGGTTCAACGCCGTTTTCTATAAGCCTTATAAAATCATCTCCCAGCTCGGAAAGATCAGTTATTTCCGAATTCTCTTTTCTTATTAGTTCAAGATCTCTTTCCATTTTTTCGCTAATCAGTTTGTTAATGTAAAAACTGTTTTGCCTTTTGATATTCTCCAACTCGGACAGGCCTGAAAGCTGTTTTTTAAGATTTTCTATTTCTTTTTTATAGTTTTCGTTTTCCAGTCGGAGTTTCCGAAACCCTGAATTTTCCGCCTTGCTTTGAGTACGGTCGGCGACCTCCGTTTTTGTACATTCATCAGGCGTCCCTGATAATGCACCGCCTGTCTCATTTTCGGCAGATGCAGACTCCACGGCTGTCTGCTGTGTGTCGTTTACCACATTTAAATCTTCCATCTCTTTTTTTACTCCTTTTCTAAAAGATTAGAAATAACAACCGCTATTTCTTCTCTTGTTATTTGTTTTTGCGGATTAAAGTTTCCGTTTGTATCGCCCGCCATAATTCCTGCCTGAGTTACTTTTTTTACAGCATCCTTGGCCCAGCTTGAAATTTTGCTTTGGTCTTTGTATTCCATAACCGTAAACTCCTTTGAATTATATTTTCCTTTTACATTCGGCACTCCCAAATGCTTTGTGGGATCTATCGGCAAACCGTCTGCATTATTAAGCTGATAATGAAGATGTACTCCCGTTACGTTTCCTGTTTGTCCCATAATACCCAAAACGGTTTTTTCAGAAACCTTGTCTCCTGCCTTGACAAAAATCGAATCAAGGTGGCAAAAAATATGTCTTAGTCCGTTTGCATCACCCACCGAGATATAATTACCCCAGCCGCCTTTATCAAACGCAACTACTCTGACTGTACCCACACAAGTTGAATATACTTTTTTATTGTCACTTACAAAATCAATTCCCTTATGACCGTTTGACCAAAGGTTTCCGTTCTGACCATAAATTGCGGTGATATAAAAATCACCCGTTACCGGAAGATTTGTCATATTTTCCGTCACTTCCTTTCGATTTGAGTGCTTCTACCGCATTTTTTACAGGTTCAGGAATAGGAATTCCCATAAGACCTGCATTTTCAATAATACTGAGTGCTTCATTTGCAATGTATGCCATAACCACACCGTCTCTTATAAAGGTTGTGCCAAGCATAATATCAAGTCTTGCTGCCACAAGCACGATAAGAAGTGTAACTCCTTTTCGGCAGATTCCTTTCCAGCCCGCGTGACTTTCAAGACTTCCGCTTTCGCTTTTCCCTGATTTATGGAAAACACCTGCTACTATAAGACCTGTAATATAATCCACAGCCATAAAAATCATAAGGCTGATAAGAATCATATCAAATCCACCAAAAAGTGCAGATAACGATGCGGATATCAGACATACACCGCCGTAAAAAATACTTTTAATATTTATCCATTCCATTTTTAACCTCACGAAATTGCTCTTAAAATTTTGTCTATAGTTTTGTTTAAATCCTTGATATACTCCACGCTTACAGCAACGTCGTCTCCGTTTACTTCTATTTTTATTTCCGTACTTTCGGTCGCAACACTGTCGACTCTTCCAAAACGGTCACTGGTAGAACAATATCCCCGTAGAAAAACATCGTCCTGATAAAAATCAACAAAAGTGTAATATTTCGAAAAGTTAGAAACATATTGGGTATATTCCGTCTTTTGATTTGATTTTTCAAACATAGGTTCAAACACTATATTTTCAACAGTTGTTCCGGGTGCTACTCGGATATAAAATTTTAGAGACTCCGGTTTTTCAAGTTCAAGTAAAAACCCTTCGCCTGTTTCTGTTTTGTAAAGTGAATATTTTGAACCGTTACTATTTATAACAGCAAGCCAATATTTATCCGTAGAACCACCTACAGGACAACCTGACAGAAAATACGTTCCTGCCTCAAAGGGAATAAGCTCTGTCAGTGCATATTTAATATCACTTGTTTTGGTAGAAGTACCGTTAAGAGTCACCCTGCCGTCCGATGCAACATTAAAAGTAACCCCATCAACTGTTTTACTTGCATATCCCGACGGTATTCGGTTTTTGCTGACAAGATTCAAAGAAAGTGCATGATTTGTTGAAATAGCATCGTCTATAGTTATTGTTTTTCCATAGGCGTATCCTTTCAGTGCAGCAGAAAAAGTACGTTCTGCATCTCCTTTTTCATAAACGTTATTTGTATCTGCTTTTTGTCGTAAAAAAATGTCAAGCTCTTCTCTGGTATAAACCTCTTCAAATCCTGTTTTCCCGTTTAATAACTCCTCCATTTCACTTTTATCGTACACATCTTTTCTGTATGCTTTTAGGGCTGAGTCATCAATCATTTCATTGATTTTAGGGATAATCACGTTTCGGGGAACGTAATCCATAAAAGTTTTCATTTCCGATGCAGTTTTGTCTGGTACGTCTTTCTGACAAATATGATATCTTTTTTCACTCTCAAGCTGAGTATCATCTATCTTATTTACCGCCATTTAAACTTCCTCCTCTATTTTTTATAATATGCTCAAGCTTTGATTTAGGCACAGAACTGTCATCGTCAAGTAAAGAAACATATTCTTCAAAAGTTATATGCCCCATTGTGAAAAGTTTTTCTACCGACTGATTTCTTGCGTATTTGGAAAACGGACTTGCATTTGAAACATCAATGCGAATACCCGGCTCCAGAGCCTCCAACTCATCAGCGCTTACTTTTTCTCCGTCAGGAAGTTCAATACCGTTTGGATTATAAACCACCATCAGTCTGTACCATATCTTCGCTATGTCTTCGACAAACTGACGGAACACCGCAGTCTGTTCATTGAGAGGGAGTTCTGCCTGATCGCGAACAGCAATTATTGCCGCGCCTGAAGCTTCCGTCGGGTCTATACTGCCAAGAGCCGCATCTCCCGCTCCTGATAAATCTTTTGTAACAGATAAAAGCTCGTCGCTTAAAATCTTCGCATCAGGTGACATCGACGAAGGTGTAAGATAATTAACTGCATCTTTTATCGTGCTTATTCCTCCGCCTTCGACTTCTATAGCGGTACCCACCTCTGTCAGAGCTTTGGGGTTTACTATACGGTCGTTTGCATATACAAGCCTTGAATATGCCGTAAGCTTTGCATTCATAAGTCTTCTGACAAGATTACGGTTGATTTCTATCTGATTAGCAACTAAAGGATTAACCTCGCCTTTACCTCTTGCAGACCCTCTGCTCCTTGCGCAAACAAAAGATGCTATGGGGTAGCAATTCAGATTTTTTATAACCTGCTTGGGTTGATATATCACGTTTTTGGTAAGTCTTGTGAAATATAAATCACCGTCTCGAAGCTCCATATACAAAAGACTTGTACATTTATCACTGCCAAGATCATTTTCATCTTCATCGGGTAATATATCAGCTACAGATTGCATAGATATCCCATTATCTGTTGCTATCTTTTTAACGTCAGAGACAGATTTTCTTTCTCTGATAAAAATATACGGCTGACCTGATATGTCTGCGATAGACTCATCTCCCAAAAATACGTCCGTTCTGTCAAGAATCTGACATCCGCCGTCTCCGTTATAAAAATAAGCAAAACTGTCTCCGCCTATCATAGCAGCTCTTACAATATCCCAACATTTACTGTCCATTTTAAAACGTTCCCATTTCTGCATAGCAAGGTCCGATAACGACACGCAGATTCTCTGGGCAGATTCATCAGAAAAGGGTGCATTATAATTGATACACATATTGTTCATAGCAACCATTGCGGTTTTATATTTCACAACAGGGGCTATAAAATTGTATACAGGCAATTCCTCGTTTCCGCTCTCAAGCCCGTACCACTGATCTCCCTCGTAAAACCTGTAAGCTCTGGCGGTGTCTTCATCAAGACCCATACGGGTATGTACTTTTTCGCACTGTTCAAATTTTGACCAAAGCTCACTTGCGCTGTCTGCGCTGTGTTTTGTTTGTGTCATCTTCGGCCTCCTTTACCTATAGGTTTCTGACCAAAAGAAGTACCGTCATATGCTTCAACATTTTGCAAAAGAGTATTAATATCTGCTATTTCTTTATAAATGCGTTTTACCGCATATGTTTTTTCTTTCTTTTCTTTTTTTAAGAAAAAACATATAAATACAAGAGCAAACATAATACCTAATATTAATAACTCCATTGTTTTTCTCCTATATTATTTTTATTTTGTCACCGATACCTGTAGGCAAAGCCTTTGGTTTTTCAAAATCAAAGCCATACCGGTATTTTATCGGTGGTGTGACTGCACTTTTAGGCGACCCCGACACGAAATACCTGATAGCATCAGGTGCGTGAGTAAGTTCGTGAGGCGTCACGGCGCAATCTGAAGGGTTGGAACTGTTACATTGTATTTGTGATATGGTACGAATAAGATTTGTGCAACAATCAAATATACGTAAATTTGCAATTTTGTTTCCGTCTTCCCCTTTGTAAACGTTAAGCCATTCTTTAAGTTCAAGCCATCCGTGGATCCTTGCGGAACTGACTTTTGTAAGGTTTACACCGTTTTCATAGAAAAGTCCTGCTATACTCTTTCCGCTGTCTTTTTGCCTGTTCCATAAATCAGGAGGCGCAAAAACTGCTTTTATATCGTCATTGGCGCATAAAATCTTTATTCTTTTTGCCGCCTCGGATACAATAAGCCCGTCCATACCGTTATCTTTGCCCTCATATACTTCAGAAACAACATAGGCACGTCTGTTTGTGTCCACCGCTATCTTATATGCCGCAAGCATATCAAGACCGTAATCCAGACTGATATATTTCACCCAATCTTTCGGAATATCAAACGGTTTGAGAATATGAACCTGTCTGTCAAAGCTTTCAAAAAACTTCCCTTGCTGCAAATCCCAGTCGCCGTATAACAAAGCACGTTTATCCCTTTCGTCAAGAGAATTCAGTCTTTTTACGTAATCGGGGTCGCTTTGCATAAGAAATCTGTTATCTGTAACTTTGGCAGGAATGAATATTCTCGTTGTATCACCTATTTTGCAAACAGTATCGGGCGGCGAAACATCAATAAATCTCGACTTTACCCAGCTATGCCCGATTCCGCCGGGGTTAGTTGAGCTTTTTATGTGTTTCGGGAAACTGTTTGCTCCTCTGCATCTTGATATGAGATATGTATACATTGTCTGGGTAAAATGTGTCAGTTCATCAAAACGAATTACATCGTATTCTGCTGACTGATATTTATAAACATCTTCCTCACTGTCACAATATCCAAAATCAATAACAGAGCCGTTTATGAAGGTTCCTGTATGAGTAGACTTTGTATAGCTGTAAAGGTTCTGCGGATAAATACTGTAGGCTGTACGAATAAGAGATTTTTCAAGTTCAGGATAAGTTCTTCTGAATATGATTTGTTTGGAACCGGAAAATTTCAAAGCATACAGCATTGCATCTATAAGCTGTCCAAAACTTTTTCCTCCGCCTGCCGCGCCTCCGTATAAAACCTCAAACGCGGCCGCATCGCAAAACCGTTTCTGCTGTCTGGTGAGAGAAATTTTCATTTTATTCAACTACGTTGATATCTATACGGAATTCATTTGTATCAGACGAAATCTTTTCGTCTAAAATCTCCCGTATCAATTTCACTGCATCAGATGCTCCGCTCATTGCCTTTTTGATAATTGCCGCGGCTATCGCCTGTTCTACAGTAAAGGTTTCTCCGAGAATCTGCCCTTCGGGGTCTGTAATTTTTTTGTTGCACAGTTTTCGTACCGTTTTGTCAAATGACTTCATACGTGTTCCTCCTTTCACTTACCATCATAACAGCCAATTCCGAACAAACCGATCAAATTTCAAAAAACGGCGAACAATCCGATCAAATTTCATTAAAAAGCGGACAAATCGTACAGATTCGGAAATTTTCCGTACAAACCGAACACCTTGACATAGGCTTTTTGCTAAGTTATAATCAAAATGAACTAATTTTCGGAGATGTTTTTATGTTTAAAAAAATAAAAAACTGGCTTTCGGCACATAACATATACAGTGAAAAGTTTTATAAATCTCACGGTAAAATCAAAAAGAGTTGCGCAATTGTCATCACATCAATAATTGCTTTCCTGATGATTCTTGCCCTTGCTGCCACTCTACTCATAAATTCTTTTCTTGGAAAAATAGACCGCCCTCCGAATCAAATCGATGCAGGTGTTTCTTCCGATGAAAACGATTTGACAGAGGACGGTATATTCAACGTGATGCTCTACGGTCTGGATGCGCAAAGCCAAAATGAAATAAGCCGTTCAGACTCTATTACGTTAGTTACCATAGATAAAAATAATCTTAAAATTAAAATGACATCCATATCACGGGATACTCTTGTTGACATTCCCGAATTCGGTCCTGATAAACTCAACCATGCCTTTGCGTATGGATGGGCAAAAACCGGAAATCTATGTGACGGCGCAGCTCTTTCTTTACAGACAATCAATTCATCTTTCGGACTTTCTGTTAAAGATTACGTAACTGCAAATTTCTGGGCTCTTACGCATATAATAGATTATGTAGGCGGAGTTGAAGTAGACGTAAGCGCTGCAGAACTCAAACAAATAAACCTTGCTTCAAATCAGTACGCCGAAAAATTTGAGCTTGAATTTCCAAAGCTTGAAAAAGCAGGATATCAGAGACTTACAGGCGCTCAGGCACTCGCCTACAGCAGAATCCGTAATATAGACAGTGACACAGTAAGAACTCACCGCCAACGCGAAGTATTAACATCGCTTTTTAAAAGTGCTCAAAATATAAATCCCCTTAAATACCCGCAGCTTATCCGAAAACTTTTAAAAGAATGTACAACTTCCTGCACTAACGAACAGATATTGGAAATAGGTTCGTGGGTAGTTGCAAACATTAAAAACATTAAATTTGAAACTATTTCAATACCCACGTCCGAAATATCAAACGGCACCATGATAAACGGTACCTGGTATAATAACTATGATCTGAATAAAGCATCAAATATTATGAAAGAGTTTATATTTGAAACTCCCAATACCCTTTCAAACTAAGAATACATTGACTTTTTATGTCGATTAATATATAATTAATTTAAATATGCTCCAAGGAGTAGTTTCTAATGTTTGAAGAAAAATACGAAGAAATAAAAAACTGGCTTAAAAACCATAATATATATAGTCTGAAATTTTATAAAAACAATGCAAAAATAAAAAGATGGATAGCTCTTTTTGCTACCTCTTTTGTCAGTTTCTTTTTAATACTTGTTCTTTTAGTTGTTATTGTGGCAAATGCATATCTTAATAAGATTGACCGTCCTGATAGCAAAATAGACGTAGGTCCCATTTCACAAGAGATACAGACGAAATTCGAAGGTAAGAAAAACATTATGTTTTACGGCATTGACTCAAGAAATATGTCTGAAATCAGCCGTTCTGACTCAATAATGCTTGTTACTGTTGATTTTGATAATAAAAAAGTGAAACTTACTTCTATTGCCCGTGATACACGTGTAGACATTGAAGGTTACGGCAAGGATAAACTTAATCACGCTTTTGCATACGGTTGGAATGCAAAAAACAACATTGCTGGCGGTGCTGAACTTTCAATCAAGACAATAAACAATAACTTTTCTCTTAACGTACAGGATTATGTAACCGCTAATTTTTGGGCTCTTGCTACTATAATAGATTATGTGGGCGGTGTAGAAATTGAAATATCGGAATCAGTTAAAAACGATATGAACAAAAATTATATCCCGCACCTGAAAGCTCTCGGTATAAACTGTGAGCCTATCCAAAGCGCAGGAAAACAGCTTGTTACAGGCGGTCAGGCAGTTGCTTTCTGCCGTGTGCGTTACGTTGACGGCGGTGACGTTGGCAGAGGTCAGCGCCAACGTGAAGTTATAATGTCTATGTTTGAAAAGGTGAAATCACTCAGCGTTGACAAATATCCAAAACTTGTTGACCTTGTTTTAAAAGAATGTTCGACTTCACTTTCAAACTCAGAGCTTACATCTCTCGGTTGGTGGGCTCTTCAAAACTACAGTTCATTACAATTTGAAAACTTAGGTATACCTACAAGTGATCTTGACCACGGTGAAATGATAGGCGGGGTATGGTATTATACTTATGATTTAAATAAAGCGACTCAAAAAATTCACGATTTTATTCTTAAGACAAACGCAGCCCAGCAAACTGCATAATCGTCAGAGGTACAAAAATATGGATAACAAGAAAAAAAAGCAACCTAACGAGTTGGATATACTTAATCAGATGAATAATATGAACACCATGGAATTTAAAAAATTCCGTTTTGACAATAAAGTTCACGACGATATGATAGCAAAACGTACCGTTCGTAATTTCATAAGCAGAGCTATCAAAAGATTTATTGACATTATCGCAGGCGTTTTCGGTTCATTGATTCTGTTTCTTATAACTATTCTCGTTTTTATAATGAAAATAATTAATAAAGAAAAAGGTTCCATTTTTTATTCTCAACCGCGTATAGGAAAAAATGGCAAGGTATTTTATATACATAAGTTCAGAAGTATGGTTCCCAATGCTGACAAGCTGCTTATGGATTACCTTGCAAAAAACCCTGATGCTGCCGAAGAATATGAACGCTATAAGAAATTGGAAAACGATCCCAGAATTACAAAAACAGGCAAATTTTTACGCAAAACTTCTCTTGATGAATGGCCTCAGTTTTTTGATATTCTTATGGGCAAAATGAGCCTTGTAGGTCCAAGACCGTATCTTTTGGAAGAAAAAATAGAAATGGGCGAACACTACTATTATATAATCAGAGTTAAACCTGGTCTTACAGGCCCATGGCAAATAGCCGGAAGATCCAATTTATCTTTTGAAGACAGATTAAAACTTGACGAAGAATATTGCAGCAGATGCGGAAACCGCCGTGATATTCGTATAATTTTCAAAACTTTTAAAAAGGTATTTAACAAAGAAGGAGCTATCTGATGGACATCAAAGTCATCGTTGCTGCACATAAACCGTATACTATGCCGGAAGATGAAATGTACATTCCCGTCCATGTTGGTGCCAAAGATAAAGATATTATCGAGGGCTACGCAAGGGACGACACAGGAGATAACATTTCTCATAAAAATCCGGGCTTTTGCGAACTCACAGGTCTTTATTGGGCTTGGAAAAACCTTGAAGCAGAATATGTAGGTCTTGCACATTATCGCCGTCACTTCGGTAAAAAAGATACCATACTTTCAAAAATCGATGCTGAAAAACTTCTTGCAAAAGCAGACGTAATTTTACCGTCAAAACGCAAATATTATATAGAAAATCTTTATTCTCATTATACAAACACGCTTCATAAAGAGCCTTTGGATATTACTTTTGATATAGTAAAAGAAAAATTCCCTCAGTATGCAGAGCAAATAGAAAAATTGCATACAAGAACAAGCGCTCATATGTTCAATATGTTCGTTATGAAAAAAGATTATTTTGACAGCTACTGCTCTTTTCTTTTTGACATTCTGTTTGAACTTGAAAACAGAACAAAAGATTTGGAGTATGATACTTTTCATAGCAGATTTTACGGAAGAATTTCAGAGCTTTTGCTTGATGTGTGGATTAACACAAATGATGTAAAATATGTTGAATATCCATTTATGTATATGGAAAAAGTAAATATATTCAAAAAAGGCTTTGCGTTTCTTATGGCTAAATTTTTTGGCAAAAAATACGATAAAAGCTTTTAATTTAAAATCTGTATTGACAAAAACACATTTGCTGTTGTATAATATTTCAAGTCAAAACAAAGGCTTGAAATATTATTTTAAGCAAAACTAAATAAAAACTTCGGAATTTGGAGAAATACCCAAGAGGCCGAAGGGGCTCCCCTGCTAAGGGAGTAGGGCGGGTAACCGTCGCGAGGGTTCAAATCCCTCTTTCTCCGCCACTAAATCCCACACGGGATTAAGATAACAACCCTTGAACCGCAATGGTTTAAGGGTTGTTTCTTTTATTGTAGTTTTCCAACAATAACCGACTTTCTGCGTTGAATTGAAATAAAAACATTCATAATAGCATATTATAATACTGAATAGACCGTATCATCGTCTAAAGACTTTGATGCGGTTTTTATTTTGGAACTTTACAAGGAACAATTCAATGAACAGCGACTCTGTACAGTTCCGATAAACAGGAATATAATTTGGAAAGGAGTGTCGAAATATGAGAGGTGAAGTCAGTATGGATCCCAAAGTCACAAAAAAAGAGTGTGTTTGCGAGGTGTATTGAGACCCTTGGTCACTGTGGAGGGTGAGTCCATCAGTGACCTTTTCTTTTTTTCTGGCATCTCTAATGGTGTCTGTAACCAATGATGCACTCATATCGATGCCGATGCGGTATGCCAGTACCATCTTTCTGCAAAGTTCAACAACCGCACACATATATTTCATTCCTTTGGCAGTTGGGATATATGTAATATCTGTAACCAAAAAAACGATTGAGAGCCTGCTGCTCAAACTACCGATTTAATAAATTAGGATATTTATACAGCTTTTTTGGTATTGCATATATGGTCTTTGGCGACGGATCCGAAATTGCAGATCATACTGTGCATAATACGCAAAATTGATTTAAATTCACATTTAGTTTATGTTTTCTAAAGAGCCAATAACGAATCCGACGGTGTCCATAGATCTGTTTGCTCTCGCGTTGATCTTGGGCAATTAAGTCGATCAGCCATTGATCCCTATTAGGGTGCCATTGCCGGTTTCTCCACACATAATAGCCACTACGTAACACTTCAAATGCTTCAATGCTATACTTCCCTCTAAAACGCTCAATGACGCGATATTTTAATTTTACCTCCCTCCAACCTCTGACAGAAAATTTTGCAGTAATTCCACCTGCATTTCTAATTCTTTCACTTCTTTTTGGCGTTTTTTCTTCACTCATAGGTGTATTTCTATGTCGTCCCTTAGGGCGAGGTTTATATCCCTCTTCTGCTATTCTGCGTTTTTTTGATTTTGGCGGACCACTAACTGCTTAATCTGGTATTTACTTAAACCGAATTGTTCTCCGGTTTTTCGATTCATTTCTCCCGTTGCTTTTGTTCTAAATACTTCTTCTGCTAACTGTCCCATTTTTTACGTACTTTCTTGGCATAACAAATCCCCCTATGGTAGTTTCTTTTATTCTACCATAGGGGGTTCTTTTTTTCTATTGTCCATTTTTACTGGACTTGTGCAAATTCACCTTGCTTTTGATTATTGATCCTCCGCGACCAGAAACCCTGCCAAAATCTTGGCGCGCAGAGGGATAGATGCCTTGTTTACAAATTCTTTTGGCGTATGCTGGAGACCACCGCTGGCACCCATACCGCAGATGGACGGAACGCCTGCCGCCTGTGTATAACAGGAATCGGAACCGCCGCCAGTTTCCATAGGCGTCAGGGTTCCAAGGTTATAGTTGTGGCATACACGAAGAAGCTTTTCCAGCAGTTCTATGGTTTGCGGCTGTTTTTCCATAGGAGGACGAGTGCTCAGCATCGTCACATCGCAGCTTGTGCCCGGAACAAATGCGGTTTGAGCGATTTTCTCCACTGTTTCCATAGCTGTTTCCATATCCTTGACCGAAAGCGCCCGAATGTCCAGAGAAATACTGCAATTATCCGGAATCACATTGAGCACCTTGCCGCCCTGGATGATATTGCAACTGTAGGTAGTCCCTCCGGGGACGCTCTTTTCGTGCAGTGCTATGATTTTGTGCGCCGCTTCCAAAACAGCGTTTTTGCTTGTGAAATAATGCTTGCCGGAGTGGCCGCTGACACCTTTTATGTCTAGCCGGTACTTCAAAATGGCTTTGCGGGCAATCACAACCTCATCATTTTCGGCGGTTTCGCAGTTGATGGCACAAGGGAAGCCTGCGGCGCTTTCTTGAATAAAGCGTATTTCCTCCGGACCACCCAAAATGTTGGAAATTTCCTCATCTGAAGTGAGGATCAGCCGTACATGCTTGTCAAAGCCACTATCCAACAGCGATTTCATGCAGAGCAGGGCAATAGCAATGCCACCCTTGCAATCAATGACACCGGGACCATATATTTTGTTTTCGTCCCTGCGTACCGGAGGCTCGCCAAAAACGCCCTTTTGGTGAACCGTGTCCATATGGGCCTGGAAAATGCAGCCTTTTTCCGCACCCGGATTGATTTCTACGGTGAGAAAATCACCGCACTTTTCCATAGATGTTCGTTTCACCTGCAAGCCTTCGTCCTGTGCAAAAGCCGCGATGTAATCGACCATACGGTCAATAGTTTGTTTGTCGTATGCCCTGGCTTCGTAGGAACAGATTGTGCAAAGAAAGTTCAAATATTTTTCTGTATTGTTCTCGATAAACTGAAATATTTGCTCTGTATGTTTCATATAATCAACCCCTTAAATCATTATAACATAATCAAGTTTAAAAGTAAACCAATGCGTTACATTTCTCCGTAAGTTACAGATAATAACAACACAATTTGTAATTTAAGGAGAAATGTATATATGAAAGCCACTGGAATAGTTAGAAGAATCGAAGAATGAGGTATAATAACACCAATATGTTTAAATAGCAAAAGCGAGGTGAATTTCACCTCGCTTT
>JAZOSU010000025.1:0-48964 GCA_045657265.1 Eubacteriales bacterium | reverse complement strand
AAAACTCCCTGAATTGCAAAGAAGACTTTAGATGATGGAAAAATCCCAATCATTCCATACACAAGCCCCAAGTGTAAAAAAAGGAAGATACAGAGCATGGGAATATATCTATGATGAAGCAAACGATCAATATATTTGTCCACAAGGCCAACCACTTCGTCATAGAACCACAAACAGAGAAGGAAAACGGACTTACCGCAGTACACCAAAGAACTGTATAGATTGTCCCTACAAGCTACTTTGCGGTGCTAACGAAAAGGGACAAAAGATATTCCAGACACATATATGGCAGGAATATTTGGATTTGGCAGAGCAGCTTCGCAAAACTGATCGTGGGCAACAACTTTACAAACGACGTAAACAAACCATCCAACGTGTTTTTGCGGATGCAAAAGAAAAACACGCTATGCGTTATACACACTATCGAGCTCTGGCTCGCGTTACGCAATGGGTCAGGCTTAAATATGTTGCTATGATATACAGAAAAACCACTGCTTTCTTGCTTTGAAAACAGTCGTTTTTTGACAGTCTGATAAATAAGGAGTTGCAAATGCAACTCCTTATTTTTATATACTGTCTATAAATCTCATAAAGTTAAGTCTGCCTTCAGGTGTACATTTATAAACGCCTGCGTGTTCAAGAACTTTTTTAAACACTTTACCGATTTCTTCTTTAAGAATACCGTCAATGTTTTCCGGTGTAACTGTGTAATTATCAATAAAAGATGAAACCCAATCTGCATGTTTTGAAATTTGTTCATTATATCTTATATCTTTACCACTTACAATATAATCTGCAAGTATTTGCATTTCAGATTTCAAACGTGCAGGTAAAACTGCGAGACCCATAACCTCGATAAGTCCTATGTTTTCTTTTTTGATGTTATGTAATTCAGCATGTGGATGATATACGCCAAGAGGATGTTCCTGAGTTGTAATGTTGTTACGAAGGACAAGATCCATCTCGTAAAATCCGTTTTTCATTCTGGCAATAGGGGTAATTGTATTATGTGGTTCGCCGTTGGTATTTGCATATATAAATGCTTTTTCGTCTGTGTATCCACGCCATGAATTCAATATTTTATCAGCAAGTTCAACAATTCTGTCCGCATCTTTGCCCCAAAGTCTTATAACAGACATAGGCCATTTAACTATGCCGGCTTTAACATCTTCAAATCCGTTAAATATAATTTCACTTTCAACAGGTGCTTTTGCCATAGCAAACTCATAATGTCCGCCTTGAAAATGATCATGACTGAGTATAGATCCGCCTACAATCGGTAAATCCGCATTTGATCCAAGGAAATAATGAGGAAACAGTTTGACAAAATCGAACAGTTTAACAAACGTTGCTCTTTCAATTTTCATAGGTGTATGATCAAAATTGAAACAGATACAATGTTCATTATAATACACATACGGAGAATACTGCATCCCCCACTGTGAATTATTCATCACAATAGGAATAATTCTATGATTCTGACGTGCAGCAGCATTTTCATGACCAGCGTAACCCTCATTTTCTTTACAAAGCGCACATTTAGGATATCCGCTCTGTTTTGCATTTTTAGCAGCTGCAATAGCCTTGGGGTCTTTTTCTGGCTTAGACAGATTTATTGTAATATCCAAATCACCATATTCGGTATTGGTTTTCCACTTTACATCTTTAGCTATTCTGTATCTGCGGATATAGTCTGTATCACCGCTCAATTTATAGTAGTAATCGGTCGCTTTTTCAGGTGACTTTTCATAAAGCTCGTTGAATTTTTTAATAACTTGTGAGGGAAACGGTGTCAAAACTCCCATAAGTTTTGTATCAAAAAGATCACGATAAAGAATGCTGTCTTCTATTATTCCTTTTTCAACTGCATAATCGCAAAGATTTTTTAATGTCTGCTCTAAAGACTCGCTTTTAGGCAAAGCAGGTTGCTCATACTCAGACAGTTCCAATATTTCCAATAATCTGTTTATCGCAAATATTCTGTCTTCTTTTCCTATTAATTCACAATCAATTGCATAGTTTACAAGATTGTCAATACTGTTAAAAATCATCGTGATACCCCTCTTATTTATGTTTTTGAAAATTTCATTATTAAGTTATGCGGTAATAACTTTGCAAGCAAACGATAAAACTTAAAAAATGCTCTGGGTGTATATACTCCCTTTCCTTTTTCAGCTTTATCAAGCGAGTTATGCGCTACTTTATGAGGATCGCAATAAGGAAGAGTTTCAAATGTTTTTGATTTTCCTCCCGCGATTCCTGCAACATCCAGAAATTCAGTATTCATAGGTCCAGGACAAACCGCAAGTACATTTATTTTTTTACTCTTAAGTTCTTCTCTGAGACATTTTGAAAAATGTAACACATATGCTTTGGTCGAACAATACGTTGCCATTCTCGGATTAGGTGCAAAAGCCGCAATAGAAGCTACGTTTACAATAAACGAACCTGCTTTCATAAACGGAATACATACAGAACAAAGCGCAGTAAGCGCCGCATTATTAAGATTAACCATATCAATATGCTCTGTATATTCTATTTCTTGCACAAAACCAAGTTTTCCAAAACCTGCATTGTTTATAAGTACTTTAATGTTTGGCTTGTTTTCTTCAAGATATGAAACTATTGTTTTTATACTTTCCGAATCTGTAAGATCCATAGCAAGTACCCGAACATTAAAAGGCGCATCTTTTTTTAGCTCAACCAATTTCTGAGTTCTTCTGGCTATTATCCAGACTTCATCAAGATAATTAAATTTATCACAAAGAGCTTTAAAATATTCTTTTCCCATACCGGAAGATGCCCCTGTAAGTATAGCAATATCCAAAAGAATCACCTCAATAATACATTATAACATTATATATTTTCAAATTCAACTGTTTTTAAGGATGAAATCCAGGTAAAATTATTTCTTCTGTATGACTTTTGGGGATATGAAGATCTCTTACAAGTGACATTGGCTTTATAGCATCTGCTCCAAATTTTTTTGACATCGCATCTTCAACTTTATCAAGTCTTTCTTTTTTTAAAATAAAAGAATAGTCATAAGTAAAATCTAATTGTTTTGCAAAAGATACAGGTATCAGATTTATTGCCCTGACGGTAATCGCTCTGACATCTTTTATCCATTTATATCGTATTTCAAAAAGCTCACAGGCTTGTTTGAATATTACAAATGCATTATTGGTTACTATCGGCAATGAACACTGAAAATCGTGCGATTCCAAAGCGTTATTTTTAACTGTAATCTGCACTCCCGAAGCAGAAAGATTATTATCTCTTAGCTTCGCCGCAACACGTCTGCTCAGCGAATACATAACAAGCTCCACTTCTTTTTCGTTTTTTAAATCACGAGATGCTGTAATTCCCCTACCTATACTTTTTATAGGACTGCTTTCATCTATACGCATAACCATAGAATTGTCAAATCCATTGGCATACCTCCACACCGTTTCACCGTGCTTTCCAAGTCTTAAACGCATAGTTTCCAAAGGAAGTTCTGCAAGTTCACCGATTGTTTCAACACCTATTCTTTTTATATTGTCACTTGTAGCTCGTCCTACTCCTATAATACTTTCTGCAGGCAAACTATATATAATTTCCTTGAAATTTTCTTTATCAATAACAGTTGTAGCATCCGGCTTTTTTAAATCACTTCCAAGCTTTGCAAACACTTTATTAAACGACACTCCCACCGAAACAGTAAGTCCAAGTTCATCACGCACGTTTTTGCGTATTTTATCAGCTATAGTTTTACCGTCTCCAAAAAGTCTGACACTTCCTGTAACATCAAGCCAACACTCATCCATACCGAAAGTCTCTACCTGATCTGTATATCTACTATATATTTCATATGCTTTTTTTGAATATATTGAATACCGTTCAAAATGAGGTGTAACAATAACGATATCGTGACACTTTCGTCTCGCTTCCCATATTGTATCCCCTGTCTTTACACCTTTCTTTTTAGCTGATTCATTTTTTGCAAGTACTATCCCATGACGTTCTTCTTCACAACCGCACACAGCAACTTTTTTATCCTTTAATGACGGGTCATAAAGCATTTCCACAGAAGCATAGAAGTTGTTCATATCACAATGTAAAATTGTTCTTGACATATTGACAAACACCTCAGTTTAGTATATCATTAATACGCACAACATTGCGTATCACACACCCTAATTATATACGCACGACATTGCGTTGTCAATGATAAATATGCACAAATTTGCGTAGAGAGGTTTTTATGAATTTTGGAGAAAAAATCAAAAATAAAAGAACAGAACTTGGTATTTCCCAGGCAATACTTGCCAAAAACTCAGGCTTATCACTTAGATCAATTCAAAACTACGAAAGCGGTCAAAGATACCCTGCAAATATATCTATAGTCAAAAATATTGCAACCGCGCTCGATGTCACATATGAATATTTATTAGATGATCGTTCTCAATACATACTTGATGCTGCACAAAAAGGCGGTTATACTGCTGCGGCAGATATCGACAAGCTATTAGCTGATATTCAAGGTCTTTTTGCAGGAGGAAGTTTGTCTCAAAGTGACAAAGACAAAGTTATGCGTGCAGTAAACGAAATTTATTGGGAAACAAAGGAAGAAATAAAATAAATGCTTGCAAGTTATATAACAAATAAAGTAAATGAGATTATACAAAATTATGGTGAAAGAAACCCGTATTATATAGCTGAACAACTTGGAGTAATTGTTAAATATAAAGATTTAGGCTCATTGAAAGGCGCATATTTCGGAAATATGAAAAAACCGGTAATAGTTATAAATGAAGATCTTGACGAAAATACAAAATCAATGATTTGCGCTCACGAACTCGGTCACCATATATTACACAGCGGTCAGATGCTGAGTTGTGACAATCTCAACAGTTCTGCCATTTTAGAACGGGAAGCAAATATTTTTGCATCCGCGTTTTTAGTTGATTCTGAAAAAGCATTAAAACTTTTAAACGAACAATATACCGTTTCAGAAGTGTCGTCTATAATGCAAATTGATGAAAATTTACTTTTATTTACACTCAACACACTGAATCTTACAGATGCGCCTGACAGTACATTCTTAAAGCAATAAAAAAGAAGATGGAAATTTCCATCTTCTTTTTCGTTATAATAATTTAGTTTTTTCATATGCCGCAACTACTGCAGTAGAAGCTGCATGTCTGAAAGAAGCTTTTTCAAGTGCTAAAACACCTTCTATTGTTGTTCCACCCGGCGAACAAACCTCATCTTTAAGTTTTTCGGGATGTTTATCTGATTTAATAGAAAGATAAGCACTGCCGAAAACAGTCTGCTTTGCATATGCCAACGCTTTATCTCTGGATAAACCACATTTAACAGCACCATCAGCAAGTGCATCTATAAACATATACACAAAAGCAGGGCCGCAACCTGATAACGCAGCAGCTGCATCAATAAATTTCTCATCTATTAAATCGAGTGTTCCTGATTTATTCATAATATTTAAAAATGAAGCTATATCTTCATCACTTACTGTTTTTCCTAAAGAATACAATATCATTCCTTCCCCTACTGAAACAGGTGTATTAGGCATAATACGTATCACTTTTTCGCTTTCGCACCAACCTGAAATTTTATCAATATTTATACCTGCTGCCATTGAAACTATAACTGTCTGCTTTGTAATATACGGTTTGATTTTCTCACAAACATCAGCAATAACGTTAGGCTTTACACCTAAAAAAACAAATTTACTTTCACAAACTAATTTTTCTATAGTTACACATTCCGCACCTGAACTTTTTGCTTTTTCAAGCGCAAGTTGATTATTCAAATCAAAAACTGCAATTTGATTATTTGAAACAGCTTTTGATACAGCGCTTAAAAGAGCGCCTCCCATATTTCCAACACCAATAAAACCGGCTGAATATTTCATTATTTTCTCCTTTTAACGTATATGTCCGTTACCTTTAATTATATATTTGTATGTTGTAAGTTCCTCAAGACCCATAGGTCCACGGGCATGAAGTTTTTGCGTAGAAATTCCCATTTCACATCCAAGCCCGAATACACCGCCATCAGTAAAACGGGTAGATGCATTAACGTATACTGCAGCACTGTCAATATGACTGGTAAAGTATTCAGCATTTCTACTGTTTTCTGTAATTATAGATTCACTATGATGTGTTGAATATTTTGAAATATGAGCAACTGCGCTTTCAACAGAATCAACAGTTTTAACAGCAAGAATAAAATCAAGAAACTCTGTATGATAATCTACTTCGTCAGCGATTTCACCGAATTTTGAAAAAGTAATACTCTGCTCATCCATTTTAAGTTTAACAGGCTTCAAAGATTTTTCCATTCTTTGAGAAACGAGTCTTTTTTCCAACATAGGAATGAATTTTTTAGCAATATCTTTATGAACTACACAAACCTCGGCGGCATTACATACAGAAGGACGGCTCGTTTTAGCATTATTGATTATATTAACCGCCATCTCAAGGTCCGCATCACTATCAACGTATATATGACAAATTCCTGTACCTGTTTCAATACAAGGAACCGTTGCTTTTTCAACACAGGCTTTAATAAGTCCTGCGCCGCCTCTTGGTATAAGCAAATCAACGTAACCGTTGGCGCACATAAGCTCGTTTGCGCTTTCTCTTGTTGTATCTTCAACAAGCATAACAGCATCTTTGCAAATTCCGGCGTTACCAAGTCCTTCTTGAATGGCCTTGGTAATTGCCATTGCGCTTTCGTGAGCTTCTTTTCCGCAACGCAGTACGCATGCATTACCGCTTTTAATTGCAAGTGCCGCCGCATCTGACGTTACGTTAGGTCTACTTTCATAAATAATAGCAATAACTCCCATCGGAACAGATACTTTATTGATTTGCAATCCATCATTATTAACATAAGACTTCAGCACCTTGCCAACAGGGTCATCAAGAGAAACCACATGCAAAATGCCATCCGCCATAGACTGTATTCTGTCTTTGTCAAGATATAGTCTATCAAGCATTACTTCGCTTATTTTATCTTTTGCTCTTTGCATATCAATTTTATTTGCTGCAATTATATCATCCGTATGTTTAACAACTGCCTTTGCCATTTCTTCAAGAACCTTATTTTTTTGTTCTGTATCAGCACAAGCAACAGAAAAAGATGCATCTTTAACACGCTTTAAAATTTCTTTTGTAGTCATCAGTTATCCTCCTTTAAAAAACGTGTTCCGACATTTTTACCCTCAACGATGTCATATATAACATCAGGATTATTTCCGTTAACAATTAACATATCGCATCCTACTGCAGTTGCAATTTCAGCCGCTTTGAGCTTAGTGACCATACCGCCAGTACCTACGTTTGTTCCGCTGCCACCTGCCAACGCTTCAATTTCAGGAGTTATTTTTTCAATAACAGGGATAAGCTTGGCATCAGGATTTTTATGAGGATCAGCAGTAAAAAGACCGTCGATATCAGACATAAGAACTAATAAATCGGCTTTGATGTTTTTTGCAACTATCGCAGCAAGAGTATCGTTATCCCCTATAACCAATTCATTCGTTGCAACAGTATCGTTTTCATTAACGATGGGAAGCGCACCTAATTCCAACAGCTTGTACATTGTGTTTATAAAGTTATCGCGGCAATTATCGTGATTGATATCATACGCAGTAAGAAGAATCTGAGCAACTGTATGATTATATTCAGAAAACAGTTTATCATACGTGTACATAAGTTCGCACTGCCCTACTGCAGCTGCCGCCTGTTTTAATGAAAGTTCGTCAGGACGTTTATTTAGCGAAAGTTTTCCCATACCCATGCCTACTGCGCCGGAAGAAACAAGTATGACTTCATATCCTGAATTTTTAATATCACTGATAACTTTACACATATGCTCCATCTGACGAATATTTAGTCTGCCTGTAGGATAAGCCAATGTAGAAGTACCTACTTTAATTACAATTCTCATAAACACACTCCAAAAATGATATTAAATGTAATTGTACAACTAAAAGACATAAAAATCAATAAAAAGCTATTTTTTTTAATCCTCTTTACTTTTTATGTTTTTTTATTTATACTTATAATTATAATCAACCATAAATTTATAATCAACCATAAATAAAAGGACTGTAAAAATGAAAAAACGTTTATTTATATTTTTAGTTTTAACGATAATTCTTGCAAATCTATTTACGGTTTTCACTTTTGCAAATAAAACTGAAAAGCAACCCGCACCTGAAATAACCGCACAAAATGTAATTATGATAAATACAAATACAGGTGCCGTTGTATATGAAAAATCCCCTGATGAAAAAATATATCCCGCATCTTTAACAAAGCTCACTGCTCTTTTGGTTGCCGCCGATCTGATAACAGATTATTCTCAGACAATTACAGCAACCGATACTTGTTATGATGATCTGGTTATAGGAAGTTCAAACATAAACATACAGGACGGAGAAATTCTTTCACTCGATAACCTAATGTATGCCGTTGCAATTTCAAGTGCAAATGAAGCCGCAAATGCACTTGCTATACACCTTGCCGGAAGTATAACAGCTTATGTTGAATTGATGAATAATAAAGCAAAACAGTTGGGAGCACAGAACACACATTTTGTAAATGTACACGGACTTCATGATCCTAATCATTATACAACAGCACGAGATATGTCAATAATTGCGAAAGCTGCATTTACAAACGAAACACTGCTTAAATATCTTTCTTCTGCAGTACACGAAATAGAACCAACTAATAAATCCCTTAATAAAAGAACGCTTGTAACAACTAACAGTCTTTTAAGACAAAACAGCGGAATATATTACAAATATTGCAAAGCGGGAAAAACAGGTTCAACAACCGCCGCAGGATACAATTTAGCCTCATTTGCACAAAAAGGCGAAACACAATTTATTCTTGTGGCTATGAATGTAGAAAAAATCCCCGGCGGAACAAATACTGTATTTGCCGATTCAAAAGCTATGTACAACTGGGCTTTTGAAAACTACACAAGCGCCAAAATATTAAGTGACAGTGAAATAATAACCGAAGTTAAAGTTGAGCTTTCAGTAAAGGGAGATCATCTTGTTCTTTTACCTGAAAAAAATACATATTCAGTTATACCAATTGATCTGGATATTTCTACTTTAGAATCCGAAATTGTCACTCAGGAACAAATTTTTGCACCGATTAAACAAGGTGATAAATTAGGCACAATAACCTTAAAAAAAGACGGTATAGTATATGCTTCAGTCGGTCTTGTTGCAGGGAATGACGTTGAACGCTCTACTGTACTTTACTATCTTTACTTAATTGAAAGTTTCTTTAAAAATATATGGGTAAAAATTATATGCATAATTCTTGCTGTATTTGTAGTTATCTATATTATTGTTATGATATCACAGAACAACAAAAGAAAACGCAGAAAACTCAGAAGAAGAATTAAATTTTAATTTGATTTTATGTTGATTTATTTAACTTTATGTTGTATAATTGGGTGGTAATAACCACCCAATTTTTTCATGGAGGGATTTTGTGTTTAACCAAAAAAATCTTGATTTTAATTTTACAGATTACAAATTTTCCGATGCAAAACTTGAACGTTGCAGTCAGGAAGAGTATCCCGCATCGCATATTGAGAGAATAACAATAAACAAAGGATATATGTTTTTAATAGTTTTAAACGGAAAAGGAACAGTTCAATACTATGACAAACGTATAAAGTTACTGCCACGTACAGTTTTAGCAATCCCCCATGGTTCTGCATTACAAATAATGTCAGATAATACTGAAACTTTATCTGTTATATCTGTCAGAATTTCAGGAGAAGCACTTAAAACTTTATTTTTTGCTATAGAAGAAAAAGAAAACGGAATCGTAATGCATCTTGAAAATAATCATAAAATCATCGATTCGGCACACGAACTTATAACAGAATGTTCTAAGTCGTATAGTTCTGATTACAGTATACTTTTATGTTTTTATGAATTTATGAATTGCATAGATGAATATTATATTGAGAAAAAAGTACCTACTAAAAACGTATATATGACTCAGGCGATAGATTATATTAAAAAGAATTACAACAAAAACATAAGTGTTGAGAGTATATCAGATCTTTTGGGTATCGAAAGAAGTTATTTATCAAGACTTTTTAAAACATATAAAAATAAAAGCACACAAAATTACATAATTGATTACAGAATTAAACAAGCAAAACGCTTATTCAAAGAAGAAGATATGAATGTTTCTCAAGTGAGTACCGCCGTAGGATATACTAATATATACTGTTTTTCAAGAATTTTCAAAAACAGAGTTGGTATGCCTCCAAAAGAATATATGGATATGTGTAGAAAAAAATCTTTATAAATTAAAGGGTCTGTACAATACAGACCCTTTATCTATTTCCCTGATATTAGAAGCATACAATTATCGTTTATTTTCTCTGAATTCAAATTATTATCACGTTTAATTATATTTACTGAGGTGCAGTATTTTTTAGCTATATCCCAAAGAATTTCGCCTTTCTCTGCATAGTAAAGAACAATTTTTGAATCACGTTTTTTATCCTGCTCATCTGAAAAATTGACATCGCATATTACAGTATAATTTGTTTTTTCAAATAACAAAATTGAAAACGCAACATTACTTTCAACATACATTGTATTGTCATCAGTCATATTGGTGCTAATGTCAATACAATATGCTTCCGCTTCACATCTTAGTTGTGCAAATTCAGTGTCAAGATGTTCTGATACTTTAAAGCCTTCAGTTTTATCAATTGTTTTACACTCAGAAGAATTATGAACCATAACAGAAATAACCATATCGCCTTCTATTATCAGTTCTTTATCCGAAACCGAAACGTTTTTAATTAAAGGTTTTACAAATACATTATCAACAATTGCATCATCTAAAGATATTTCTATTTTCTGATTTAATTTATTATCAAATTTAAAAGATTTATGTAAAGATTCCAAAGATAAATTATTTTTTTCAAATGTGGTTTCACATTCAGTAGAATACAAATCTTGTAAAATATCTATTCTTACATTTTCAAAAACGCAAACGTCTGCTCTTCCTTCAAATTCAAAATTAATTATATTTTGTTCATCAGAATCTGCGATATCACATCTAACGCCTAAAGTATCGCAAACCACATCACATATTGAATCTTCATTACATCCTTCGGCATCTATCATTTCACTAAATGGCATAACCACATTAGAACAACCTATATCGAATATATTTTCTCCGTATGTATAAATACATTCTCCTTGTATCTCACCTTTTATTATAACTCTGTCCTTTATAGGTTTAATTTCTGAAATTATAATATTTGAATTGCATTTGACTATATCTGTAACATTGTTTTCTGCTTTTATTTCACTGGCAATCCGTATATCTGTTTCGCCATTGCATACGAATAATTTTTTATCAAAATGCTCAAACTTGGTTTCAATTTTACAATTATCAAATCCTGATAAAAGCTCAATCTGAGAATTCCCCATAACTTTTACCGCGATACCGATTATTGCTTTTGCGCTTATTCTTCTTGAATTTTGCAATTTACACACTACATTAGTTGCACGTGTTTTTATTTTTATACGGTAGTTATCAAGTTTTTCTTTTAAGCCATAAGTTTGAATAAAGTTTTCCGATTCTGATACAGACCTGATAATACCATCATTTTCATCTGCATATAAAATATTTACTGTACATATTCCTTCTACGGTTAATTTGTCGTTTTCAATATTTTTTGAAGTTATAACGGGTATAACGTCACATTTAAGAATTTTATCAGCCGCCGCGCAATAGTCAGGAATTATGATATCAAAATTGATTTTCTCTTCTGAAAAACCGTCTAATGCAGTTTTAAATATATTTACATTAGATTTTATAATGTCGCAATCCATAGCTCTCTCCGTTCCGCCTCTGAAATGGCATATTTTTTATAATAAATTATATTGATTTGCATAATCGAATATACCTGTAAACTTTCAAATTTAAAAAAACTCTTGTAATTTCCAACAAATATAATTATAATATGTATGTTTTAATTAAAAATGGTTTTCAAGGAAGTAAAATGAAAAAAATCACAAGTGTTCATAACAGCACTATTACTGAAATATCAAAACTAAAAAATACTAAATTCAGAAAAAACAGCGGACTATTTTGCACTGAAGGCTACAAGCTTACAAACGAAGCTATAACCTGCGGTCTAAAGCCCGTTTTTTGTTTTATAACAGAAAAATCAACTATTTCAAAATTCCCGAAAGAAATAGATGATAATATCATATATTCAGTAACAGAACAAATAATGAAAAAAATCACTGTTATGAGTACTCCCCCTGAAATTATTACTGTTTTCAAAGAAAATAAAAATGAAGAAATCAATTATGATAATTTCATTTTAGCTCTTGACTGTGTACAGGACCCTTCTAATCTCGGTGCTATTTTACGTTCTGCAGAAGCTTTTGGTATTAAAAATATAATCTTAGGTGAAGGTTGCTGTGATGCATATTCTCATAAGACTTTAAGAGGCGCAATGGGAAGTGTTTTCAGACTGAATTTGTTAAATACCAAGCTCGAAGATTTTTTGCCAAAGCTCAAAAATAGCGATTACCATATAATCGGTACCGGACTTGACAGAGATTTTAAAACAGTTGACACTCTTTCAGACTACAGTAAAAAAGTCGTTGTTATAGGCAACGAAGGCAACGGTATATCTGAAAAAATAAAAGATCTTTGTGATTTTGGGATGTTTATTCCTATGACCGGACAAAACGAATCACTTAATGCTGCAGTAGCGGCATCAATACTTATGTGGGAGAACCAAAGACAAAACAATGGAAGAATATAACGCATTATTATGGATATGGTTAAAACTCGCGTTAAATGATGACAGTAGAAAAACATTTAAGGTATATAACCATTTCAAAAATATAAAACTTATATATGAATCAAGTCCAAAAGATCTTGAACAAATCAAAGGTTTATCTGAAACAGATATTTGCAAACTGATAAACAAAGACCTTCATGATGCCAATGAACTTCTGATGATATGTCAGGAAAATAGAATAGATATAATTGATATTGATGATGAAAGATATCCTAAATCTTTGCTTGAAATAGAAAATCCTCCCTGCGTTCTGTTCACGTACGGTAATTATAACAAAGCAATGTCAAAACCTAAAGTTACGATTGTCGGCACAAGAGAATGTACCGTATACGGCAAACGTGTCACAGGACAGATAAGCGGAGCTCTTGCGCTTTGCGGTTGTACAATTGTAACAGGAATCGCATCAGGCATTGACGAGTCTGCATATAAAAGTGCATTAAAAGCAGACGGCAACGCAATTTTAGTATTGCCTAACGGTATTATGACTTCAAGATTCAAAGAAAAAATGCCCAATATTTCATATTTGAACTGTGCCTTGATTTCGGAACATTTACCAAACAGTTCTCAAACACAGTATGCATATCAGGAACGAAACAGAATATTAAGCGCACTTTCAGATTGGTGTGTAGTAACACAGGCACCTAAAAGAAGCGGTGCACTTATAACTGCAAATCATGCATTAGCTCAGAACAAAGAAGTCTATGTGGTTCCGGCAAATATTGATATTCCACAATCAGAAGGCTCAAACAGACTATTCTTTGATGGTGCTTATCCTGTACTTGATTACAAAGATATACTTGACGCCGTAAAACTCAAATATCCCGATACCATAAAAGATCTCGTAACAGAATCAGACTTGAAATATTTTGAAAATAACGACACTGCTACTAATTTTAGTGTCAGTTCTTTCAAAAAAACTTTTTATCCGATATTGGATAAAGATGTAGCACAAATACTTGAAATTTTTGAAGATAAAGAAATAACTTTTGATTACATAAAAAGACAATTTTATGATACGAATCCCAATAAAATTTTAAGTTGCCTGACCATATTGGAAACATCAGGTGCAATTATAAGCCTACCGGGAAATAAATATAAAATAAATTCAAATACACAGAGGTCATTCAATGCATAATTTATTAATTGTTGAGTCTCCGGCAAAAGCCCAGACTATTGAAAAATATCTTGGAAAATCTTATAAAGTAGTTTCATCTAAAGGCCATGTACGTGACCTGCCAAAAAGCGAGTTTGGCGTTGATTTAGAAAACAACTTTGAGCCTAAATATATATCTATCAGAGGAAAAAGCGATTTAATTAAATCACTAAAAAAAGAAGTGAAAGCCGCTGATATGGTTTATCTCGCAACCGACCCTGACCGCGAAGGTGAAGCTATATCCTGGCACCTTTATGAATTGCTTGGCTTAAATGAAAACAATTCAAAAAGAGTCGTTTTTAATGAAATCACAAAAAACGCTTTGAAAGAAGCTGTAAATAACCCGAGAGCTATTGATTACGACTTGGTTGATGCGCAACAAGCTCGTAGAGTTCTTGATAGAATAGTTGGTTACAAGCTCTCTCCTTTTCTTTGGAAAAAAGTTAAAAAAGGTTTATCTGCAGGAAGAGTTCAGTCCGTTGCAACGGCTATGGTTGTTGACCGTGAAAATGAAATTCGCGAATTTAAACCCGAAGAATATTGGAATCTGAATGCTACATTCAGCAAAAAAGGTTCAAGCTTAAAAATTCCCGCTAAATTCCACGGAACTGTTAAAAAATCAATTCACGTAAAAAACGAACAAAAAGCGCAGGAAATATATGACAGTGTAATTGGTTCTGAATTTAAAGTTATTTCTACTAAAAATTCAGAAAAGAAAAAGAGTCCTGCTCCTCCCTTTACAACATCAACTCTTCAGCAAGAAGCTTCAAGACATTACAACTTCCAGACAAGAAGAACAATGAAAGCAGCACAAGAACTGTACGAAGGTATTGACGTTGCAGGTTTTGGTCTCGTGGGTCTTATTACCTATATGAGAACAGATTCACTTCGCATCTCAGACGATGCAGCAAACGCCGCAAAAAAACATATAGTTACAACATATGGTGAAGACTATTACCCTACAAAAAGACGTTATTATAAAACTAAAAAAGGAGCACAAGATGCTCATGAAGCTATCCGCCCCACAAATCTTGAATTAACTCCTGCTTCAATCAAAGCATCACTTTCTTCAGATCAATACAGAATATATCAGCTGATATATAACAGATTTATTTCAAGTCAGATGAGTGATGCTACTTATAATACATTATCAGCCGATATTTCAAACGGTGAATATATTTTCAAAGCATATTCGCAAGCTGTAAAATTCAAAGGCTTTACAGCAGCTTATCAAGACCCTGACAAAGAAACCGCTGACAAACGTATTTACAAGCTTGAAGAAAACGATGTTTTATCTATTTCCGAGCTCGAAAAATCACAAAACTTTACTCAGCCACCCTCAAGGTATACTGAAGGTACATTAACAAAAGCACTTGACGAAAACGGAATAGGCAGACCTTCAACATTTATGCCGATAATTTCCACAATTACTTCTCACGAATACGTAGAACGTGACGGTAAGTTTTTAAAGCCAACTGCTCTTGGTGAAGTAACAACAAAATTAATGAAAGACCATTTTTCTTCTATCATTAATTATGAATTTTCAGCACAACTTGAAACAGAGCTTGATAAAGTTTCTGACGGTAAAATGAATTGGCAGGATATGATTGCTGAATTTTATACTTTATTTGATACAACTTTAGTTTGCGCAGAAGAAATGCTTAAAGAAAAACGAATTAAAGTTCCCGATGAAGTAACCGAAGAGATTTGTCCCAACTGCGGAAAAAATCTTGTTATAAAAAGCAGTAAATACGGTAAATTCCTTGCATGTCCCGGTTATCCTGAATGTAAATTTACTAAGTCTTTAGTTTTTGACACAGGTGTTCCTTGCCCTAAATGTTCAGGCAAAATAATAAAAAAACGTTCAAAAACAGGTAAAATCTTTTTTGGTTGCGAAAACTATCCAAACTGTGATTATGTATCCTGGGATGAACCTTTAACCACTAAATGCGAAAATTGCGGCTCATATCTTTTCAAAAAGAGTGGCAAAAGAAGAATTATATATTGTCCAAATCCTAACTGCAAAAAAACAAACTCCAAAGAGGAAAAAAGCAATGAATAAAGCCGTAGTAATAGGCGCCGGTCTTGCCGGTTGCGAAGCTGCATGGCAACTTGCAAACAGAGATATACAAGTTGATTTATACGAAATGAAGCCCCATAAAAAAACACCTGCGCACAGTTATGATGGTTTTGCTGAACTTGTATGTTCAAATTCTCTGCGTGGCGACTCTTTGACTAACGCTGTAGGTCTATTAAAAGAAGAAATGCGTATGCTAAATTCTTTAATAATCAGCTGTGCTGACCAAAACAAAGTGCCTGCAGGCGGAGCTTTGGCAGTTGACAGAGAAAAATTTTCAAATGCAGTAACAGAAAAAATCAAAAACCATAAAAATATAAACATCATCGAAAAAGAAATAACAAAAATACCTGATGAAGAAAATGTAATTATAGCATCAGGGCCATTGACTACTGACTCATTATCATCTGATATCGGTAATTTTTTCGGAAATGATTATTTGCATTTTTTTGATGCAGCCGCCCCCATCGTTACTTTTGACAGTATTGATATGGATACTGCATTTTTTGCATCAAGATATGACAAAGGAACCCCCGATTATATAAACTGTCCTATGACAAAAGAACAGTACGATGCATTTTATAACGAGCTTATAAATGCTGAGTGTGCAGAGCTTCACGGTTTTGAAAACAATGTTTTTGAAGGATGTATGCCTGTTGAAGTTATGGCAAAAAGAGGTTCACAAACTCTTCTTTTCGGACCTTTAAAGCCAGTAGGTTTAGTTGACCCAAGGACAAATCAGAAATCTTATGCAGTTGTTCAGCTGAGAAAAGACAACTCAGACGGAACTCTTTACAATATAGTTGGTTTTCAGACACATCTTAAGTTTCCTGAGCAAAAACGTGTTTTTTCAATGATACCCGGACTTGAAAATGCAGAATTTGTCAGATTTGGTGTTATGCATAGAAACACATTTATTAACTCACCTGAAGTTATGACCAAATTCTATAACACAAAGAAAAGAGACGATTTGTTTTTCGCAGGGCAAATGACAGGAGTTGAAGGTTACGTTGAATCAGCATCTTCAGGTCTTGTTTGCGGTATTAATCTTGCAAGACAAATCCATGGACAAAATCTTATTGATTTTACTAAATATACAGCTACCGGTGCTCTTTCAAATTATATCAGTGAAGGTTCAGTAGGTAATTTTCAGCCAATGAATATCAATTTCGGTATAATTGAATCTTTAGATACAAGAATCAAAAACAAAGCGGAAAGATATACAGCAATATCTGAACGCGCTTTAAAAAGATTAAATCAAATCATAGGAGAACTATAATGAAAATAGCAGTTGACGCACACGGCGGAGATAACGCACCCTTAGAAATAATTAAAGGTTGCAGACTCGCAATTGACGAATTCAATGCAGAGATTTCTTTAGTAGGTAACGAGTCTGAAATCAAAAAAATAATGTCAGAAAACAACATAAGTGACAAAGGTTTTGAAATAGTAAACACAACTGAAGTTATTACCATGGAGGATGACCCCACTTCTGTAATAAAATCAAAAAAAGATTCATCAATGGCCGTTGCTTTTAAACTTTTAAAAGACGGTGTTTGTGATGCTTTTGTATCTGCAGGCAACAGCGGTGCTGTTTTAGTAGGTGCAACAATGATTGTTAAGCGTATACGCGGTGTCAAACGCGCAGCTCTTGCGTCTGTTATACCTACACAAAGCGGTCCTGTACTTTTAGCGGATTGCGGTGCAAACGTTGTTTGCAAAGTAGAATATTTAAAACAGTTTGCTATTTTAGGTTCAGAATATATGAGATATGTTCACAAAATCGAAAATCCAAGAGTTGCTCTTTTAAATAATGGCACAGAGGAACATAAGGGGCAGGATTTACATCAAGAAGCTTACCAGTTGTTAAAGGATTCTGATATAAACTTTATAGGTAATGTTGAAGGCAGAAATCTTGCAACCGGAGGATGTGACGTTATAGTTACTGATGGTTTTTCCGGCAATATCGCACTTAAGACATATGAAGGTGTTGGAAAAATGATGGCTGCCAATATAAAAGATATCTTCAAAAAAAATATATTCACAAAAATTGGCGCCCTGTTTGTTCTCTCACCTCTTAACAATTTTAAGAAAAAATTTGATTATAAAGAATACGGCGGTGCTCCGCTTTTAGGTATCTGTAAACCTGTAATTAAAGCTCATGGATCATCTGACGCCAAAGCAATTAAAAATGCAATTAGGCAAGCTATTATTTTCAACGAAAGCAATATGATCAAAGTAATCGAAGAAAATATTTCTAATACGGATGATTAATGCTTGATAAATTCAGACAAATATTTTATACTATAATAAAACATTTAAGGAGATTATTAATATGCCAACTTTAGATTCAATCAAAAAAATTCTTGCTGAACAGCTCGGCGTTGAAGAAGCTTCAATCACAGAAAACACTGCTATAGAAGAACTTGGCGCTGACTCACTTGACCTTGTAGAAATCATTATGACTATAGAAGAAGAATACGGCATTCAGATAGATGACAGTGCTGTAGAAAGCCTCAAAAAAGTCGGTGATATAATTAATTATCTTGACAAATAAGGTAAAACCAATGCTTATTAACTTGCAAAAAAAAATAGGTTATTATTTTAAAAATCAATCTATACTCAATGCATCACTTACCCATTCATCATATGCAAATGAACATAAAAACCGCGGTGTTGTTTGTAATGAACGTCTTGAGTTTATGGGCGACGCTGTTTTGGGATTTATTTGTGCAGAACTTTTATTTTCAAAATATCCCACAAAACATGAAGGCGAACTTTCAAAAATGCGTTCTTCTCTTGTTTGCGAATCTGCACTTTCTTCATATGCAAAAAAACTTAATCTCGGTGAATTTCTTCTGTTAGGACACGGTGAAAATCTTGCCGGTGGAAGAGAAAGACCGTCTACTTTATCTGATGCATTTGAAGCATTACTTGCTGCGATTTATTTAGATGGTGGAATCGAACCTGCAAAAGCTTTTATTCTGCCATATCTTAATAACGCTATTGATAATGAACAATTATCTAATGTATTTAACAAAGATTATAAAACCGCTCTTCAGGAAATTGCTCAGCAAAATCCGGGAGAACTGATTAAATATTCTATTGTTAAAGAATCCGGACCTGACCACAACAAAGAATTTACTGTTAATGTTTATCTTAACAGCAATCTTCTTGCAACAGGTTACGGAAAAAACAAAAAAGAAGCTGAACAAGATGCAGCTCATAAAGCTTTAAACCTTATGGGAGAAAAATAGTGAAACATTCAAACATTTCTATTTTTATACCTCATCTTGGGTGTCCTTTTAACTGTATTTTTTGCGATCAATATAAAATAACCGGGAGTGACAAAGCTGTCACTCCCGAAGATATTTATAAAATCCTTTCGGAATCTCTAAACCATTCACTTTCGAAAAAGGATACGCAGATTGCTTTTTTCGGCGGTTCTTTTACAGCGATACCAAAAGATCTTATGCTTGAATATCTTAAGGTTGCAAACAAATTTATAGGCAAAAACGGCTATGATAGCATCAGGATATCCACCAGACCCGATTGTATTAATAAAGATACACTTGATATCTTAAAAAAATATAATGTTAAAACAATAGAACTTGGCATTCAGAGTCTTGATGATGAAGTTTTGAAAGCCTCAAAGCGAGGACACGTTGCTAAAACCGCTTTAGATTCCTGCAAATTAATACAGGAATATGGCTTTGAACTCGGTATGCAAATGATGTGCGGTCTGCCGTGTGACACTTTAGAAAAAGATATTGAAACAGCAAACCAAATAATAAACATCGGGTGTAAACAAGTCCGAATTTATCCTGTCGTTGTAATCGAGGGAACAAAACTTTGCGAGATGTACAGAAACAATAGTTACACTCCATTAACGGTAGATGAGGCTGTTGATATCTGCGCAAAACTATATAAAATTTTTACAGAAAATGATGTTACCGTTCTTAAAATGGGATTACATTCCGACAGTAATGGTGTTGCCGGTCCGTTCCACCCCGCTTTTGGAGAACTTGTACGCTCTCAGATTTTTTATAACGATATCATTGAAAAAATTAATTTAAACAAAAAATATATTATAGAAGTTTCTCCGAAATTTATTTCTATTGCTAAAGGAAACAAAGGAAATAATTTACAAAAATTAAAAAATGAAGGTTATAACGTTGAATTCAAACAAAACGCAAACCTTCAAAAATACGTATATAAAATAAAAAACCTCTGAGAATTCTCAGAGGTTTTTATTTTTAGTTAACCTAATAATGCAACATAATCAAGCGCAATAACAACTAACGCGAGCAAAATTGCAACAACAATAGTTATTTTTGCAAGAATACTGTTTTTATCTTTCGAACGGTTTTTGCCGAAAAATGTATCAGCATCAGAACCGCCTGCCATAGCACCAAGACCCTGGCTCTTACCCTGCTGCATGCAAACACACACGATAATAACGATAGATAAAACCAAAACAATTGCACCTAAAATAATCTGTGCTGTATTCATTATAATTCACAACCTTCCACAAATCAGTCTATCAGTAATATTACCATATAATATAAAAAAAAGCAAGATTTTTTTGTTTTTTACATAAAAATAATTTTGTAAAAAAATGGTTAAAAATTATGAAAAAAGTTTTCAAAAATACAAAAGTGTTATAATAGCTTGTTTTTTGGAGTAAAAATATGGGTTTTAAACATTTTGAACATAGTTTTGAACATACTTTATGTAAACCAAAAAAATTATTTTTTCAATCTGATTTTTTTCTTTGTAACAAAAATCAATAAGAAATACGTAACAATTTCTATTAAAATTATTATCAAAGAAATATAATTCAAAACAAACAATCTAATAACTATTCCAAGCAAAGCAATAAGAGAAAACAACAATGTATAAGAAAGATTTACTTTAATTACAGCCTTAGATAAATACATTGAAATTAAAACAATAGCAATAACAAGCACTGCAAAGATAAACATAAATGTTCTGTAAGATAAAGATATTTTATCTGAAAAAGTTACATTTGAAGAATACATATAATCAACAAAAGTAAAAACAAGACAGTAAAACGTGCAAACACAGGTATAATATGAAAATGCCTTGCCTATCCAATAATAAGTGGCATAAGCTAAAAATAAAGCCAAGAACGCAATAATACAGTATTTATATGCCATGGTTCGATTATTGCTAACAGGTATAATTACAGAAGCTATAAAAGCCGGAACAGAATAAAGTACAAGCATTTTTGCAGTTATAGTCTTTTGCGAAAAATCGATATTTTTTCTCCTTGAGATATACATATACAGAATAGATGCCACAACAGCAGAAAATAAAACTATAATCACAAACAATTCTATATATTTATAATAGTCGTTTATTACAAAAGAATGTTTTTTAAACGGCAAAATATAAATCCATGATAATAAAGAAAGAATAGCAAAAGCAAAAAATGTAATAGAAATTCTACTATTTATGATTTCTTTATCTTTAATTTTTAAATCACTCATAATTATCCTCCTTAAAGATTATCGGTATTTGAAAGGATAATCGGAATTAAAAATACTGCCGCATCTTCTGTGCGTAATATCCTTTTACCAAGACTTACACATTCTATACCGTTTTGTGTTGCAAATTCAATTTCGGATTCATCTAACCCGCCTTCGGGACCAATCAAAAAAGCAATATTATCTTTGGATATTTCCATTTTATTAACAAGCTTGTCCTGTTCATTTTCATAACAGACAAACCCTGTCTTAAAATCCGCAAGTTTTTTTATAGCTGTTTTAAAATCAATCATATCAGAAACTTTAGGAATATATCCGCGCATACTCTGCATTGCTGATGAACGGGCAATTTTATTATATCGTTCGATTTTTTTAGATGCAGATTTTTTATCAGGACGGGACACACAACGTTTACTGATAACCGGTACTATTTCATAAGCACCGAACTGAACACAACGCTTGATCATATCGTCCATTTTTTCACCTTTCGGCAAACACTGAAAAATAGTTATTTTAACTTCAGGTTCAGTAATATTTTTATATTTGTTTATTATTTTAAAATCTGCAGATTTAGAATCGCAGGCAACAAGCTCACATTCATAATCAAAATAATTGCCATCACAAAATACAACTTTTTCACCAATTGCTATTCGTAGCACTCTTACAATGTGATTATGTTTTTCTCCTGTTACAGTAAACTGATTGTCAGATATTATTTCATCATCAAAAAAGAAACGTTGCATATTATTTGCGACGGGCACGAATTGCAGCCCATCCTCGCCTTTCTCTTATTTCTAAAATTTCAAATCCCGATTCAGATATAAAATCAGCCACTTCTTTCACTCGCTCAACAATTATACCTGAAGAAATAAATATACCATTATCTTCAATAACTTTACCGATATCTTTTGTAAGAGCCATAACAATATCTGCTACAATGTTAGCTACTACAACCTGAAATTTGCCGTCTGAGCCTTCAAGCAAATCACCTTTATAATATTTTGTTTTATGTACAAGATTATTTATTTTAGCATTTGAACGCGCACAAGAAACTGCCGCCTCGTCAATATCGCAACCCACAGCAAATTCGGCGCCAAGCAAAACTGCACCCTGTGAAAGAATACCACTGCCACAACCAACATCAAATACTTTTTTACCCTCAAGATTTTCTTGCTGTAAAAACTCAAGACAAAGTGAGGTTGTCTCATGAGAACCTGTACCAAAAGACATACCTGGATCAATTTTAAGAACAACCCTGTCAGTTGATACGTTTTCCCATGCAGGAACAACAATAAGCTTATCCCCTATTTCTATCGGTTTATAATACTGTTTCCAATTATCTTTCCAATCACTGTCATCAACTAAAGAAACATTGATTTCCAACGTTCCGTATTCATTGCTAAAATCAGTCTTTTTTAGTTCGAGCAAAGCTTTTTCTGTTGAATTTATAATTTCTTCACCCTGGTCATTATTAGCTGTATAAAACTTAATATGAGACTTTTGTGTTGAAAGTTTCATAAGTTCATCATCAACGTAATCATATGCGGGTGTACGTGAATTTATAAATTCTTTGAAATCTTCACTGTCACAAACTTCAAAACCGCTGATTCCTACCGCAATAAGTACGTTTAACACATGTTCTATTCCAACAGAAGATGTATTTATCACTGCAAGTTTATATGTCATATTTATTACCGTCCGTTTAAAACTTTTTTAATATCATCATCGTGAGCTATAACTACAAGATGATCAGTGTCTTTAATTGTATACTGAGCAGAAGGTGCAATATTAAGTTTACCATTAAGATCTTTTATACCGATAATTGAAATATTGTATTTAGCTCTGATGTTAGATTCAACAAGAGTTTTATTAATCCAATCTGAAATAGGTGTTATTTCATAAATAGAATAATCTTCTTCAAGTTCAATATAATCAAATAAATTATCATTACTGCATGTAACTGCAAAACGCGCAGCAACATCTTTATCGGGATGAATAACCTCATCTGCACCGTTTCTAAGCAAAAATTTAGTGTTTTTTGTACTTCTGGAAAGACTGACTACATATTTAGCCCCCAGATCTTTTAAAATACAAGTTACTTCTAAATTGCTTAAAAAATCATCTCCCATGCAAACAAAACAAATATCAAAATCAGAAACGCCAATATTTTTAAGCACATCTTCTTTTGTACAGTCAGCCACAAGTGCGGTAGTAACGCGCGATGCAAGTGTTTCTACTCTTTCTTCGTTTTTATCAACAATCATTATCTGATTGTTGTATTCAAGCAAATTTTCACACAAATGTTGTGCAAATCTGCTCATACCTATAATCAATATTGATTTCAATTTTACACCCCTAACCTATTATTATTTCTTCTTTAGGATATCTTATATCCGGAATTTTTCTTCGTTCTGAAAAAGAAAGGGCAAAAGAAAGACTGCCAATTCTACCACAAAACATAAGAAATATAATAATTATTTTGGAAAATACAGTAAGTTCTCTCGTTATACCTGTTGACATACCAACTGTACCAATTGCCGAAAAAGTCTCAAGAGCTATGTCTATAAGCGGAATTTCCTGAACCATAGATATAGCAACTGTAGCAAAAAGTGCTAATGACAGATTTATAAAAAATATTGTACTTGCCTTTTTTATAATATCATCCTGTAAACTTCTTCTGAAAGCGTGATAACCTTTTTCTCTCTTAATATAAGAAAAAATAAAAAAGAAAATTGCTGCAAGAGTAGTAACTTTAATACCTCCTGCTGTAGAATCCGAACTTCCTCCGATAAACATAAGAATAACTGTCATTAATTTACTCGAATCTGACATAGCGGCAACATCCAAAGTATTAAATCCTGCAGTTCTTGGAGTGACAGATGCAAAAAGACTCGTCAAAATCTTCTCTTTGAAATTCATATCAGAAAGTAATCCGCCGCTTTCGGAAATATAAAAGAAGACAGCACCGCCAACTAATAACACAGCAGTAAAAGTAATTACTATTTTGGTGTGAAGTTTATACTTTTTAAATCTTAGTTTGTTTTTACATACGTCTTCCCATACTATAAAACCGATACCGCCTATAATAATCAAAGACATAATAACAACATTAACAATAATATCATCACTATAAGAAACAAGCGAAGAAAATTGTTGTTTATAACCCATCAGGTCAAATCCCGCATTACAGAATGCAGATACGGAATGGAATATGCCGTAGTATATTCCTTTTAAAACACCCATTTGCGGAATAAATCTTAATGAAAGAATCAATGCACCGATTCCCTCAACTAAAAAAGTACCTTTAATTACATTTTTAACAAGTTGAACGGTTCCGCCGACATGCATTGAATTCAAGCTATCGTGAATAAGTTCTCTGTCTTTGAGACCAATTTTTTTACCAAGAAGGGACATTCCGTATACACCAAACGTAATAAAACCCAAACCACCTATTTGTATCATTAGAATAATAACTATCTGACCGAAAACCGTCCAGTGAGTAAAAGTATCAAAAACAATAAGCCCTGTAACACAAGTAGCTGAAGTTGCGGTAAAAACGGCGCTTAATATATCGGTTGACTGACCATCTTTAACTGATACAGGCAACATCAATAAAAGACTACCGATACAAATGATTATCAAAAAGCCCAAAGCTATCATTTGAGCACGAGATAAAATCAGTTTACTTTTTTTCATTTGAATCCCCAATTATTTCAATACGAAAGTGTTATACCGTCTTTATTTGCGGTTGCGACTATTTTTTTAATTTCTTTATTATAGTTTTCAATTATAACACTTGCGATTTTATCTTCGATTTCTTTTTGTATAAGTCTTTTAAGAGAACGTGCACCAAATTTTTTATCATAACCTTTGTCTGAAACATAAGCTACAACATCGTCATCAAAACTAAGTTCTATTTCTCGAAGTTTAAGATTTTCTTTCAAATCACCAAGCATCATCTTAGCGATATTCTGCACAGTATCTCTTTCAAGAGCAGAAAATGTTATAATTTCATCCACTCTATTAATAAATTCGGGTCTGAGGAAAGTAAGCAAAGCTTTTGTTGCTTTTTCAGATTCAAGCTCTTCAGTTGATTTATTAAATCCTGTTGGGTTCATTACACCTGCTGTCGCATTTGTTGTCATGATTATGACTGTATTTTCAAAATTAACTGTTCTTCCCTGTGAATCAGTAAGTTTACCGTCATCAAGCATCTGTAACATTATGTTAAGAACATCAGGGTGAGCTTTTTCAATTTCATCAAAAAGGATAACGCTATACGGCTTTCTGCGTATTTTCTCAGTGAGTTGACCCGCATCGTCATAACCCACATATCCCGGAGGAGCTCCTATTAATTTAGAAACACTGTGTTTTTCCATATATTCGCTCATATCAACACGAATAAGTGTTTCAACACTGTCAAAAAGTTCCATTGCAAGTCTGCGTACAAGCTCTGTCTTACCTACACCGGTCTGACCTGTAAAAATAAACGAAACCGGACTTTTATTGAATCCGATACCTACTCTTCTGCGTTTAATAGCAGCAGCAACAGCTTCAATAGCCTTATCCTGTCCATAAATACGTTGTTTTAAATTATCTGCAAGTTTGGTGAGTTTTTCAAATTCCTGTTCCTGAATTTTTGATGCAGGAATACCCGTCCATAATTCAAGCACATATGCAATATGTGAAAAAGAAAGTTCAATTTCAGTTGCTTTACCTTCAAATTGAGCAAGCGCATCCTCGGCTTTACACTCTGCAGATTTAAGTTCGGCAATTTTTTTATAAGTTTCATCTGTTTGCTCTGCACCGGTAAGAGATTCCAGTTCTGCTTTGATTTTTTCTAATGCCCTCTGATTTTTTATACGCTCATTCTGAGCAACATTTTCAAGAGCTGCTCCACTACAAGCTTCATCAATGAGGTCTATAGCTTTATCTGGCAAAAATCTGTCAGTTATATATCTTTCAGACATAATAGCCGCCTGCGAAAGAAGCGCATCAGAAATTTTTACGTTATGGTATTGTTCATATTTGGGTCTGATACCTTTTAAAATTTCAATAGTGCTTTGAATTGTAGGCTCATCAACCATAACAGGCTGAAATCTTCTTTCTAAAGCTGCATCTTTTTCAATGTATTTTCTATATTCAGCAAGAGTTGTTGCACCTATAACCTGAATTTCACCACGCGAAAGAGCTGGTTTCAGAATATTCGCCGCATTCATCGTACCCTCGCTATCACCTGTACCTACAAGATTATGAACTTCGTCAACAACGAGAATTATATTACCAAAGGACATAACCTCAGAAATAAGTCCTTTAATACGAGCTTCAAACTGTCCTCTGAACTGAGTTCCGGCAACAAGTGCAGTTAAATCAAGTAAATAAACTTCTTTATCAAGAAGCTTTGCAGGAACATCCTCTGACGCAATTTTTTGCGCAAGAGCTTCTGCTATAGCGGTTTTACCAACGCCCGGTTCGCCAATTAAAACAGGATTATTTTTAGTACGTCTGTTTAGAATACGAATCAAACGAGTAAGCTCGACTTCCCTGCCAATAACAGGATCAAGCAAACCTTTTCTTGCATTACGAGTAAGATTAACTCCGTATTGATCAAGATATTTACGTTTCTTTTCCGTATGTTTTTTATCAGATTTATTTTCATCTGATTTTTCTGATTGACCATTTTCTTCTTTTTTATTAGCACCCATTATATTTCCAAAAATTGAAGGAAGTGACGGTGCTGTCTGCGAATCCATTTCATCAGGTGACATCCCCATCTGATCCATAAGTGAATCAAATTCCTCGGACATTGAATCAAAATCATCGTCTGAAATTCCCATATTTTTAATTATCTGATCAACTTGGTGAATACCAAGTTCTTTTGCACATTTAAGACAATAGCCTTCATTTACAGTTTTACTGTCTTCAAACTTTGAAATAAATACTACTGCCATACGTTTATTGCATCTTGCACAAAGCATTACTGATTCTCCTTGTTTTTGCGTGAATTAATCATTTTTTCTTTTACTTTAAGGTACATTTTTGCATAGTCAAAAAAAGCAATTATCGTAACTATTATGCTTACTGTCATAAGCATAGTTGCATAATGCTCAGGAAGTGATATTCCATCTGTAACGAGAATAATAACAACACAAATAAATAAAACAACCGTTGCAATTTTACCTGACCATTTAGACTGAACGACAAATTTTTCTTTAAGCAGACTCAATCCGCCTAAAATCATAACAATTTCTTTAACAGCAAAAAGAGCGAGTATCCACAAAGCTATTCTGCCATTTAAGGCAAGACATCCTATTGCGGACAGTTGCATAAGTTTATCTGCCACGGGATCAGCAAGCTTTCCAAAATCAGTGATTTTATTATATTTTCTCGCGATATAACCATCAAGTATATCAGTCAGAGCAGCAACTACAAATATAATTGCAGCGGCTATTCTTGTTGATTCATCATCTCCGTTACCGTACAGAAATACAAATACCGGTACAAGAAACAACCTTATAATTGTCAATGCGTTTGGTATATTCATTTTAATCTCCGAAATTTTTATTTGATTTTTAAAACAGATCCTAACGGATTAATATCTATTGCTGTTTTCAAAACTATACTTGAGTCAATAGTTTTCTTAGAAAATATATTGTTACTATCCGGTTTTATTGTTTTTGACACAGCTGCAAATAAAGTACTGATAACAAACACTATTAAAAGACCTCTGATAAGACCAAATGCAAGTCCACCGAATTTATTAAGTGATTTTCCAAGGGGCAGTGCATTGAAAACTGCTGTTATAAGTTTTGCTACAACCCAAAGAGCTATATTGAAAATCACAAACAAAATAACAAGAGAAATAACTCTGCTTATTGCACTGCTTATAGGTCTTGCAATAGAATCTATCAGATTATCTTTAGCTTCAGCTGCGTTATTTTTTGTGTTTTCTGCTTTATTAACTATTTCATCTACATTTACACCCGCCATATTAAGTATACCCTCAAGTTGATCAGGCATTTCTTTAATTTTAGAAACAACATCAATAGAATTTATAGCATCGTCATAACTTTTTCCTATTGAACTGTTATCAACAGCTGTAAGTATGTATTTTTTAACAGATGGATTAACAAACTGAGAATCAACAAAATTTGACACCGGAGTGCTGATTACAACAGCAAGTATAATTGCAACTAAAGTACTAAGCAGACTGAAGATAGTACCGATAAGACCTTTTTTAGCTGCAAAAAATGAAGAAACAACTAAAATAGCAATTAAAATTAAATCAATAAAAATATTCATAACAAGATTCCTTTCTTAATTTATGACATTATACACCACATTAGAAGAACTAATGCTAAGTACTGAATTTTTGTCAGAAAACAACACCATACTACCGTCATTGGTATTTGGTCTGTCTGATATCTTTTTTCCGCTCGCAGTGTAGATAAATATCTTATCTATCGATGCCGTAACTATTCTGTCAGAACATACATCAACAGATAAAACATTATAATCAGTCATTATATCTGCGATTTTTTTACCGTTATTATCAAAAACATATATTTCCGAATTTCCACTCTGACTTTCAGACAAAACAACAACATTGTATCTTCCGTCATCTATATGACAACATTGAAGAATTTTGTTGCCAAACTCAAATCTATATTTCTCTTTCCCCTTTGAATCAACAATAGAAATTCCCCACTCAAACAAAGAAAGAACGCTACCGTCATTTTTAGCAGTAACAGAAACAGCAACAGAATCCTGATAATCAAAATTCCATACGCTTTCTTCAGATGTTAATTTATAATAAACCACCTGTGGTAAAACATTATTGTTTTCAACATACAAAGCCGAAACCGCAATATATTTATTGTTATCAGAAATATCAGCAGATATGAAGTAACGGGACATACTGTTAATTTTATAAACCACTTTAAATTCAGAATCATAAACAATAAGTTTGTTCTTATATGCCTGACTTTCTGTAATAACAACAATATATCCATTGGAATTAATGTTTACATTTACAATATTATCTTCAAAAAGTTCTTCAAACAAAACAGTAAACGAATTAGTTACAATAAGTTTATTTCCGCCTCTGTCGTATGCAAGAACATATTTATCGGTTGTAATCAAAGCAGGAGTATTAAAACCGGTAAGAACATTCTGAAACTGTGTACCCATATTATCGATTATAGATAAACTATCAGTAGTAACTCTTGCTATTCCATCTTTGTACACGCCAATAACGCTACTGGAATCATAATCAAAATCGATTTGAGCTTTATCTGTTTTTGCTGCAGAAGACATACCAATATCAATTTTAGCAGCAAGGCGTTTAAAATTATCGACACTTATTTTATTCTTGTTTGCAAACAAAAGAACCAGCGCAGACAGAACCATTATCAGTAAAAGAAGAAATCTTGCAAATCTTATTCCGGATTTGAATTTTTCATTTCTTTCAGAAGAATCATCAACTGATTCGTATTCATTTTCAAATGAATCATTTTTATCTTTCAACCGACTTCACCTCCTCGATATCATAAAAGACTTTATTAAGATAAAGACCTGTCGGCAGAGCAGTTTTCCCTGCTGCTATCCTGTTCTTAGCGTCAATTATATCTTTTATTGACTCACAGGAAAACCGGCCCTCGCTTACCCCAATCAAAGTCCCGACAATTATTCTGACCATTTTGTACAAAAAACCGTCACCGCAAATTTTAAGTTCAATACAATCTCCGTTACGATAAACATCGCAGTAGTAAATGGTCCTTACAGTATCAACGATTTTAGAACCTGATGCCATAAAAGAACGGAAATCATGCGTTCCTATAAGACCTTTTGCGGCTCTGTTCATTTTTTCAACATCTAAAGTACCGATATAATGATACGCAAGACCTTCAAGAAACGGATTTCTGAATCTACCATCGTATATTTTGTAAATATATTCCTTTGCTTTCGCACTGTATCTCGGATGAAAATCATCATCTACAGCTTGGCACTCAAAAGCACTGATATCTTCAGGTAAAGCAGAATTCAACGAAAGCGGGACACGATAAGGATCAACGTCTTTAGGTGGTTCAAAACAAAAACAGTATCCATTTGCATGCACGCTGCTATCTGTGCGACTACAACCGGTAACGTCAACGCGTTTTCCGTAAACCTTTTCAATAGCGTTTTGGACACATTCCTGTACACTAAGACCGTTTTTCTGAACCTGCCAACCAACGTATTTTGCACCGTTATATTTTAGTTTAACAAGTAATCTACTCACAAAAACTCCTATAGCAAATTAAAAAATATTATCAAAACTGTTAAAATCAAAAACAAAGCAGCTGCAACGTAATCCCGAAAAGAAAAACTATAAATTTTGTATCTTGTTCTTCCCTCTCCTCCATTGTAGCATCTACACTCCATTGCATCCGCAAGTTCCTCTGCCCTTCTGAAAGCTGAAACTATAAGCGGAATGAGAATCGGTATTAAAGCTTTTGCACGTCTTATTATGTTTCCTGTTTCAAAATCCGCACCTCTTGCTTTTTGTGCGTTCATTATCTTTTCTGTTTCATCTATGAGTGTAGGAATAAATCGCATTGCAATAGTCATCATCATAGCAAGTTCATGAACAGGAACTTTAAGATATTTAAGCGGCATAATAAGTCTTTCTATGGCATCTGTAAGCATTACAGGGCTTGTGGTATATGTCATAAAAGACGTACCCATTATGAGAAGTGTAATCCTAATAACCATAAAAGCTGCATTTCTAATTCCTTCCCAAGTCAACCAACCTAAAAATGACACGTTTTGAAAAACAGCAGGACCATCACCGTAAAATATGTTGAATACAGCAGTGAAAATTATTATAAACATCAAAGGTTTAATACTTTTTGCAACAATTTTCACAGGGATTTTAGATATATATATTACCAAAGAAAGCAATGTAAAAACCGCTAAAAAACCAAGGAAATTTTCAACGCAAAACAAAATCACTATATAAAATACAGTTAAAATTATTTTCATTCTTGGATCCATTTTATGAATTTGTGAATCACCCGGAAAATACTGACCTATCGTAATATCTTTTATCACTTTATGTCACCGCCTTTCAGGCAGTTTAAAATTTCCTCTTCTGCTTTTTTTATTGTATATACATTTTCAGATACGTTATATCCCATATCTTTTAACGAAATAAACACTTTTGTAATCTGGGGAATATCAAGACCGATTTTTTCGAGCATACGTGACTGAGCAAAAACGTTTTGAACACTATCGTGAAGCATACATTTACTGTTATTCATAACAACAATGCTGTCAGCATTTTCAGCTATGTCTTCCATAGAATGAGACACAAGCAAAACTGTACTGCCGGTTTGCTGATGATATTCTCTTATTCTTGCAAGAATTTCATCACGACCTTTAGGGTCAAGACCTGCTGCAGGCTCATCAAGTATAAGAACTTTAGGAGAAAGAGCCATAACACCTGCTATTGCAACACGTCTTTTCTGTCCTCCTGACAGCTCAAAAGGAGACTTATCGGCAAAACTCATATCAAGTCCAACAAATTCCATAGCCGTTTTAACTCTTTTTTCAATTTCATTTTCATCCAGTTTCATATTCTTTGGACCAAAAGCAATATCGTTAAAAACAGTATCTTCAAACAACTGATATTCAGGATATTGAAAAACGAGTCCCACTTTAAATCTTGTAGCAATACGTTTAGATTTATCTTCTTGCCAAAGATCTTCCCCATCAACATAAACTTTACCGGACGTAGGCTTTAAAATAGCATTAAAATGAGAAATCAACGTGCTTTTTCCGGAACCTGTATGACCTATTATTCCTACATATTCACCTTTTTTTATAGATACATTTATGTTATCGAGGGCAACTTTTTCAAAAGGTGTTCCTGATCCATATATATGTGTTAAATTTTCTGTTTTAATAATCAATTTTACCCTCCAAAAGATCGGCAATGACATTCACACAGTCTTTTTCATTAAGAACAGATATAGGTACTTTTATATCGTGAGAGCGAAGTTTATACATAAGTTCAGTAGCCTGTGGAACGTCAAGGGATACACTATGAAGCAATCCTACGTTTTGAAATACATATTCGGGAGTACCGTCAACAAGAATATTTCCTTTATCCATAACAACAACTCTGTCCGCCTGAACAGCTTCGTCCATATAATGAGTAATAAGAACAACTGTAACTCCCTGTTCTTTTTTCAATCGTTTAATAGTGGCCATTATTTCCTTTCGGCCCTTAGGATCAAGCATAGCGGTCGGCTCGTCCAAAATAAGACACTTAGGTTTCATTGCAATTATGCCTGCAATTGCAATACGCTGTTTCTGACCTCCGGACAATCTATGGGGAGCGTGATATTTATACTCAGTCATTCCCACTATTTCCAAAGCTTCGTCAACACGTTTGACCATTTCATCGTGAGGAACGCCAAGATTCTCGAGAGCAAAAGCAATATCTTCTTCAACGACTGTAGCAATGAGTTGATTATCAGGGTTCTGAAATACCATCCCCACATTTTGACGTATATCCATCAAGTTCTTCTCATCCGAGGTATCTATTCCATATGCGTATACTTTTCCTCCGCACGGTAACAAAACACCGCTGAAACATTTTGCCAGAGTGCTTTTTCCGCAACCGTTATGACCTAAAATTGCAACAAAAGTATTTTTTTCTATTTTTAAATCAATTCCATCAAGAACGAGATTTTCGTCATTGGAATTGTAAGAAAACTTAAGATTCTGAACATCTATCATTTCGAATACCACCTTGCAACAGAGCCAGAAGGAAATGCAAGACCCTTTTCAGTTTGTAAACCTATTTCTGAACTTTCAAAAGTTCCGCCGTATTTTTTATCAATACAAGTTCTGAGCAAATATTCCATTACAGAAGCAGAAAGACCGGTTGAGTATGAGTTCAAAATAAAAAACAATGGTTTATCTGATAAAAGCTGTGTACATTTTTTAACAAAACCGTACAGCATATCTTCAAGCTGCCACACTTCGCCACCGGGGCCTCTACCGTATGACGGGGGATCCATAACTATACCGTCATATTTATTTCCTCTGCGTATTTCCCGCTCAACAAATTTTATACAATCATCAACGATGTATCTTACAGGTTTATCACGCAGTTTACAACTTTCTGCATTTTCTTTTGCAAGCTGAACTATACCTTTTGATGCATCTACGTGACAAACGGAAGCTCCTGCACTCGCACAAGCCATTGTAGCTCCGCCTGTATATGCAAAGAGATTAAGTACATTTATTTTTCTACCTGAATTTCTGATTAACCCATTCATAAAATCCCAATTAACTGCTTGTTCGGGAAAAATCCCTGTGTGCTTGAAATTCATCGGTCTTATATTAAAAGTCAAATCTTTATAGTTTATTGTCCAACTACTCGGCAAATTGAAAATATCCCAACTTCCGCCGCCGCTTTTAGATCTATGATAATGTGCATTTGCTTTTTTCCACAAAGGATTATTGCGTGGACTGTCCCAGATAGCCTGTGGATCAGGACGGATAAGTATATAGTCTCCCCATTTTTCCAAACGTTCACCGTTTGAAACATCTATAAGTTTATAATCTTTCCATTCACTTGCTAAATACATATATAACCTTTCTATACATCAAATGTAACTTGATCATTTCCATTATAAGGCATGCCTAAATGCCTGTACGCGTTAACAGTTGCAGTTCTTCCTCTCGGAGTTCTTGAAATAAATCCCATCTGTAAAAGATATGGTTCATAAACATCTTCCAAAGTAACTGCTTCTTCACCTATTGTTGCAGCAAGAGTTTCCAGACCAACAGGTCCTCCACCAAAGTTAGTGATAATACTCGTAAGCATTAATCTATCAATATTATCAAGCCCGAGTTCATCTATCTCAAGAGCAGCAAGTGCCATTCTTGCAATTTTCTTGTCAATTACGCCTTTTCCTTTAACCTGCGCAAAGTCTCTTACACGTTTTAAAAGTCTGTTTACAATACGAGGTGTTCCTCTTGAACGCATCGCAATTTCCATAGCACCCTCACGTTCAATCGGTATTCCTAATATTCCGGCAGAACGGATTGCTATATCACAAAGTTCTTCAGCATTATAAAGTTCCAGTCTTAACATAACACCAAATCTGTCTCTGAGAGGAGATGAAATCTGACCCGCTCTTGTAGTGGCACCAATAAGAGTGAATTTAGGCAGGTCTATTCTTATACTGCGTGCAGAAGGACCTTTACCTATTATGATATCAACCGCATAATCTTCCATTGCAGGATAAAGAATTTCCTCAACCACTCTTGAAAGACGGTGTATCTCGTCTATAAACAGCACATCACCGGGTTGCAAGTTCGTAATAATTGCCGCAAGATCACCCGGTTTTTCAATAGCCGGACCCGATGTGATTCTGATATTAACTCCCATTTCTGAAGCTATAATACCCGCCAGAGTTGTTTTACCGAGTCCTGGAGGTCCATAAAGCAAGCAGTGATCAAGACTGTCCCCTCTCTGTTTTGCAGCTTCTATGAAAATATTAAGATTTTCTTTTGCTTTCGTCTGACCAATATATTCATCAATTTTTCTCGGTCTGAGCGATTCTTCAATATCGTTATCTACACCTGTGAGCGTAGACGTTACTATTCTTTCTTCAAATTCAGATTCTATCATTTACTACCTCACATCATAGCTTTTAAAGCAACTTTTATTATATCTTCCACACTCATATCGGTTATATCCATAGAAGAAACTGCACGTTTAGCTTCGTGTTGAGTATAACCGAGAGTCATCAGTGCATCAATAGCCTCAATTGATTTTGCGCCGCTTCCTTTTGACACCGGCTGAGTTTTAACAGGAACAGCTGATATGGATTTAAGCTTATCCTTAAGCTCTAATATTATTCGCTGAGCAGCTTTTGGTCCTATACCTTGAGCTCTTGTTATCAATGCAGTATCACCTGTTGCAACTGCTGAAACAAGTTCTCCCGGTGTCAATTCTGATAAAACAGCTGTTGCCGCTTTCGGACCTATACCTGATATTCCAAGGAGAATTTTAAAGCAATCTTTTTCTTCGGCACTAACAAATCCAAACAATTCAACGCTATCCTCCCTTACAACCATATGTATAAGAACAAAAGCTTTTTCACCTTTGGGGGCAAGTGCATTAAGTCCGTTTCTCGTCATCTGAACTTCATATCCGACCCCCGAGCATTCGATAACTGCTCTGTCATTAAGTTTATCAATAACTATTCCGTTAAGTGAATAGATCATATTTCCTCCTTATATCAAACCCAACAATCTTGATTTGGCGGAATGAGCATGGCATATAGCAAGCGCAAGTGCATCAGCCGCATCATCAGGTTTTGGTATTTTTTCGAGACCCAGTAAATTCTGTGTCATCAACATTACTTGTTTCTTTTCAGCTCTGCCGTAACCGACAACGCTTTGTTTCACCTGAAGCGGAGTATACTCAAAAAATTCTATACCGCTCTTTTCCACTGCAAGTAAAATTACCCCTCTTCCGTGAGCAACAGCAATACCTGTTTTTAAATTAGTATTAAAAAAAAGCTCCTCAACAGACACAGCATCAGGTCTGAATGTTTCACACAATTCACAAATTCCGTCATATATCATTGCAAGTCGTTTGTTAAAATCAAGCCCTGCAGGAGTTGTAACAGCTCCATAATCCATAGTTTTAAAATTTTTGCCATTATATTCAATTACACCATAACCGATTGTTGCATATCCGGGATCAATACCTAAAATTATCATATAAAACCGCCAATACTTATTTGATTAATAATTATAACATATAAATATTAATAAATAAATAGTTTTTTCATATTTTTTATCTTGTTGACATAAACATTCAATTGCATTATCATATTATCTGACAAATTTCTTGACGGAGAATACTTTCATTAATGAAAAAAAGCGAAGCTATAAAAAATTTTGATATACTTTATGATTCTACCTACAACGATGCTATTGCATTTATTGCCGGAAAAACAGGCAGTCTTGATAACGTCGAAAAAATCCTGTCTGTAACCTACAGTGAAATGTATCGCTATTTTTTGAAATGCAATTCATGTAGCAAAAATGAAATAGAAATTACATTTCTAAAAGCTTTAAAAGAATCTATGAAAAATTATCTGCCTCAAGAAAAGGATGATTTTTGTATAGATAGCAAAATCAGAAAAACACAAAAATCGGTGGACAAACTGTTAGAAACCGACTTTGATATAAGTGAAACAGATTTCTTGGAAAGTAAACTTAACAAAAAAATTTATTCTTTCGTCATGAACAAACATATTACAAAAAGAAAAATATTTATTTTGTATTTCTACTGCAATTATAATGCTAAACAAATTGCTAATCTTTTAGAGACAGAAGACGACACAGTAACACATATCTTGTTTACTCTGCTAAAAGAAATAAGAGATTCTTTTTTAAAAACCTCAATATTAAAAAGCGAGGACAACAACTGATATGACTTATTATGAACTTTTAAATTATTTGAAATATACCGTCCATCCAAATAAGGATAAAATCAAGAAAAACGCAATAAAACTGCACAAAAAAGAATCAAATAAAAATGTTATCTGTTTTTCAGTTTCATTATTTTGTATAATCATTTCATTAATGATAGTTTATTGTACTATGATGATTTTGCCTTTAGGTAAAAAAAATTCACTTCCATCTAATTTGTCATCAAGCAGTTTGATTTGCGATGTTGAGGCAACAGAGATTAATAACAATTTCATTTCAAATGAAGCTTCGCTCAAAATAACAACTGTGAAGTCTGTATCAAAAAAAGAACTGCAGAAAAATCTGAAAATAACTCCGGAAGTTAACTACAAAATAGTAAAAACATCGGGTAATACGTTTAAAATTAATTTCGCATCAAAATTAAAAAGCAATACTCTCTATTCGGTGAAATCCATAAACGGAAACAAAACGTCTTACAGTTGGGCTTTTCAGACTGGAACCAAATTCGAAATAAAATCACACTATCCCAATTTGGAAATAAATACTCCAAACGAAGAAATTCATATTGATTTTTCACATACAAACGTAGAGAACTTTGTTGAAAATTTTTCTATAAAACCCGCAATTTCAGGTACGTTTGAGCATTACGGCAATCGTTGGAAGTTTATCCCATCTGACGATTATCAAAGCAACATTCTTTATACGGTTACAATAAACAGTTCAATCACCGGCGGACAAAACAACGAATTAGAAAATGATTATTCTTTTTCGCTTATAAGAAAAAGTACTAACGAAAATAAATCTAAAATTCTTTTTGATTCCATTGATATGATATCAACATTTAGCTTTGTAACTGTTCCAAACGTTAAAATTATGACAGAAAACAGTGAAAATGAATTCGCAAATATAGATATTTATTCCGTGGCATCTGCCGAAGAATTTGCCGAACTACATAAATCACATGTTTCAGACAACATAATTTCTCACGCTATCTACGAAGATATAAAAAACCTTGACAAGTTCAGTAGCTTTACAGAGAAAATCGAGTGGAATGATAATATTGCTTCAATAAATTATCCTGAAACATTACCAAAAGGCTTTTATATATCGCAAATTGCCATAGGCAACAACATTTTCTATCAACCAATACAAATAACCGATCTAAATTTATACATTAAAACAAATAAAAAATATGTTTTTACAGTAATTAACGAGGTAACTAATCACCCTATTTCTCATGCCGATATACTGTTTTCAGGATTTCAACCCGAAAGTACAAATGATAACGGAATAGCATCTTTTCCATTTGATTTCGATAAGAATAATTTCAAATATCTGATTATCAAAGCTGCTGATTCACAATCATATGTGTGCAGAATAAACACACATACCGCAAAAAATTACACGGATATTTCACAGAATTTCGACAAAATTCTTGAAAACAACATTATTGTCGACAAGCTGAATGACTTTACATATAAATTTTCAAATTCGTTTTTAATTGATATAAGTGATGAAATAAAAGATACAGACGATGCTATAATTTCAGTGAAATCTGAACATTTTGACGAAAATTTTCTTTGTCAGTATACCGCTAAACTCACAAAAGATGATTCTGTTATACAAACATTATACGGAAATATTAATTTTGAAGAATATTCAGAACTTAATTTCGGAAAACTCTCTGTCGGAGATTATACCATGTCTATTTCCTGTACGTGTGATACAAACAAAAACACAACTAAAACTTTTACCGTAAAATCTTCATATTCACTTACTAAACACCAAATAAAAGAATTTATTGAAAACAAAGTTATATTAGATAGTAGTTTATTTGTTTCAGATGCCGATCTTATCTTTTATGACGAAGATTATGAATTCTTTTATACAGTTGCAAATACAATATTAAATCGCAGTGAATACGGTTTTTCAGGTGATTTAGCCTTTTCAATATTATATAATAACGAAATTTCACCGTATTTAAAAAAGGTAATAAATGATTTTAAAACAGATAATTTAACCGAATTATCCGATTTTATATCTATAGCCAACGAATTTGTTGATAACCAAGCTTATGTTAACTACTTCAATAATCAGATTAATTCAAATAATGGTAATCTGACAAAAATTTTATGTTATTACAGTCTCTCTGCCCTTGGTCAGCCGGTTTTGAATGAACTTTTAGCACTTTATGATCAGATTGATAGTTTCAACTATCAGGAGAAACTTTATCTTGCTTTAGGTTTTTCGTATGCAGGCGACTATACAAAAGCTTATGAAATTTATAACAAATACATTGTTGATAAAGTCAAAGTTGAAAATTCAATGGCTTACTTTGATGCATCGGGTACAATCGACAATCAAATCTATTTCACGGTAATAACAGCTAAGTTATGCAGTAAAATTTCCGTCAATACTGCAAAAGAATTTGCAAAAACACTTATAAATGACGATTTTTATACTCAAAATCATTCTTATTCACTTTTAACTTTTATTAAAAATTGGTCTGTTGGTACTAATGGACAAAACAAAGTCATACTTGAATACGCTGATGGAAATAAAGAAACAATCACATATTCAAAAAATGAAGTATATGCAAGAAGAATAAAGCACGAAGACTTAAAAGATATTAAAATCACTCCTAAAGACGGTGTCAGTGTTATGATTGTGAACGGATATACAGAATCTTCTTACATTCCCGACATTTATGTTGAAAACACAAATGTCACAGGCAATTACTCAAACGTTTCTGTTTCAGAAAAAACTGTTGAAATTAATTTGTCTCTGTCTCTGCCCGAACAGCTTGGCAGTAACAATTCTTTAACAATCAAACTTCCCTATTCGTGTGAGTTTATTTCTTGTAATATAGCCGAAGCAGACGGTAAATGTTTTGCTGATGGTACTAATGTTTCATTGCAACTATACAAAAACAATCAGGAAATCAAAATCGTATGTAGAAGTAAGTTTAGCGGAAATTATTCCTTTGAACCAATTTACGTGATTGATACATTAAATAACAGTTACTACACAATAACTGTCGATAATATTAACATAGCTTAAGGAGCATCTTTATGGAACTTTTTTCAGCAACTGTAGAACAAATGATTTTTTTGTTCGGTTTTATAATCATAGGCTACATTGTACGAATGGTAAATGCTGTGCCACAAGGAACTGCAGGAATACTGTCAAAACTTGAAAACACAATATTTATTCCTGCTCTTATAATGGGTACTTTTATAAAGAATTTCACATCAGAAACTATGAAAAGCGCTTGGAAAATATTGTTTTTCAGTTTAATTGTTGAACTTATTGTAATTCCGATAACATTACTTATTGTAAAAACGCTTTCAAAAGACCGATACACACAAAAAATATACGCATACGGGTTATGTTTCAGTAATTTTGCTTTTATGGGAAATGCTGTTGTTAGCGCATTATTTCCCGAACATTTCACAAATTATATAATCTTCACATTAGCTTTATGGAGTCTTATATATTTATACGGTGTGCCTGCGCTGTTGCTTCCTTCAGAAAACAAAGCAACTATAAAAGATAGACTTAAATCATTTGTTAATCCTATGTTCATTTCAATGATTATAGGAATGGCACTTGGAATTACATTAAGCTCTTTCAAACTCTCTCTTCCAAACAGCGTTGTAAGCCTTATTGCCGTTTGCGGTGATTGTATGTCACCTATCGCAATGCTTCTTACAGGTATAACTTTAGCAGAAATTAATCTCAAGAAAGTTCTCAAACGTCCCGGAATTTATGCAGTGAGTGCATATAGATTACTTCTTTATCCATTGATAGGTCTCGGCGTTTTCTTCTTACTCAAATCATTTAACATTGATAAAACATATATAATTTGCACTATATGTACCCTTGCAATGCCATTAGGACTTAATACAATAGTAATACCGAGCGCTTACGGAAAGGATACCACAACCGCAGCAGGTATGGCACTGGTATCACATATACTGTCAATCATAACTATACCTATAATTTTCACTCTGCTCAATTTTTTAATTTAACAAAAAAGCATCACAAATGTGATGCTTTTACTTTTTTAAAGCGTATTCAGTTTTTTATAAAGGGTTTTAAATCTTTGCAGATTATCAGTTTCACTAACAATATAATTAACGTCACTTAACGTACACTGTTTAAAAATAGAATGTGTATCAAATTTTTCGCTGTTACATAGAAATACTTTTGTGTCAGCATTTTCAAGCATAGAATTTCTTACAAAAACCTCTTGTTCAGTACAATCCGATATAACCCCATCAGACGACAATGACTTTGCAGAAAAGAAACAAATATCAGCATAAATATTTTCAAAAGTTTTCTGTGCATTGCGTCCAACAAGACAATTTCTGTTTTCATTACTCAAAACACCGCCCGAAGAATGAACAGTTATATCGTACTCAGATAAATAATTAAGAATCTCCGTATTATTTGTAACAACAGTAATACCTTTGATATTACATATTTCTCTTGCTAAAAAGAATGAAGTTGAAGATTGATCTAAAAAAATTATATCCCCTTTTCGTATTAATGTAACTGCTTTTTTTGCAATTTTTCTCTTTTCTTCAATATTACTGAAAGCCCTTGTATAAAAAGGTAAAACATTAGTATTAGCAGTTATTAAAGTTGCCCCACCATAACTTCTGCTGACTATCCCTTTGTTTTCAAGATGTGTAAGATCACGTCTGATACTTGATTCACTTGCAAAAAGAATCTCACTTAAATTCTTTACTGTAACAAAGCCTGAATTTCTCAGAATATTGATTATTTGTTCTTCTCTTTCTGTTTTTAACATAACGCGCATCCTTTATTGCTCATTTTTGCTCATTTATTCAAAAATAAATGTAAATTTTTCAAATTATGACTGTTTTATACTCAACTATTGCTTATTGTTGCTCTTTTGATTATAATATATAAATAAAAAATTGTAAAGGAAATATCAAAATGGATATTAATAATCTTTTAAAAGGAATTGATTGTTCTTGCGGCGAAAGACATGAATGCGATATCAAATATGTCTACATTGAAAAAAATGCCTGTGCAAGACTTACAGAAATGTGCAAAGATATCACAAAAATTCTTCTTGTTGCAGATGAAAACACTTTTGCTTCTTGCGGCGAAAAAGTTGTCTTAGCTCTTAAAGATAAAACAATAAGCAAGGTTGTTTTTACAGGTAAAAAAATTCTTATTCCTAACGAAGAAGCCATAGCTACAGTAACTGAGAAGCTTAACGACAATCAGCTTATTATCGGTATAGGTTCTGGTGTTATTCAGGATTTATGTAAATACGTTTCATTTGAAAGCAAGGTTCCTTATTATATTGTTGCAACTGCACCGTCAATGGACGGTTATGCATCAAACGGTGCCGCTATGATAACTGACGGTATGAAAGTTACGTATTCAGCAAAAGTTCCTTCTGCTATTTTAGCCGACACCGAAGTCATTAAAAATGCTCCGATGGAAATGATCAAAGCCGGATACGGTGATATTATCGGCAAATATTCTGCTCTTAATGACTGGAAGCTCAGCCATGTAGTAAATGATGAATATTTTTGCCAGTACATATATGATATGACATATGATATGCTTCTTAAGACTCTTCCCCTTGCTGAAAAGCTTTTAGAAAGAGACGAAGATAGTGTAAAAACTCTTATGGAAGCGCTCATAATTGTTGGTATTGCTATGAGTTTTGCAAAAACATCAAGACCGGCATCAGGTAGCGAACATCATTTCTCGCACTTTTTTGAAATAACAGGTATAATCAATAACGAAGAGTATTTTCCACACGGTATTGACGTTGTATATTCCACAGTACTTACCGCTAAGTTGAGAGAAAAAATAATCAATACCGCATTTCCTGAAAAACAATTTAATATGCCACGCGAAGAATATGTAAATGAAATGAGCAGAGTATATAAATCTGTTGCTGACGGTTGCATTGCTCTTCAGGATAAAATGGGCAGATACACAAATGACAGAATGCCTGTATATCTTAAAAATGAAAAAGAAATAAAAGCTATTCTGAGGGAAATCCCCGGCGAAAAGGAAATGCTTGATATCCTCAAAAAAATCGATCTCGATATCAATGAATTTTATAATCTTTATAACAAAGAAAAAATAAACGATGCAATTACTTATGCAAAAGATTTAAAAGACAGATACACTGTTCTTTGGTTATATTTTGATTTATTTGGAAAGGAAGCATAAAAATGGATTTTAAAAAAATTAAAGTTATTGCAATGGACCTTGACGGTACTCTTACTCAGCATAAAGAACACATGATTCCCGAAAACAAAAAAACTCTTAACGCCCTTGGTGAAAAATACAAACTTTTAATGGTTGGTGCAGGTCAGGTAAGAAGAATTTTCAACCAACTTGAACAGTATCCAATTGATATAATAGGTAATTACGGTTTACAATACGCAAAATACAATCCCGAAACAAAAGACCTTGACATAGTAAGAGATATGTCTTTTGACTGTAACAGAGAAGAAACAGAAAAAAAGGTTACTATGTTCAGAGAAAAATACGGATATACTGAATACACAGGAGAAAATGTTGAATATCACTCTTCGGGTTGTATAACTTTCCCTGTTTTAGGCACAAAAGCAAAGCAGGAAGACAAACTTGCATTCGATCCCGACAGAAAGAAAAGACGCGCAATTTATAGTGAAGTTGTAGAGGCTTTTTCAGACTATAGCGTTTTTGTAGGCGGTTCATCTTCTTTTGATATGGCTCCGAAGCCTTATAACAAATACTATGCTCTTGACCTTTACTGCAAAGAAAACGGTTTAAACCACGATGAAGTTGTTTTCATAGGCGATGACTATGGCATGGGCGGAAATGATGAATCGGTATATAAATCCGATTTTCCCTACCTTACCATAGACGATTATAGAACTTTCCCCGAAGTTGTTAAAGATTTATTATAAAATTAAAAAAGACATTTCAATTAAGAGTTGTACTGTTAAGGACAGTGCCATGAAACCTTATACCCGTAGTTTTTTGAAACTGCGGGTATTTTTAAATATTCTCTTTGTTTGTTGTTTGAGTTATGCTATAATATAACTAACCGATAAATAAGAATTTGTAGGTGAATGTATGAATAGAGTGAACAAGACATTATACATCCCTTTATATGGGAAATCGTATGTGAGTAATAAAGGATTGTTTCTTGATGATAAAAAAGCCGAAGAAATTTGGGCTGCGGAAGGATTTTCACTTAAGGGAAAATCAAAGTCTAAATGGCTTGCTTACTATATGGGTATTCGTTCTGCTGTGTTTGACGAATGGCTAAAGCAACAAATGGCAGATGCCCCGAATGCGGTGGTTATTCATATCGGGTGCGGAATGGATAGTCGAGCTATAAGAGTTGGAGCTGAAAATCACAAGTGGTACGACGTGGATTTTTCAGAGGTTATTGAAGAAAGAAAACGATACTATGCCGAAACAGCGAACTATCAGATGGTTGCAGGTGATATAAGAGATTGCAAATGGCTGACAAATATTAAAGAAAGCAAAACTGCCATTGTTGTTATGGAAGGCGTGAGTATGTACTTGACTGTTGATGAAATGCGAAGTATGATAGATAGTCTGTGCGCTCATTTTGAAAAGCTTGCGCTTTTGGTGGATTGCTATACTTCTTTTGCGGCAAAAATGTCAAAGCGAAGAAACCCTATAAATGATGTAGGCGTAACCGAGGTTTATGGCATAGATAATCCGCAAGCTTATCAAGGCGAGAAGCTTTTCTTTGTAAAAGAACATACGATGATACCGCAAAAATACATTGTCGAGTTAAAAGGATTTGAAAGGTTCGTTTTTGCGAAGCTCTATGCAGGAGGATTCTCAAAAAAGCTATATCGTTTATATGAATATCAAAAGAAGTAATTGTCAAATTCCAATTTATCGAACTAATGATATTTGTTTATAAAAGGGTTTTAGGTTCTCCTAAGAATTGGAAAATGTGCCGTACATTTTCCCTGCTTGTTACAGTATGAGACAAAATTAAACGGATGTGTAGAGAATTTCTACGCATCCGTTTTTACTATCTCAAAAATATAATTTTAATAGTGATATTGTGAGACGGGTCTCACAGTGTTATTTTTGATAAATCAAAAGTGATATTGAAACCTTGCGGTTTCAGTGTTATTTTATTCGCCTATAAAACTGCCGAAGGCAATATCACTCGGCGGTAGCCGAATATAACTGCGGAGCAATATAACTCGCCGTAAGGCGAATAAAACTGGCGTTGTATCCTTACGGGTACAACGCCTATGAAATGTCTTTTTTATTTGTAAATATATCAATAGCATATTTAGCATAGTCAGAAATGTATTGACCGCGCCTTACAACTAAAACGGGTTGGCGAAGATACACGTTATCTTTAAGTTCAATAACCGTAACTTTTCTATCAGAAATTTCATTTTTCACGAATTGAAGAGGAAGCAAAGTTGCTGCAACACCGCTGCACGCCATTTCCCATGCAGTATTAAGACCAACAACCTCTGCAGCAATATCGGGTTCGATATTATTTGCAACACAAAGTTTATCAAACAATATTCTCATATCTTGATTTGCCCCGACAACAACAAAAGGTAAATCCTTACACTCTTTAAAATTAATTTCTTTCTTATCTACAAGATTATTAAACTGATTAAGTAGTTCATCTGCAATTACTAAGCCAAGTTTATCAGGCTCTAAAGAAAAAACTTCAAGCTGTGATTCATCCACAGGCAAATTAACAACAGCTAAATCGAATTTACCGTCAACTACATCTTTACGAAGCAAGTCACTTCCCTCTTCAACAAGCTTGACCTGAATACCGGGAAACTTTTCGCGTACTTTTTTTACAATTTCAGGAATAAGATATGTGCATCTGAAAGGAGTTGATCCAATTATCAAGCGTCCCTTTTCACCCGATTTAAACTGCTCCATAGAGCGTATAAGCTGATCTTCATTATATAAAAGTTTTTTAGCTTCCTGAATAAAATATTCCCCTGCGGCAGTAAGTGTAACAGGAACACTACTACGGTTAAAAAGTTGTATTCCTATTTCTTTCTCTAAAGAAAGTATCTGTTTACTAAGAGCAGGTTGCGTAATATTAAGTTTTTCAGCAAGTTGCGAATAACTTCCAGTCTCAGAAAGCATTACTGCATATTGTAATTGACGAGAATTCATAACATTGCCCTCCATCATTATATACTTTAGGTTATCACTTTAAAAACCAAAAAGCAATAACATTTTTAACTTTCCTTGACTTTTTTATAATTGCAAATTATAATATAACCATTACGTAATAGGCTCTATAACTTAATTTTAAAAGGAGATTTAGCTATGCCAAGTTCACTTATTTATCTGGGCATTATGTTGACGGTAATATGTATCTGGTTTCTGCTTGTTAAAAGACCGATTTATGAATCAGTTCTGGTCAGTTTTATAGTTTTATTAGCAGTAACTAACACATGGGGAAACGTCTGGACATATATAAATGAAGGTCTTTCCACCTCTCTTATTTATTCGATGGTAGCTTTCGTTACAATGTCAATACTTTTAACAAAAACCAAAATCATTGACAGTTGTATCGCAGTAATACTCTCACTTGTTGGTAGAGTTACAGGTGGTGCAGGTTATGCAGCAGTTGTTGCAAGTGGTTTTATGGGAGCCTTATCAGGCTCGGGCCCCGGAAACGTTATGGCAACAGGTGCAATCACCATACCCGCTATGAAACATTCGGGATTCCCTGCAGAGCTTGCCGCAAACATTGAGAGCAATGCAAGTTATATGGGAAATATGATTCCTCCTTCTTCTAACATAGTAGCTGCACTTGGTGCATTTACTGCACTTTATCCTACACTTAACATTTCAACCGGTCAGTTCTGGATAATTCTTTGGGGAATTTCTCTTTGGTTTATACTTCAAAGAATAGTTATGGTTTATGCTTTCTGTAAATATTACAAAGTAAAACCAATGTCAAAAGATGAGCTTCCTGATCTTAAAGAAACTCTCAAAACCGGTTGGCAGGGTCTTTTACTTCCTGTTATTATCATTTTACCATTCATACTCGATTTTGCTTTCAAAGATACATTCTTTACCGCAAGACTTGGAGAAACAGGTGCAAAATACCTTTCAAATTCTGTTTTGTTGTTTATCGGTGGTATTTCTGCTATTTATGCTTGTCTTATTACTAAAGATAAATCAGTTGTAACATTCAAATCACTTATTAAAATGTTCAGTGATTCTGTTAAAACAATTGCACCGGCTATTGTTGTTTGTGTATTCGGATATATGATCGGCGCACTTTTCAGTGACCTTAACGTTGCTGAAGAACTTGGCGTGATTATTACATCATGGAATTTCGGCAAACTCGGAACTGTTTTGGCTGTTTGCGTAATCACCTGTTTTATGGGTATGGTAATTCCCGGCTCATCATTGGTTGTAATTTTCGGACCTATGTTTATAACAATACTTGCAAACGTTGGTGTAAATCCACTTCTTGCAGCTGCAATGCTCCCTTGTATATGTGGTGTTATGTGCGGCATTACCCCTCCCCTTGCACTTGGTCTTTATGCAGGTATGTCTATCGCTGAATCAGACTTTTCAAAAACTGTTAAAAACGATTTGTGGTGGGTTGCAGCTCAATTCATATTAGAAGTCGTAGTACTTATGGGTTGGCTCCCGATTCTTGGACTGTAAGGAGGTTAATGCTATGAAATTCAAAGAAATCATTGAAAAAATCAGCAATGTATTAAAATACATTTTCGGACTTGGTATTATGCTTTCTCTGTTCGTTGGCGGTGTTACTTTCTTTGGTTATATTGCTGCTTTGATAATTGGTGGTGAAACAGCGACACTTATTTGTACGTTTCTTTATAAAACAATAATTCCTATTGTTATCAAAACTTCAACCATTATGGTCTTACTGGGAATTTTAATTATGTATATAAACGGCGAAGTTGCTTTAACGTCAAACAAGAAAAAAGCTGTAAAACACAGTTCTGAAATGTAATAAACATCCTCCCGCATAGCGGGTGCAGACTGCCTCACTAAAATGTGAGGCAGTATTTTTTTATGATGCTTCTTTTAATTGTTCTTTAGAAATTGATTGTTCTGTTTTCAGCATGTTTTTAATAAATATTCTATATCCGCGGGTTGAGTCATTGATAAATACATAGGTTACAGCACCCAAGTTTTTCATTTTGGATAATGGATTTTCCCCACACGAGTATTTCAATATAGGTCCATCACATTTGTATCTAATAAATCAAAATTTTCTTTACCTGCAGCAAAAAGCATGATTGTCACCTTATAATTGCGCTTGACAGAGCTTGATAATCGTGATCAACTTATTCAGAAAAGGTTAAAATTAGCAATCAACTGTATAAATCAGCTATTAAGAAATTAGATAAATCATAAAAAGCGTTGAGAATCCGTTATGAAAAATTTATATGGCGTTTCAATTAAATGGTTAGCAGTAACCTCTTTTCAAATTTGTTGCAACGATTTAACGGTAGTCACTGATCCGTTTACTACCGAATGTGTAGGTACCGACCTGACTTGGGAGGCTGTGGAGAATTGTGATATTATATGCCTTGGTCATACACATTGGGATCACATTACGGATATCCCCAGACTCGTTAAAAAATTCCAACCAAAGGTTCTTTGTGGAGACCAAACTGCAATGCCACTTGCAAGATGGCTTAATTATACACCGTCACTCATTTATCCTATGTATCCTGACACGGAACTTGATTTCGAGCAAAAGGCAGCATCTACCGCACCGCCCCTCTCCGTCCCTGAAAT